>NZ_FNLC01000001.1:1093796-1458395 GCF_900104065.1 Natronobacterium texcoconense | reverse complement strand
GCGGGTTTCAGACGAACCCTTGTTGGGTTGAAGCTCCTCGTACCGGCACGCCTCTCGATGAGCGACCACCGTTTCAGACGAACCCTTGTTGGGTTGAAGCGATCGTGACGAACGATTCGAGATTCGAGACGCGAGCGGATTCGGAAAGACGCCTCTCACAATCGAGGTACTTTTGATCGAGCTACTCGAAACTCGAGGTGTGCTGTCGGTCGAACTTCACGCTCACTCGTCGCTGTCGTACGACGGTCGGGATCCGGTCGAGCTCATTCTCGAGCAGGCCGAGGCCGTCGGTCTCGATGCGATCGCGATAACCGATCACGACGAGATCGATGCCAGTCTCGAGGCCGCAGAACGCGCTCCGGAGTACGGTCTGGTCGGCATCCCGGGGATCGAAATCTCGAGCAAGGCAGGCCACATCCTCGGGCTGGGCGTCGAGGAGGCGGTCCCGCCGGGGTTGTCCTACGAGACGACGATCGAGGAGATCCACGCCCAGGGTGGGTTGGCGGTGATCCCCCATCCGTTCCAGGAGTCACGCCACGGCGTGATGGCTCGCATCTCGCGGGAAGAACTCACGAAAGGCGACGCGATCGAGGTCTACAACTCGCGGTTGTTGACCGGCCGAGCGAACCGGCAGGCGGAACGGTTCGCACAGTCGCGGAACCTGCCGATGACCGCCGGTAGCGACGCCCACATCAGCGAGATGGTCGGCCAGGCGGTCACCCGCGTCGACGCGGAGGAACGCTCCACGGACGCGATTCTCGAGGCAGTCCGTCAGGGGAAGACGTCCGTCGAGGGGAAGCGAACGCCGTGGCATATCAGCTTCCGGCAGTTCGCCGGCGGCGTTACGCGGCGGGTCAGAAGCGGCGTTCTGGGGCTGATGCAATGACGACGCTTCGTGGCGCCACCCCTGAACTGGTTCGTGACGCCCTCGAGCGAGCGGAGCCACTGCCGGGAGCGACAGGGTTTGCTGGCGAGGTCGACGGCCGACTCGTTCGCGACGTCCTCGGACGCGAGCCGCTGTTCTACGAAGGCACAGCGTCGGTGGATCGCTGGGCGTTCGAGCCGTCCACACTCGAGGAGCCCGTTCCGATGCCCGCGGGTTCCGTCCTCGAGGTGGCGGAGCTCGAGAACGGAACGGACGACCTGTCGATCCAGCAACGCTGGTCCTTGCCCGAACCCGACCCGGAATCGGATCACGACGCCGCACTCGAGGCGCTCGACGCTGCGATCGGGACGGCAATCGACGACGCCCGCTCGAGCGATCTCGAGGTCGCCGTCGCTTTCTCGGGCGGCGTCGACTCCGCACTGGTCGCCGAGTTACTCGACGCACCGCTGTACGTCGTCGGTTTTCCGGACAGCCACGACGTCGAGGCGGCGCGGACGGCTGCCGAGGCGATGGGTCGGAACCTGACCGTCGTCGAACTCGAGCCCGCCGACCTCGAGCGTGCGGTACCCGAAATCGCGCGGGCGACGGGCCGGACGAACGCGATGGACGTCCAGATCGCCCTGCCGCTGTATCTGGTCGGCGAACGCGTCGCCGCGGACGGGTTCGACGCGCTCGCGGTCGGACAGGGTGCGGACGAACTGTTCGGCGGCTACGAGAAGGTCGTCCGGCTCGATCACCGCGTCGAGGCGGAGACGACCCGCGGCGCCGTCCGCGAGCAGATTTCGAGTTTGTCGGACCAGCTTCCGCGAGACGTGCTGACGATCCGGGCGACAGGTCTCGAGCCGGTCGCACCGCTTCTCCACGACGCCGTCGTCGACGCGGCGCTCCGACTTCCGGACGATCTGCTTGCCGACGAGGAGACGCGAAAGCGTGGCTTCCGACGGGTTGCAACGCAATACCTGCCCGAAGAGGTCGCAGACCGCGACAAGAAGGCAGTCCAGTACGGCAGCCTCGTCGCCCGCGAACTCGACCGACTCGCACGCCAGGCGGGATACAAACGCCGGATGGACGACCACGTCTCGAAATATATCGCGTCGCTGCTCGAGGCTGAAGGCGACGACACCGAGAGTGACGGAGAACGCTGAATTAGCTTCGACAGACCGAATCCGCTGCTTCGGACGGCATCGTCACGGCCACGACCGCCGGAATTCGTGAAAAACGTCGACGAACTCTCGTGGGTGGTTCCGACGACCGATACTGACGACAGTTTCAGTTACTCGCGCGGTACTCTCCGTGTTTGACGCCGATCAGGAGCATGAGCAGGCCGAAGACGGCCATCGACGGCGTCACCATCATCAGGACGCTCTCGGTGAGCATCATTCCCGATGCGATCATGCCGACGGTACCGAGCGCGATCAGTGCGACGAACACGGCTGCGGTCGTTGGAAGGTCGAACTCCATACGTGACCGTTAGCAGACGGTCATCTTAGTAGATAGGAAATCGGAAGGCAGTTGATTAGCCTCGGAGAGAGGTGGTTACTCGGACGGACGCACCAGGTTCGCGAGTGCGACGACGACACCGAGGAACCAGCCAAGCGGGAACGAGATGCCGACCCACATTGCAGCGTAGGCTGCACCCTCGAGCTGGAAGTTCGCGCGGAGCCACTCGTTGATTCCGCCGACGAACAGGACGTTGTCGAGCACCCAGACCGCGAAGTCGTAGCTGGGCTCGAGGATGATCTCCTCGAGTTCCGGCGTGACGAGTGCTGCGACGACTGGCGGGAGGAAGAGCGCGGTCATCGCGAACGGATAAGCGAAGACGACGGTTACCAGACGGCCGCCGAACTTCTTGGCTGACGCGGCCAGCGCCGTCGACAGCGTCGCGACACCGCTTGCGGCGGCGACGGCCAGGAACGCGTCGAACGGGATGTCGAGCTGTTCCATCGTCGACATCGCCCACCAGGCGACGGTCAGCGCCCCCCAGACGACGAGTGAGAGTCCCGTGACGCCGACGATGCCGAGTCGGGTTCGCGTCGAGTCGAGTTTCGACGCGTAGTAGCGTGTCGCAAAGCCGATGACTGTGAGCGGATAGAGGACGAGAATGCCGAGCATACCGAAAATACTCCAGCCGCGGTAGCCGATCTTCTGTGGAAGCGTTTCGGGTTTCCATTTACCCATGACGGAGTGGCCGCGGCCACGCTGCCTGGGGAACACGAGTTCCATCCAGGCCCCGTGTAACCGACGTAAGTCGGCCTTGACCGCAGTAACGATCCCACCACCGCCACGTCTTCGAGAGTGGGTGGACATACCCAACCTACAATTCCGGCGTACCGTAAACTTTCCTTCTTTTTCAGATACGATAACAGGTCGGTGAACGAACGGTAACGGGATACTAACCCGCCGGATTCAGTTCCAGGGACCGAAGTCGGGATCGACCTGTCGACTCCGCTCGTCGATCGAGTCGATTCGCTCGAGGTCGTCGTCTTCGAGATCGAGCGCGAGCGACTCCCAGTTGTCCTGGATGTGTTCTGCGCCGGTCGCTTTCGGGATTGCGGCGACGCCGTTCTCGCGCAGCCAGGCGAGACTGACCTGTGCCTCGCTGACGTCGTGTTTGGACGCGACCTCCTGAATCTCCGGCTGGTCGAACACCGCGCCACGGGCAAGCGGCGAGTAAGCGACGACTGCGACGTCGTGTTCCTCGCAGGTCTTCCGGATCTCCTCCTGCGGGAGCAGTGGGTGGAGTTCGACCTGGTTGGCCACGATCGGCGCGTCACAGATGTCGATCGCCTCCTCGAGTTGTTCGGGCAGGAAGTTGCTCACGCCGACAGCCCCGATCAGACCCTCGTCGTACAGCCGGTCGAACGCCGAAAGGGTCTCCTCGGGGTCGTACGTGCGAGCAGGCCAGTGGACGTACAGCAGATCGACGGCGTCGACACCGAGTCGGTCGAGACTCTCGCGAGCGGTCTCGAGTACGTCGTCGTGTGCGAGATTCGAGATCCAGACCTTGGTCGCCAGGAAGACGTCCTCGCGGTCGACGTCGGCGCGTTCGATCCCCTCGCCGACGGCGGCCTCGTTGTCGTAGGCCTGGGCGGTGTCGACGTGTCTGTATCCCATCTCGAGGGCGGTTTGGACGCTTTTGGCACACTGTTCGGCGTCGTCGTTTTGCCACGTTCCGAGTCCGAGCATCGGAACGTCGTGTACGGTCGGACAGGCGTCCGGCGAGAGTTCGTCGACGTCGGTTTCCATGTTCGAACGGTGGAAACGCTCGAAAAAAGGAGTTTGGGTTGCGGGAATTCACGAGGAGCGACGAACGCCGGGACGACCGTTGACGAGTCCGCTCGAGAGACGGTCGGCGACTGGTTCAAAGACGATATTACTCGTAGGACCGATTCGGTTATCGGCTGTAGTCGCCCGGTTTCGGTCCGCCGTTGTGGTCGCCGGACGGTTGTCGTTCCGTCGTGAATACGAGGCGTTGTGTGGCTGCCGGTGGTGGAAAACCGACGCTGTAACGCGTAACGGAGGTCGCGGTCTTTGTAACGACTGTCCGAACGGAGGACGGAGCATGAGCGAACAAGACGAACCGGGGGCCGAGTGGACAGGGTCACCGACACACGAAGAACCGAACGCAAACCGAACACGACGATACCTCGCGGGACAGTCGCGGCGGCGCTTCCTCCAGACTGCGGCACTTACCGGTGCGGTCGCTGGATTCAGTGTCACCGTGACGGGCCAACTAGACACGGAGATAGAACTCGGCGGGCGCAGCGACGCCTGGATCGGCCAGTCACCCGAAGAGATCGAAGACGAGGAAAACCCCACGCTGACGCTCGAGGAGGGCGAGACCTACGAGGTCACCTGGGAGAATCTGGACGGCGTCGGTCACAACTTCGTAATCATCGACGACGAGGGCGATCATCTGGTCGAGACCGAGATTATAACCGGTGAAGGCGAGACCCAGTCGCTCGAGTTCGAGGCCGAAGCGGAGATGGCCGAGTACTACTGTGGACCCCACCCCCAGACGATGCGTGGGGACATCGAGATTGGGGAGCCGGAGGAACCCGAGGAAGAAGTCGAGGAGGAACCCGAACGCTACTTCCCGGAGGGACCGACGGTCGGGGTCGATCCCGTCGCGGAGGGGCTGATCGCGCCGACGGACTTCGAGGATCCGCCGGGAGCGGAGTACCAGCTCGTCGCCGACCAGACGGGGGAAATCTACGCAATCGACGACGGCGGCCGCGAGGAAGAGCCGTGGCTCGATATCAGCGACCGAATGGTCGCGGTCGCCGAGGACTTCTACGGTGACGACTACGCGGACCCCGACCAGGACTACGACGAACGCGGTCTGGTCGGCATCGAGTCTCACCCCGAGTACGAGGAGAACGGCCGATTCTATCTCAACTACAGCGCGCCGCCGGTCGAGGAGATGCCCGACGACTGGTCACACGTGCAGGTGATCTCCGAGTTCCAGGTCGACGAGAACGGAGACCCCGACCCGGACTCCGAGCGTCGGATCATCGAGTTCTACATGCCCCAGTACAACCACAACTCCGGACCGATGGCGTTTGGCCCGGACGGGTACTTCTACGTCCCGATGGGCGACGGTGGCGGCGCGGACGACCGAATGGACGGCCACGTCGACGACTGGTACGACGAGAACGAGGGTGGAAACGGCCAGGACACGACCGAGAATCTGCTGGGTGGCGTCCTTCGGATCGACGTCGACGAGGATCCGACGGAACACCCGGCACGCGGATCGTTTATCCATCTCGACATGGACGAAGACGCTGCCGCCATCGAGGACGACGAAGGGTACGCCATCCCCGACGACAACCCCTTCGCCGAGGGCCAGGAACTCGAGGGCGAGGGACTCGAGGAGTACTACGCCTGGGGGCTGCGCAACCCGTTCGGTATCACGTTCAGCGAAGAGGGCCGGTTGATCGTCGGCGATCCCGGACAGGTCCTGTTCGAGCCGGCTTACGAGATCCAGCGAGGCGGCAACTACGGCTGGAACGTCCGCGAGGGATCACACTGTTTCAGCACGGAGACACCCGCGACGCCGCCGGAGGAGTGTCCGCTCGAGACGCCGGACGACGTCCGCGGTGGCGAGCCACTGATCGATCCCGTGGTCGAGTATCCGCAGGTCTACGAGGGCGAACCCGTCGGTATCGTCATCGTCGGCGGCCACACCTACGAGGCCGACGAAATCGAGGAACTCGAGGGGAAGTACATCTTCGGCGACTGGACGGACGACCAGGGACGGATGCAGCCCCGCGGTCGCGTCTTCGCCGCGGAACCGGAGGACGTCCCCGACGTGTCGGAAGAGCGTGGGGAGTTCGGCAGTCGACCGCGTGAAGACCTCTGGGAGATGGAGGAAGTCCTGTTCGACGGCGGTGAGGACGGCAACCTCGGTCACTTCGTCCGGCAGTTCGGCCGCGGCCAGGACGGTGAAGTGTACGTCCTCGCGAACCAGGTCGGTATCCCCGAAGGCGACACCGGCGTCGTCTTCCAACTCGTGCCCGAAGGAGAGGGGGTCGACCTCGAGGAACCAGACGTAGACGAACCGGAAGAGCCGGAAAACGACGTTGCACCGGACGACGAAGACGACGAACCGGAAGAACCGGAAAACGACGTCGCGCCCGACGACGAGGACGAGCCCGAAGAGCCGGAAAACGACGTCGCACCGGACGACGAAGACGACGAAGAATAGCAACCGTCAACCGGAACCGGGACTCAGGCCTCGTCGTACAGCCAGTCCCACGGCCGTTCGCGCTCGAGGGCTGCGCTTGCGGCGAGTACCGTCTCGTCCTCGAACCGTCGACCGACCAGTTGCAGGCCGACGGGGTGGCCACGGTCCGTCAGGCCCGCTGGTGCGGAGGCGACTGGATGTCCCGTCCAGTTGAACGGCCAGGTCAGCGTCCAGTTCCAGGCGTCGATCCCAGGATCCTCGTGCAAGCCGACGTCGACGTACGAGAGCGTCGGCGCTACGAGCACGTCGTACTCCTCGAGGACGTCCTGAACCGCGTCGAAGACGGCCGTCCGAACGATCTCGGTTCGTGCGAGGTCGCTCGGATCGTACTGTGTGCCGGCCTCGATCATCGCGAGCAGGCTGTCGGACACCGCATCCGAATGCGCTCGCAGGTCGATGCCCTGGCTCTCCTCGAGAATCGTCGCGGTCCCGAGCATCGCCGTCGTGAACGTCGGCGTGACGGCCTCCTGTAACTCCGCCATCTCGTAGCCGTGGTCGACCGACACCTCGTCGACCGTCGCGCCGGCAGCCTCGAACGCGGCCACGGCGTCGTCGACGACCGTCCGAACCTCGTCGTCGATCGAGAAGACCTCGAGATCGGGACTGTACGCGACCTCGAGATCCGACACCGGGCGGTCGACTGCCTCGAGTGGCTCGAGATCGACTGGAACGCTCCGCGGATCTGCAGCGTCTGGTCCCATCATCACCGACAGCAACAGCGCGGCGTCCTCGACGGTACGGGCCATCGGTCCCTTCGTAACGTGGTGAGTCGATCGGCCGAACGCACTCGGACGATCGTCGTCGGGCACCAGTCCGAACGTCGGTTTGAACCCGTAGACGCCACAGGCCGCGGCCGGGATGCGAAGCGACCCGCCGGCGTCGCTGCCCGTCGCGAGTGGCGTCATGTTGGCGGCGAGGGCTGCAGCGGAGCCACCCGAGGAGCCACCGGCGTTCAGATCGGTGTCGATGGGCGACGCCGTCGGGCCGACGACCTCGTTGTCCGTCGTTCCCTTGTGGCCGAACTCCGGCGTGTTCGTCTTCCCGATCACGATCGCGCCGGCCTCCTCGAGGCGCTCGACCGTCACCGCCGTCCGTTCGGCGACGTAGTCCGAAAACAGCGCGGAGCCGAACGTGTGCCGGACGCCCTCCTTCAGGTAGCCCAGGTCCTTCAGCGCCACCGGGACGCCGTGGAGCAGGCCGACGTCCTCGCCGTTCTCGAGCGCGCGATCGGCCTCGGCTGCGGCTTCCCGTGCTTCGTCGGTACAGACCGTGACGAAGGCGTTGATCTCGTCGTCGCGGTCCTCGATCCGCTCGAGGAAGGCCTCGACCGCTTCGGTCGCGGTCACGTCACCGTTGTGGATTCTGTCGGCGAGTTCTGTCGCTGAGAGTTGCGTGAGAGTCGTCCTCGATGACATATTTGTACAATCCGCGACCGGAGAGATGTGACCTCCTCCTCGCCGTAAACGGAGAGGGATCGAAGATCCCTCAGGCAGTCGGGCTATGCCCGACGACGGCGAGGCTTCCCACGGTACCGCACCGCTGGGTTGGGATATTTGCTGGTTTACGACCTGTCAGAATGACGGCCGATGGCGGGGCCACACCGCCGTTACTCCTATCCCGGCATGGGACTCAGAGTTATCTTGTGACCGAGACACCACAGCGGTTCGAGAGGGTGTCTCGAACGTTCTGGGCCTCAGAGTCCCGATATTGTGCATTTGGATGGGCGATGTGATCGCCTCGGTGTACATTATACTACGCCATGATTCCACTTAAATATCCGGATTGCTGCCGATCTGTAGGCTGTGTCATCGTTGTCGGATTCACGCCCGTCCTGAAGGACGGGATTCTCTCCTTGAAGAAAGATAGGTTCGGTCGGTTCGGCGCTCGTGGCTCGTCAGTACTTCGGATCTGCACCCGTGATCTCGTAGAGCTGATCCATGACGGCGTCGCGTTCGGCTTTCCAGGCCTCGAACCCGTCGGGACCGGACGGGTAGCTGTCGTAGACGTCCTTGAGCGATCCGGCTGTCTCCTGGACCTTGTAGAGTTCGTAGAGGACGTCCCAGTGGCCGAAGGTCTTGACGAGCGTTTTGAGTTTCAGTCCGAGTCCCATCTCGGCGGTTCCTTTCTTGCCGATAGCGTCGACGAGTTGCTGGCCGGGGATGGCAGTGATGACGGAGACGAGTTCGTCCAGTTCGTGGGCTGTCCCGAAGATGTTGTAACAGTCCATCGCGGCGAACCGCTTCCCGAAGCCGGTCTGGACGCGTTCGTTGTACTCCCACAGTGCCGCCTCGCTCACGTCGCCGTCGTCGATCGCCTCGGCCGCGATCTCGGCCGCCCAGTGGCCGGCCTTCGCAGCGCCGGGAATGCCACCGCCCGTACAGGGATTGACCTGGGCCGCGGCGTCGCCGACCGCCACGAATCCGGGGTGGACCGCCGAGTCGAGCGGCCGTCGCGTCGGCAGCGCCGCCCCGAGTTTGTTCTTCACCGTCGCGTCTTCGAACTCCGCGCGGTTTTCGACGCCGTCTTTCAGCACGTCGACGAGTTCGATCGGCTCTTCGGTCATCTGGAAGCCCAGGCCGACGTTGATCTCGGTCGCCGACCGCGGGAAGTACCAGAGGTAACCCAGTTCTGCAGTCGGTTTGAACACCAGCGCGTCCGACCAGTCGACGGGTTCCGGCACCTCGAGTACTTCGCGGTAGGCCGAACAGAACTGCGAATAGTTGATGTTAGTGTCGAACGTCGACGCCGTGAAATCCGTCTTGTCCTGCAGGACCGACAGCGCGCCGGCGGCGTCGACGACGACCTCGGCCTCGTACTCGACGGGGTCGCCGTCACGGACCGCTTTCACGCCCTCGACGCGTCCGTTCGGCTGGATTACGTCGTTGACCACGGTGTCGTAATGGATCTCTGCACCAGCACGTTCGGTTTCCTCGAGCAGCACCTGGCCGTACTCCCAGCGGTCGACGACTGCGCCCGTCTGGTCGAACGGAATCTCGAGTGACTCGCCGGTCTGGGGGTTCTCGAAGATACCGCGCGTGATCGACTGGTTCGTGAACGTCTCCTCTTTGAGTCGGTCGCGGTCGATCACGTCCGGGAACGTGCTCTTGCCCTTGATCCCGTCCCCGCAGGCGATGTGTCCGGCCTGCTGTTCGTCCTTGCGCTCGAGCAAGACGACGTCGAGCCCTTCCCTGGCGGCGGTCGCAGCGGCGAAACAGCCGGCAGTGCCGCCGCCGACGACAACCATGTCGCGAGTATCGGTCTGCATCTCTATTCGGCCGGAACGAAACCGGGAATAAAAAATTCGTGGGAAGTGTTTTGACGCCGATAGGACGACGAAAACTCGTCAACGTTTATATCAGTCTTCGGCCAACTTCCACGAATATGGTCCTCGATACGGAGACTGACGGGGGAACGGCCTCCCCGATGAGTCAGGACGAACAGTACGCGGTCGTCTACGCCGCAGTCACGGACGCGCTCTACGACGTGCTCGGAACGATTGCCCTGCTCGGATTTGCGTTGCTGTTCGTCTATCTCGGCGCGCGTGGACTCGTCGAGGGATTCGCGGAGGCTGGCGTCCTCTTCCTCGTTTTCGGACTCGTCGTCGCGGCCTGGGCGCTCGATATCGTTCCGACGGTTCGCGACTAACCGAACGAAACGGGCTTCGAAACCCACAAACGCAGGCCCCCCGAATCGCGTACCGATGGAGCCACTCGAGCGGTATCGACCGATCGTCGACGACTTCGAGGCGTTTCTGGCGGCTTGCGAGCGGCCGCTCGGCAACGCCGTCCGCGTGAACACGATCAAGGCCTCGGTCGAGCGGGCGACCGCCGCGCTCGAGGAAGAGGGCGTCGCGTACGACCAGGCCGACTGGAATCCGCGAGTGTTGCGTCTCGAGACGGACTCGCCGGGCTCGACGTGGGCGTCGTTCCACGGCTTTACCCACGGGCAGGAGGAGGTCTCGGCCGTCCCGCCGGTCGTTCTCGATCCTCAGCCCGGCGAGCGGGTCTGGGACTGCTGTGCCGCGCCGGGCGGGAAGGCGACCCAACTTGCGGCGCTGATGGACGACGAGGGGACGGTCGTCGCGAACGACAGCAACCTCGGGCGTATCTCGGCGCTGCGCTTTAACGCCGAACGCCTGGGAGCGACGAGTCTCGCGGTGACGAACGACGACGCACGGAACTACTCGCTGTCCCGGTTCTCGTTCGACGAGTTCGACCGCGTACTCGTCGACGCCCCCTGTTCCTGCGAGGGCACGATCCGGAAGAACCCCGATGCGCTCGACAACTGGTCGGAAGACCACATCGCCTCGGTGTCGGGCATCCAGAAGGGAATCTTGCGGCGGGCAATCCAGGCAACCCGCGAGGGCGGCACCGTCGTCTACTCGACCTGTACGTTCGCTCCCGAGGAGAACGAAGCGGTCGTCCAGCACGCCCTCGAGAGCGAGGACTGTCGCGTCGTCGACTTCGACCTGGGCATGGAGTACGCGCCCGGCCTCACCGAGTGGGACGGCCAGCAGTTCGACGAGACGCTCGAGCGAGCAGCCAGGATCTACCCGCACCACAACGACACGGGTGGCTTTTTCGTGGCGAAACTGGAGGTGACAGCATGAGCGGGGGAAACGACGGCCAGCGATTCGATCGCCTTCCCGAAACGCCCGACGAGCGAACCGTCGAGGGACGGGTCAGCCGCGAGGAGGTGCTCGACTACTTCGAGGACCGCTTTGCCATCCCGCCGGAGACGTTCGACGACCACACCTTCTGGGAGAAAGGCGCCGGCAAGATCTGGATCTACGGCGGCGAGGCCCCCACGCCGATCGAGATCGAGGCGATGGGGATGACCTGTCTGCGGACGCGCCAGGAACACTGGAAGCCGACGACGGACTTCGTCCAGCGGTTCGGCCGCCACGCCGAGACGTGCGTGATCGAACTCGAGCGCGAGGAAGCGCGCGCGTTCGCTTCGGGCGAGGACCAGGAACTCGAGTGGGACGGCGACTGGGGGTACCTGATCGCCAGCCACCGGGTTGCAGATTCCCTCGAGCCGCTCGGCATCGGCCTCTACGTCCACGGCGAGTTGCGATCGATGGTCCCGAAGGGCCGCCAGCGAGACCTGTAGTTCCGCGGCGCTACTTGGCGAGTTCCTCCTCCGGATGGTTTCCGAGATCGACCGATCGGTAGACCTGCGACCGCAGATCGGACGCTTCTTCTTCCGTGAGGAGGTCGTCTTCCTCGAGCGTATCGATCAGGGTAGCGATCGCATCACAGAGCAGTTCCGGTCGGTCGAACCGCGGAACGTCGTCGCTGTCCATACGCGGCCGAGTGCCTCGATCGTATTCAGCGGACGGCGTGCAAACGCGTGGCCGATACGCTACTTCGATCCGCCGGTAGATTCGAGCGGCGGCAACCCCGTCTCGATCGACTCGCGTCGGTCCTCGAGCCACTCGGGGAGGACGAGTTTTTCGCCGAGACTCTCGAGGGGTTCGTCGACGGTGTAACCCGGCGACTTGGTCGCGAACTCGAAGAGGACGCCAGCGTACTCGCGGACGTAGATCGACTCGAACCACTTCCGGTCGATGACCTCCGTCGGCCGGAGTCCGCGGTCGATCAGGAACTGCCGCCAGTCGTCCTGATCCTCGCGCTGGATTCGGTAGGCGACGTGGTGGACGGTGCCGGCTCCGGGAAGTCCGCGGGGTGCCTGTGGCTCCTCGCGAACGTCGATGACGTAGCCGAGATCGCCGTCCGTCTCGTAGCGTCGGCAGTTCTCGTTCCGGTTCGTCTCCCGGTACCCCATCTCTCGTAGCAGGTCCGTGGTCGGATCGACGCCGGTCAGCGAGAGCGTCACGCCGAAAAAGCCCCGAATGGCGTGGGCCGTCGGGACCGGACTCTCCGGCAGGTTCGCGGGCGGCGCGTCGGGTCGTGCGACCAGCTCGAGTGGCAGTCCGTCCGGATCGGTAAACGGGAGGACGGGGTCGCCGAACCGTTCGGTCGGCTCGCCTGGCTCCGCGCCCGCGTCCGCGAGCCGGTCGCGCCAGTACTCGAGCGACTCCGCGGGAACGAGAAACGAGACGGTACTGACCTGGCCGGTTCCGACCCGTCCCGGCTGTGCGTCGCTGTAGGGGAAAAACGTCATACTGGTCCCCGGAGTCCCCTCGTGGTCGGCGTAGAACAGGTGATACACCGACGTATCGTCCTGGTTGACGCTGCGTTTGACGAGTCGCAGGCCGAGCGTCTCGGTATAGAACTCGTGGGTTCGGTTCGGATCGCTGGCGATGGCGGTGACGTGGTGGATACCGGGCGTCTGCTGGGGCATATTGGACGTATGACGGCGAGGGGGTTAACGGTTCGAGGGGGCGCACCTCGGGGAGCGTCAGCCGTAGTGGTTCTCGAGGTAGTCGACGATCTCCTCGCTCTCGTACAGTGACTCCTCGCGGTCGGTGTCGACGAGAAACGGTATCGCATCTTCGCCGCCGATCTCGGTCATCTCCCGGTGGGTGTGTTCGTTGAGGACGTCGCCGCCCGGAAGTCGTGGGTTATGGACGACGTAGGAGACCCCGAGTTCGCTCAGTTTCTCGCGGACCTCGGTGCTGTGTGGACAGCTCTCGGCCTGGTACAGTTCGAGCACAGGAGCAGTTCGCGACGACCGTCCGTAAGCGTTCGACAGGCACTCGAAGACACGACCGCTGCTACGACTGCTCGCGCACCGTCCCGCCGCCCAGCCCCTCCCACTCGACGCGGTAGTCGAGCCGCGAGAGCAGGGCACTCGCGTCCGAGATGCCATGTTCCTCGAGTACCGACTCGGCCTCGGCGAGGGCCATGCCGGGCTCGATCCGTTCCAGGAGCGACTCGAGCACCTCCGGCCGGACGAGCGTCCGACCGACGCGTTCGTGCTCTGGGAACTCCGTTTCCTCGAGAGCCTTCACGCCGACGCCGTGGCGGTCGGCGAGCGACTCGAGATCGATCACGTCCTCCGCCGGAACTAGCTCGTCGGGGAGGTCGGCTGCGCTCGCCGCGACGAGCTCCTCTTCATACTCCCGGAGGACGTCGACGACGTCCTTGACTCGTACCGTGTCGGTGTAGGGAATCGCCCGGTGGTCCCGGGCCGCGATCTCCTCGCCGACGCCCAGCGACTCGTCGACGGCGACGACCAGTTCGACGTCCTCTAGTCCCTCGAGTTGCGAGAGCTTCTTCTGGACGTACTCGGGCGTCCAGAAGCCCATGATCTCGAAGTAAACGCGGAAGTCAGTGTGTGCGTACTCGAACGCGAAGTCGGGAATCATCACCCGCGTCCCCGTCTCGAGCGGTTCGGGTTCGCGAACGAGGTTCCAGTCTCCGTCGAGATCGACGAACCGGGCGGCAAAATCGGACTCGACGCCGCTGTCGAAGCTAACCTCCGTGACGGGGTCGGCGTCGGGGACCCTGATCGGGTCGTCGCTCGAGAGTGCGAGCGTGCGTTCGGTTCCCCGGTCGTCGATCGTCGCCTCGAGGCCCCACGTCTCGGCGCCGGCGATCGTTCGCAGGAGCCGGGCGAAGCGGGTCCCGTACCGCCGCGTCGCCCGGAAGAGGTGCGTGGGACCGGTGACGATCACCTCGCGATCGCTCGCGCCGTCTCTCGGCGCGTCCGGTCGCTTGCGGATCTCGTACATGAGACGCAGGCGCTTGATCGCCGACACCAGCGCCTTCGGGTCGCTCGAGCGCACCCGGACCTCGGTCGCGTCGAACAGGGCTGTCTGAGCCAGCGAGAGGTTGTACTGAGCGAGCAGTCCGTCGGGGTCCCACGGCGGATCGACGGTCGCGAGACGTTGCCGCTCCTCGAGGTCGGCGTACAGCGCCTCCGCGACTTCGTCGGGCGGGCGACCGACTCGGTCACCCGCACGAGAGAGCGCCGCCTCTCGCTCGCGTTCGGTGACGACGACGACGTCCTCGGCGGCCTCGAAAGCGGCACGACGCGCTCGTTCGGGATCAACCGAGGCGTCGGTCTCGAACGTCGCCTCACGTTCGAGGAGGGCGGCGAGCCCGCGAACGAGTTTGAAGTCGTCGCTCTCGCGCTCGAGGTCTGCCAGCGCGTCCTCGAGGTCACCCCGGGGTTCCCCGACGTGGCCCTGAAACGACCCGATGACGCGCGCGGCGAGCGGACGGTGTTTCCGCCTGGCGAACTGCGGGTGGTAGCCGCCGCCCGCCCGCGAGACGCGAAGCAACTCCTTGCGAAGCATCGCTCGAGACTCGAGGCGGCAACGTCAAAAGTCGTCCGCCAGTCTAGTTCTCTTCGTCGCCCGTCTCAATGACTTCGACCACGCTCAGGGGAACGTCCCGCAGCGCGCCGCCGACCTCGCTCTTTGCGATTCGGGAGGCGTGTTCCTCGCCGTCGGCGTTGAAGACCTCCATCTCGAGTGCGAGGCCGACGAGCGCGGTGTCGGCCGCGATGAACGCGGAGTCGAACGGTTCGCCACAGGCCGGACAGCCCGTCGCGCCGACCTCGACTTCGACGTAGTCCATATCTTCGCTGTTGAGTCGCTTTCCGGCTTCGCTGACGGCGACGCCGATTGCGTCGTCGATCTCTTCGACGTCACGAACGAGCCACGCGGCTTCCATCGCGACGAGATAGTTGCTCATATGGTGTGGTCGTTCCGGGGGGTTTCCTGCTTTGCGGTTCGTGCTCGCCGTGCGCGGCGACGACGCGCACGCGAACCCGATCATCCGCATAAGTTACGAGAATTCCGCCCGTCGATTGCAGCCTACTTAGTCGGATGTCGACTGCAGTCCATCTCGAGTTGTCCGATCTACAACCGTAGTTGAATCGCACGACTGCGGCGACGTGGTTCGGCATTAACAATGATGATAAAAACTGTTCTTCAGGAAAGCTTATATACTCCCTCCGTCTGGACCACGCTGAACGCCGATGATATCCCGCGTGTACCACGCGACCATGTTCGCCCTGTATCAGCTGTGTATCGTGGCCGGTATCCTCGCGATGCCGGTTGCGATCGCCGCCCGGCAAGCCGGGGTTACGCTGCCGATCCACCGGCTACTCAGCAACGTCGAGGACGCGTACGAGGCTACCCAGCCCTGAACTACGTAACTGTGAAGACGAGACCGTTCTCCGAAAGTCACCCGCCGAGTCGCTTCGCCCGCCGTCGACGCGGCCGATCACGAAAGCGGAAACCTCGGTGGTGACCGCCGGGGTTTTATATCCTTCCGGGCGTACCCTTCGGGCAATGCGTACGCCCACACACGACTCGGACTTTTCCCGCACGGTCGATCAGTTGGCCGACAACCCCAACCCCTACGAGCCCGAGGTCGGCTCGCTCCCCCAGAACGACCTGACGGCTGCCGATCTCGACAACGTCAACAAGACCGGAACGACGACGATCGGCATCACGACCGAGGACGGCGTCGTCATCGCGACGGACATGCGCGCCAGCCTCGGCGGTCGGTTCGTCTCGAACAAGAACGTCCAGAAGGTCGAACAGATCCACCCGACCGGCGCGCTGACGCTCGTCGGCAGCGTCGGCGGCGCACAGTCGTTCATCGCGACGCTGCGAGCCGAGGTCAACCTCTATGAATCCCGCCGCGGTGAGGACATGAGCATCGAGGCGCTGGCGAACCTCGCCGGCAACTTCGCTCGCGGCGGCCCGTTCTTCGCCATCCACCCGATCCTGGGCGGCGTCGACGACGAGGGCAGCCACGTCTTCAGCATCGACCCCGCAGGCGGCGTCATGGAAGACGACTACACCGTCACCGGCTCGGGCATGCAACTCGCCTACGGGCACCTCGAGCAGGCCTACGAGGACGACCTCACGAACGACGAGGCGACGACGGTCGCCGCCCGCGCGATCAAGTCCGCCGCCGAACGCGACACCGGCTCGGGCAACGGTGTCTTCCTCTGTGAGATCACCGACGAAGGCGTCGACATCCACGGCCACCACGACTTCGACGAAGTCGTCTAGACGACCGATCGAAGCGTTCCTCCTTCGCTCTGACCCGTACTATCTAGTCCCGGGCTAACCCGACTCGATCACTCGGGACGAGCCGGGATTGTAATCGTTATACGACGGAGTTCCCAGTATCCGATAATGGCGCTGCTCGTCGAAGAGGGGGTTCGGTATCCGTTCCGGGGCGATCGGTGGATGGATCTGCTTGCAGTCGGGGGAATTTTAGGTATCGCGACGTCGATCGCGTTTCAACTCGCCAACGCAGCGTATCCGTCCACACTCTCGCTTGCGTTCGTCGGGGTCACGACGATACCGCTTCTCGCGTTACTCGGCTATCTCTACAGGGTATTCGAGACGACCGTCGACGGCGACGACGTTCCGCCGCGGTTTCGACCGGTCGCGGATCTGTTTCGAGGCGGCTGTCGGCTGTTTGCAGTCTCGGTCGGCTACGCCATTGGGCCGTTCCTCGTCGTCGCCGTAACGGTCGGCGGACTCGCACAAGTGCCGCTCTCGGCTGAATCGGCCGGATTCATCGGCTCGTTGCTGTTCTTCGGTGCGTCCACGACCGTCCTCCTGCTGGTCATCAGTTTCGGCTACGCCTTCCCCGTTACAGTCGGCCGACTCGTGACTCCGACACGCCTCGAGGGGTGGCTACAGTGGCCGATACTCGGTCACGGCGGCTACTTCACGGCCTGGATGTTTGCGGCACTGTTCGTCGTGCCGGGCTGGGCGTTCCTGCTTACTGCGATCTCGAGTCCAACGCCGTTCGGCGTGGTCGCCGCGTTCGTAACCTTTTACGCACACGTCGTCGGGACGCGGCTGATCGCGAGGGGGTATCGAAAAGCGAAAAGAGACGTTACTCGATAGCGAACCGGATCACATCGGTGGCTCTGCCATCGTCTGGGTGTCCAGCGTCCGATTACGGAGTGCACGGCCTGACTCCCGGTCGAACACGTGAATCGCGTCTTCCGGGAGTCGGGCGACGATCGACTGCCCGCGTTCGACGTGCTGGAACCCATCGATGGTCGCGACGAACGTCTCCTCGCGCTCGGCGTCGAATGCGAGATAGACGTTGTTCTCGTCACCCATCGGCTCGACGACGTCGACGACCGTCTCGTAACTGTGTGCGCCCTCGTGATCGGACTGCACCTCGACGTCTTCCGGTCGAATACCGAGGACGAGGTCGTCGTTGTCGTCGAGTTCGGCAGCCGTCTCCGCCGACAGGTCGTATTCGAACTCGTCGTGAACGAGTCGGTCTCCGTCCCGTGTCACGTCGAAGAAGTTCATCGACGGTTCGCCGATGAAGCCGGCGACGAACAGGTTCGCTGGCTCGTGGTAACACTCGAGTGGCGTCCCGACTTGCTGGAGCTGACCGTCGTTCAGGATGGCGATCTTGTCGGCCATCGTCATCGCCTCGGTCTGGTCGTGCGTGACGTAGATCGTCGCCACGTCGAGTTCCTCTTGGAGCCGCTGGAGCTCCGTCCGCATCTGCGCCCGGAGCTTCGCGTCGAGGTTCGACAGCGGCTCGTCCAGCAAGAACACCTCGGGATCGCGAACGATCGCACGACCGAGCGCGACGCGCTGTTGCTGGCCGCCCGATAGCTCGTCGGGTTTCCGATCGAGAAGGTCGTCGATCCCGAGCATCTCGGCCGCCGATTCGACCGTCTCCGCGATCTCGTCGTCGGGCATCTCTGTCGATTCCTCGAGCCCGAAGGACATGTTCTCCCGGACGGTCATGTGCGGGTACAGCGCGTAGGACTGGAACACCATCGCGATGTCCCGATCCTTCGGCTTCGTCTCGTTGACGACCGTTCCGCCGAGGCGGATCTCGCCGTCGCTGACGGTCTCCAGTCCCGCGACCATCCGAAGCGTGGTCGATTTACCACAGCCGGACGGCCCGACGAGTACGAGGAACTCGCCGTCGTCGATCTCGAGCGAGACGTCTTCGACGGCGGTGATCTCGTTGCCGTCGTTCTCTACGAACACTTTCGTTACGTTGTCGAGTTGTAGGTCTGCCATTGTGTGTTAGAGTGTCTGCCCCTTGGCGAACTGTTCTCCGAACAGGACGTAGACGACGATCGTCGGCAGGGCCGCGATGAACGCGCCCGCCATCTGGACGCCGTAATCCGTCGCCATCGCGCCCGCGAGTGCGTTCAACTCGAGGGTGACGACGTAGTTCGCCCGGTTGCTGAGCAAGACCAGCGCGAACAGGAAGTCGTTCCAGACCTGCGTGAACTGGTAGATCAGGGTCACGGCGAACATCGGGAGCGACAGTGGAAGAACGATCTTCCGGTAGATGCGTGCGAGGCTGGCTCCGTCGAGACGGGCCGCCTCCATGAGTTCGTCGTCGAGCGTCCGGTAGTACGATCGGAACAGGACCGTACAGATCGGAATCCCGTAGGCGACGTGCGTGATCATCAGTTCCACGAGTTCGCCGCGGGCGTGCAGGCCGGAGATGTCCACGATCGACCAGAACTGTCGCAGCGGGACGAGCACCGCCTGGTAGGGGATAAACACCGCGGCGAGAAACAGCGCGAGCAAGAGTGCCTGGCCGCGCCAGTCGACTTTCGTCAGTCCGTACGCCGCGAGGCTGCCGAACACGGCCGACAGGACGGTGGCTGGGACCACCATCGCGAAACTGTTGACCATCGCGAAGGCCAGTTCGCTGCCGGCGGTGAGCCACGGATCGATCGTAAAGCCCTCGAGCGGCGGCTGGAGCGGCGAGGTCTCCCGGTAGGCCTGCTGAGTCTTGAACGCCGTCGTCAGGCCGCTGTACAGCGGCGACAGGTAGACGCCGACGAGCGCGACCAGCACGCCGTAGAGAGCGATGCGCCTGGGGTCGGTCGTCGATGATTCTCGCGCCATTACAGTGCACCTCGCTTGTACTGCGTGTATGCGTACGGACCGATGATCGTCAGTGCGAGTGCAAAGAGGACGACGGCGATCGCCGCACCGTAGGCCCACTCGCTGGCGGAGAACGCCTCACGGTACATCGTTACCGCGAGGATGTCCGCCGACCGGCCCGGATTGGTTCCGAACATGACGTAGATGAAGTCGAACGCCTTGAGCGCGAACACCATCAGCACGACCGTCGCACCGACCGTCGACGACCGAAGCTGTGGGATGATGACCCGCCAGTAGAGTTTCAGCGTCGACGCGCCGTCTATCCGTGCGGCCTCGTAGTGTGCGCTCGGAATCGATCGCAGGCCGGCGAGATAGACGATCATACAGTAACCGCTGAACTGCCAGATCAACGCGACGATGACTGCCGCGAGCTTGAACCGCGGATCACCGAGCCAGTCCTGGGCGAGCCAGCCGAGTCCGAGTCCGCCCAGCGTCGTGTTGATCAGGCCGTCGGAGGCGTACATCCACGACCAGAAGATCGCGGTCACGACGAACGACAGCGCCATCGGGAGCAGGTAGATCGTCCGGAACGTGTTCTCGAAGCGGATCTTCCGGTCGACCAGCAGGGCAAGCGCGAGCCCTACGACCAGCGAGACGCCGGTGAACGCGATCAACAACGCGATCGTGTTCCGAAGCGACGCAACGAAGTCCGGATCGCCCGGCATCTGGCGGTACATCTCGAGCGTGAAGTTCGTGTAATCCGGCTGTCCGAGGCCGGACCATCCCGTAAACGAGATGGCGACGTTCCAGCCGATTGCGCCGTAGACGAACAACAAAACCAGCAGTGTCGGCGGCAACCAGAACGGCATCGACTCGACGAAGTCACTTCGACGTATCCGGTCGAACGCCGCGTCTTCGGACTCGCGCTCCCGGTCGCCGGTCGACAGAGAGAGCGGATTGAGCCGCCGTAACGAGTTTCGTAACGAATCCATAGATCCTGTAGATCAGTCGGCAGTCCTACTCGAAACTGGAAACGAGGTCGCCGTAGGTCTCGTCGACGTCCCAGTTGTCGATGAAGTTCGCGAACGCGCCTTCGACGTCGGTCTGGACGGCCGGCGGGATGGCCAGTCCGTGTGCGATCGACGGTGGCTGTTCGCTCGAGGCCTGGAAGTCCGCCATCTGGTCCTGCAGGAACGGCGTGAACGCCTCGTCGGAGACGTCCGTCCGTGGCGGAATCGACCCTTTCGCCGGATTGAACCGTTCCTGGGCGTCGGCGGAGCCTGCGTATCGCAGGAACCGAACGGTCGCGTTCGGCGAGGGGTTGTGCTTCGGGAAGACAAAGGAGTCCATGTTCAGGGCGTACATCTCCTCGGTCCCGGGGAACGCGACGTGGTCCCAGTCCTCGCCGTACTCGAGTCCGTCGTCGGCCTCGTACTCGCCGGCGGCCCAGTCGCCCTGGTGGAAGAATGCCGCCTCGCCGCGGTTGATGTAGGCGCTGGCGTCGTCCCAGTCGTTGAGCGAACTCGCGTCGTCGTTGAAGTAGTCGCTGTAGTCGACGACGATCTCGAGCGTGTCGCGGATCTCGGACTCGACGTCTTCGACGTCGCCGCCGATGAACGTCTCGTAGGTCTCGACGCCGTACTCGCCGAGCAGCACCTGTGCCCACAACTGGAGCGTCGACCAGGCGGACTGGGTCTGCTGGGCCATGCCGACGTAGCCAGCCTCGTCGACCGTCTCCATGGCATCGAGCAGCGCGCTCGGACTATCGACGTCCTCGAGGTCGACGCCTGCGTCCTCGACGACGTCGACGTTGTAGAAGAGGTTGTTCAGCCGGTGAATGTTGATCGGTACGGCGACGAAGTCGCCGTGGGGCTGGGAGGCATCGATCGGTCCGTCGAGGTACGCCTCGCGCATGTCGTCGTCCCAGACGTGTCCTTCGATGTCGTACAGGAGGTCCTCGTCGGTGTAGTCGGTCAGCGCCTGTCCGGGCCAGACCTGGAACGTACTCGGCGGGTTCTGGTCGACGACACGGTTGCGGATGTCTGCCTCGAGTGCGCTGCCCGCACCGCCCGGCGACGGCGAGGAGTCGATCTCGATGTCGGGATGCTCCTGCTCGAAGCCTTCGACGAGCGCCTGGAACGCCTCCTCCTCACCGCCGGCGGTCCACCAGTGACCGATCTCGACGGGTTCGAACTCGTCGGGATCCTCCTCGAGCAGTTCGTCGAGGTCCTCGACGTCGTCGCCGCCACCGAGACAACCCGCGAGGCCGACGGCACCGGCAACACCAATCCCTTGCAGCACTGAACGGCGTGACTTCCCCATGTCCACAGAGTTTTTTCGAGCCATAGTGAATTTAACGACTAACGATAATTATGGATGAGTCTTAAGGCCTTTGATGACGAGTAACATCGTCACCTTGCCGATCGATCGAACTGTGGAATAATAATTACAGCGATATTCGTTCCGTGGCCATGGATACCGCTGTCATCTCCTGGTTCTGAGGAGCAAATAGTAAGTATTTGTCAACAGTTGAATAGAGAAATTGACCGTTCGAACTGTGACCAGTCTCGACTCCGAGTAGCCGTTCCCGGAGAGTCGCTAGTTGATCTGCGTTCGCTGTTCGACTGCTTCCTCTACGTCAGCGAGACGCACGGATCGCCCTGTCTCGCTCGAGCGATAGATTGCGTCGATGACGCGCTGGACTGTCAATGCCTCCTCGAGCGTGTTCGTCTGTGGCTGGCCACCGCTGGCGATTGCCTCGAGGAACTGCTCATCCTGGCCGGCATACCCCGTCATGGCGGGGTCGCCGGTGAGGTCGACGTTCGCGTAGTGGTCGGTGCCGGCAGTGCCGGCCTCGAGCATCGTCATGTCGGTATCGCCGATGTCGAACTGAGCACCGGCCTCGGTGCCACGGACCCGGAAGTCCATGCTCTCTTCGCGGTTCGTCGCCCACGCAGCCTCGAGTGAGATTGTCTGGCCGTCCTCACACCGAATGAAGGCGGTGACGGAGTCGTCGACCTCGTAGGTCTCGCTTTCGGCGTTCCAGTTCTCGCCGAATCCGTCGGGGTCCGCGTACTCCTCCTGAGAGCCGAACGTGGTTCTGGCAACTCCCGAGACTTCGGTGACAGCTGGGAAATCGAGTGCGTACAGCGCGAGGTCGAGTGCGTGGACGCCAATATCGAGCAACGCGCCCCCGCCCGCGAGATCGGAATCGGTAAACCACGAGCCTGGACCGGGGACGCCCCGGCGTCGGACGTAGTTGGCTTCGACGTGAGTTAGCTCGCCGAATCGACCGCGTGCGCGGTGTTCGTCGAACATGACCATCGACGCCGCGTGGCGGTTGTGGAAGCCGACCATGCAGATGCCCTCGCTCCGTTCTGCAGCCTCGGCGATCCGCTCGGCGCTGTCGAGCGTGTGGGCGAGCGGTTTCTCGACGAGAACGTGCCGGTCTGCCTCGAGTGCGGCGACTGCGATCGGTTCGTGGAATCGGTTCGGCGTCGCGACGACGACCGCGTCGACCGCGTCGTCGACGACGAGTTCCTCGTGGGTCTCGTAGGGTTCGGCAGCGTACGTTTCGGCGAACTGTCGTCGTCGCTCCGGAACGAGGTCGGCACCCGCGACGACGTCCGCACCGAGTTCCTCGAGGTGCTGGGCGTGGAGGTTGCCCATTCCGCCGAGGCCGACGACCCCGATACCGACGTCCGTGCCGATCACGGAGAAACACCCCATTTCTCTCCGGATGCAGTCAGTAGCCAGGAAGAAATACGTCGTTTCGATGCTGTTTCCGTCCGATTCCAGTTCATAGAGATACGCGGGCAGCGATCGAAATAAGAGTTGTGACCGATTAATCTGTACAGTCGAATTTTCCTTCATCGAACCTGATATTACTCGACATCTGTCGACAGAAACCCGACGGAAATGCCACTACGTTCAGCGCAGTGACCAGCCCATTAAGACCGTGGGTGGTCGACCACTACGGGAGCGATGACTGACGTTACGATCTGGAACGAGTTTCGCCACGAACGCGAAGACGACGACGTCGCGGCCGTCTACCCCGACGGTATCCACGAGACGATCGCCGACGCGCTCGGCGACGGCGACCGCGAGTACGACGTCCGAACTGCAACTCTCGACGAACCCGACCACGGCCTTCCCGACGAGGTACTCGAGGAGACCGACGTCTTGCTCTGGTGGGGTCACGAGGCTCACGACGAGGTCGCAGACGAGGTCGTCGACCGCGTCCAGCAACGGGTGCTCGAGGGGATGGGACTGCTCGTGTTGCACTCGGGGCACTTCTCGAAGCCCTTCAAGCGACTCATGGGTACCTCGTGTGACCTCCAGTGGCGCGAGGACGGCGGGACCGAACGGCTGTGGGTCGTCGATCCTGGCCATCCGATCGTCGACGGGATCGACGAGTACATCGAACTCCCGGAGACGGAGATGTACGGCGAGCCGTTCGACGTCCCCGAACCCGACCGACTGATCTTCACCTCGTGGTTCGAGGGCGGCGAGGTGTTCCGCAGCGGCTGTTGCTACCGGCGCGGAAACGGCCGCATCTTCTACTTCCGCCCGGGACACGAGACGTATCCGATCTACGAGAACGAGGACGTTCGACAGGTGCTGCGAAACGCCGTCGAGTGGGCGAGTCCGACCGGCGGATCACCGCGGACGTTCGGCCACCGGGAGTGAGAAACTCGTGACGTGATCGGCGGTCGAGCGCCGATATTCAGCCGCTCCGTTGCGTATCGACCAGTTCCACAGTGACCTCGAGGCCGGTTCCGGTTGCGTCTTCCAGCCGTTCCCGGACGTGATCGGCGAAGGCGACCGGTTCCTGTTCGCCCGGCGGCCGTTCGACGAGAACGGTCACCGACGGCTGGGTTCCTGTGTAGACGTCGACGAGTTCGTACTGGACGTCGACCTCGCGAAACTGCAGGTCGCCGAAGACCGGATCGTCGCTCATCGCCTCGAGTTCGGTCTGGACATTGTGCTCGACCGAGGCGGTCTGGTAGGTGCCGTAGGTGACGCCACCGAGGACCAGCGAGAGGACGGCGATGGCGACCAGGAGGACGACGACGCGCGAGCGAAGTCTGCCGTAGACGTGCTCGACTCGTTCGGTCGCTCGCGGTCGATACCCCGACACCCACAGCAAGATCAGTGCGGTGAGATTGATAGAGAGTAGATTGACCAGCACGAGCGTGCCAGCGGTAACGACGACCGTCGGGTGCCACCAGGCAATCCCGAGGCCCACGGTCGCAGCGGGTGGAACGAGTGCGACCGCGATTGCGACGCCGACGAGAACCGAGCCGACGTTCCTGGTGAGACTGACGACGCCTGCCACACCGGAGCCGAGCGCGAGAAACAGTGCGATCACGTCCGGTGTGATGCGTTCCCGTACCTGCGGGACCGACGTGATATCGAAGCCGGGCGGCAACAGTACTGTCCCCCTGAGCAGCCAGCCGACCAGTGCTGCCGTCACGACCGTAACCGCGAGTCCGGCGGCCTGAAGGACGACGCCACGGGCCGCGAGTTCGTCGTCGTCGACGACGACGCCGACGCTCGCGGCGAGTGCCGGTCCCATCAGCGGTGCGACGACCATCGCTCCGATGATCGTCGCTGCGGAATCGAGTAACAGACCGGCCGTCGCGATGACGGTACTCACGACGAGCAAGACGAAGTACGTCGACGCAGCGGGTGCGAGGTCCGCCGCCCGCGACTGGAGTTCCTCTCGAGAGATTCTGGTGCCAGCGGAGACGTCGGTCAGGTCGTCCCGACGCTCCGAAACGATCGTTTCGGCGGCAGTAACGACCGTGTAGGAGTCGCTGCCGAGCCCTGCAGTTCGCAACTCGGCGAGCAACGGTTCGACGGCCGCCGGCGGGACGGGTATCGAGACGAGTGCCTCGAACTCTCCGCCGTTCGTCTCCTCCGAGACGGCGCAATCGACTCCCGTGGCATCCGCCGTCTCGAGAACGAGATCCAGTTCCCCTGGCGGGACGAACACCTGAACGAGGCGCATAGCCACCGTACGACCGCTTACAGGGTAAGCAGTTGCCAGGAAAAACTGACCGTCAGGTTCGGGGTCCCATCAGAGTTCCTGGCGTCCCTCGTCGGTGATCACGCTCTCGAGTAACTCCACGGGCGTCGCGTCGTAGTTCGGGTTCTCGACGGCAAAGCCTTCGGCGGGTTCGAGCATCACCTCGCTGCCGGAGCGAAACTCGTTCTCGAAGACGAACCCGTCACCGACGATCTTCGAGGCGGAGCCGAGCACCGTCACCGGCACGTCGAGCTGATTCGCCGTCGACGCGATCGGGAACGTGCCGACGCGGTTGTACAGCGTGTCGTCGACGATACAGTCCATCCCGACCACGACGCGATCGCACTCCTCGAGGTAGTGGCCGTGTGCGCTGTCGGTGATCAGCGTCGGTTCGACACCCTCGAGGTCGGCCAGCGCCCTGGCGGTCTTCCGGCCGATGTACCGGGGCCGGGCCTCCGTGATGTAGACGTCGAACGTCTTGCCGTCCTCGACGGCCAACTCGAGCGCCTCGAGTACCGTCGACGAGTAGTCGTGGATCAAAAGCGTCGCGCCGTCTTCGAGGTAGTCGACGGCGTTCTCGGCGGCCAGGCGCTTGCCAGATTCGACCCGCGAGACGACCTCGTCGATCTTCTCGCGGGTGAGTTCTTTCGCCTCCGCGACGTCCGCGAGGTCGGCGTCGCTGACGTCTTCGACGACGCTCCGGACGGCGTTCTGTAACGACGCGTGCGAGGGATTCGCCCGTCGGAGGACGGAGCCGTTTCGTTCGAGCGAACGCACGTACTCCTCGACGGTGGCGAACTCCCGCTCCGTTAGCTCCTCGAGGGCTCGAGTCGCGTTCACGGCGACCACCGAGGAGCTGTGGGTCTGCATCTCCTGGATCTCCTCGACCGTCTCGTCGATCATACCTGAGTGGATTCCCGTCAGGGAGAAAGGTGTTCCGGGAGTTGTCACTCGGACTGTTCCAGCCCGTCTCGGTTCTCGCTACTGTCGCCGTCTTCGGCCGGGCGAGAAAGAGAGACTTCGACGATTTCGCCGGGACTGAAATCCGTCGACTCGAGGACCTCTAGCAGAGTCTTCCCGTCCCCGTCACCGAACACTCGTGCTTCGAATCGATCCGTTTCGGGGACTGTTGCGGTTTCGGACGCCGGGGGAGCGTCGTCTCGGTCGGTGAGGGCGACTTGGTCGTCGTACGGATCAGCAACCGATCCCGAAAACTGCGAGCGGAACGCGTCGACGTCGACACCTTCGGCATCCGGATCGACTGGCTGACGCAAAAGCGACATCGAATCGTCGTCGGTCGCGAGCGGGCGGTCGCCGTTTGTCTTCCACTGTCGGTGTCGAATCCGTCGCGCTGCACTCTCGCTTATCCATCCGGGCTTTGACCACTCTCCGTCTTCGTACAGCACGCGACTGACTCCGTCGTCGGGAGCCCATGTGAAACACCGATCGTATCGCCGCTGGAACGTGTCGAGCCTGTAGCCGCTTGCGTGTTTGACGACGAGGTGTTTGGGCGCGATCGCCCGAACGACCTCGTCGAGTTCATCCCGTGACGGATGGTTGTCCGACCGGAACGCGTAGGTCGAACAGTTCGCGTTCGAGATCGGCTCCGAATCGTCGGTCGCCAACTGGACGAACGCGTCCGCGGGCCGATCATGTATCGCGAGCAACAGGCGTTTCGCACTCCCCGTCGTCGGACTGTCGGGCCCCGCGATTGTGACGGTCTCGGCCTCGAGGACGTCCGACGGGCGATCGAACACAGCACACGATTCGATCTCTGGACGTTCGATGTCCAAAGCGTCGAGCACTCGTGCAGTTTGGCCAACGACCGTAATCGACAGGGAGCGATCGAGTTCGGCGGCGATCGCGGCCAGCAAGAGCGCGTACTGTACCCCGGTAAGCGCGCTCGCAGCGACGACGACTCGCGACCCGCCGTACGCTCGCTCGAGGATCGTCTGTAGGGCCTCATTTCGTTGCTCGATCGTGGTCTCGTTCGTGGACGCGTTGAGAAAGACCGCGTCGACGTCGACCGGAAACGACGTCGGGAGCGGCGGAAATCCGGCACACGGCCGCGTCGTGAAGTCACCCGTCACGAGAATGTAGCGTTCGTCGGAGATGATCGACGCCACGTCGTCTCCCTTCGGACCGAACGTCTCCCGGAAGCGAACGAGAAATCCCGCTGCACCGGGCGTGTGACCGGCCGGGACCGGCCGAATCTCGAGTCCCTCGAGAACTGGCGTCCACTCGCCGATCGGTTCGATCGAATCCAGCACTGCGTCAACGTCGCCGAGATCGTTGTCCTTCCGTGCCTCGGAAAGCGAGTGCTCGAGAATCGTCCCGGTCGCTGGCGATACGTACACCGGGGCGTTGTGGCGGACGTTCTTGCCGAGCGTTCGGTAGTGATCGATGTGAGCGTGCGTCAGGAGAACTCCGTTGAGGTACTCGTCGGCTGCGAGCAAGGAATCGAGATCGACGCCGTCTCCCGAATCGACGAGCAGCACCGCTTTGGCATCACCGTCGGTGAATCGGAGAATCGTCGATTCGTTCCCTCGTCGGGGATTCGCGTTCTGATAGGAGACGTGCATCTATGATCGTTTTCGATACGGTATCCTTACACGTATGCCACCGAACCGTTCTGCAACCCAATTATAAACTACCACACTCGATCCACCTGCAATTGCGAGAGCGAATGTTATAACTACAACGGAAAAGAGGTATAAAACTTCCCGACGAGTAGATTCAGAAATAACTCCGTCTCCTCATATCGTGGAGAAAGTCGGTACGTATCTAGCAGTCTCGACTATTCCGAATACTGAAAAAGTCACCCAAATGAGTGACTACGAGACGATACGTCGGACCTCAGCAGACGTTTGCTCTTGCACGTGACCGTAATAATCACTTGGTTAGAATATTCTGCTGATTGTAGCAAAGAAGATGACCGTATCAGTGGCCCAAACCTCGTTACTCGAACTCGAACGTTCGCCGTAGCTCGCGTTCGATCTCTCCGACGAGTCGCTCGAGGACGGTCTCGAACTGGTCGTGGTCGGCGACGGAGCCGACCCGTTCGTCGACGTCGTCGGGGAGTTCGACGCGGAACTGGCCGTCACCTTCGTAAACCGGCTCGCTCTCGCTCAACACCTGCCGGTCGATCGCCTTGAGCACCTGCGAGTCGTACTGGCCGTGCAGTTGCTGGTAGGCACTCGAGTAGGCTGACTCGAGTTCTTCGAAGTAGTAGACGTATTTTTCCTCGAACTTCTCGGGGTCGAACTCGGTCATAGTGGGAGGTCGTCGGGGAGGCGGGTAAGCGATTCGAACGCTGCGCCCGCAGGCTTACGTCGCCCCCGTCCCTAGGACGGTCGATGACCGACACTGAGACCGTCACCGTTCGGTACACCTGTCCCCACTGCGGGGTCGTCACGAGCGTCGAACGGCCGCCCGACCTCGCGGACCGGTCGGTCACGAAACGCACCCAGCCCGGCTGGGAGTACGCCACGCCGGACGACGCCTTCGAACGCCGGGAAGCCGCCGACGGACTCGAGTTCATCTGTGGCGAGGACGGTCCCGTCACCGACCTCGAGGGCGAGTCAGTCGAGGGCTGTGGCCGACCGTTCTATCTCAACTTCGTGCGCTACGAGAAGGGGGTGGAGCTCGAGCCGGAGCCGCCGACGTACGGCGGGCCGCGGTTCGATTTCCGGACGTAGCTACGGCAACTCGACGTCGATTCCTTCCTGCAGGCTCGCGGCCTCGACGGTGTTGTAGAGCAACATCGCTCGCGTCATCGGGCCGACGCCGCCGGGAACGGGCGTGATCGCGCTCGCCTGCTCTTTCGCGCTCTCGAACTCGACGTCGCCGACGAGTTCGTACCCCTTCTCGTTGTCAGCGTCCACCCGGTTGACGCCGACGTCGATCACGACCGCGTCCTCGCCGATCATCGAGCCGTCGACGAGTTCCGGCGCGCCCGCTGCTGCGACGACGATGTCCGCGCTACGGGTCTTTTCGGCGAGGTTCTCCGTCCGTGAATGGCAGACCGTCACCGTCGCGTTCCCGTCGTCGGCCTTCTGGATCAGCAGGTTCGCCAGCGGCTTGCCGACGATCTCCGAACGGCCGACGATCGTCACGTCCGCACCTTCGGTTTCGACGTCGTAGGCCTCGAGCAGTTTCTGGACGCCGTGGGGCGTACAGGGGCGAAACCGGGCGTCGCCAGCCACGAGCCGACCGACGTTCTCGGGGTGGAACCCGTCGACGTCCTTCGCGGGGTCGACGCGGCGAATGACCTCGCGATAGTCGACGTGGTCCGGAACGGGTGCCTGGACGATGTAGCCGTGCACGTCGTCGTTCTCGTTCAGCGCAGCGATCTCGTCGTACAGGTCCTCGGCCGGAGCATCGCCGTCGACGTCGACGTGATAGCTCTCGATGCCGACCTCCTCGCAATCGCGCTGTTTCATGTTGACGTACGTCTCGCTGGCGGGATCGTCGCCCATCAGGACCGTCGCCAGCCCCGGCCGCGTGCCTTCATCGGCGAGCGTCTCGATCGAATCGGTCAATCCCGCACGGATCTCGCTCGCGACGGCGTCGCCGTCGATAATCTCGGTCATACTCGAGATGCCAACCGCGAGGCTAATCAACCCTCGGGTTCGTGCCTATATTCTGGTGTCGAACAACCCTAGATAGCCACGTTTGTGTATACTACTGGCTCGCCCCCGGTTCCGACACCTCCCACTCGGCAGTGTCTCGCTCGTTCGTGACTACGACGTCGTACTCTCCCTCGAGAGCGTCGTCTCCGTCTCCGGCGTCCTCGAGCAAGCGGTCGGCCTGTCTTTCGTGGGCTTTCCGGGCCGCCGTGAGTGCGTCGGGGTCGACATCGACGTCGTGCGCCTCGAGTTCGGGAACCAGCCGTTCGATCCAGGCGTCTCGCTCGAGTAGACAGATCGCACGGTCGTCGACCGTCACCGGCGACGCGCCCGCGACGTGGTCGCTCACGCCCACGAGGTCGTGGGTCACGATCGCTTCCAGAATTCCGACGACGTCGGATTCGGGGACGTCGTTTGGCGCGTCGGCCAGCACGTCGTCGAGCACGATCGGATCGATCGGTGCGTCCATCGTCTCCGGCCGGGGTGTCGGATCGGCGTCGCGTTCGCGGTCGATCGTCTCCTCCGCGACGGGGTCGCTCTCGCCGGCCGTTTCCGGCAGCGGTTCGGCGCGGTAGGGCTCTCCGTCGTCGAACCGGACCGGAACGAGACCGATCGTCTCTGCGGCCGTGATCGCGTCGAAAAGCAACGGCCGCTCGGGGTCGTACGCCTCGAGGTCGATCCCCAGTCCTCCGGGCGATTCGGTCCGGACCAGCGTGTCGGGCACAGGCGCGACGATCTCGCCACCCTCCTCGTAGAGTTCCCGCGGATACGGGACGCTCGAGGTCGGTTCCCCGTCAAGCCCAGTGAACACGAGCATCGGCTGATCGCGATGTTCGTCGACGGCCCAGTCGACCTCGTCGCCGCTCGAGGCACCCATGAACTCCGCGACCGGCGTCACCTCGATCGCCAGCTCCGAGCCGGTCGTCCGGTCGGTCTCCCGGAGTTCGAGCAGTCGGTCGTCGTCGAGGATCGTTCCGGTCGGTTGCGTCGACATAGCCGCGCTACGGCGAGTCCGGGGAAAAGCCGCGTGCCGGCGAGTGGCAGGCCCGCGTCGCTACGCGAGTTCCGACCTGCCGGTCTCCGAGAGAGGCGACGATCGAAGGCTCGACTGCCCGAATCAGACGCGAGAGACGGCGCACTCGAGGGCAAAACTATTGCGCGTGTATTCGGCGTTCGGAGAGAAAAACGGTGCAGTTGCTTCGCTACTCGTAGAGGGGGTTCTCCGCACAGAGCTGCTCGACTTCCTCGCGGACCTCCGCGATGACCGACTCGTCGTCGGGCGCGTCGACGACGCGAGTGATCAGGTCGGCGACGGTGCGACAGTCGTCTTCGTCGAAGCCACGCGTCGTCAGTGCGGGCGTCCCTGCACGGATACCGCTCGGGTCGAACGCGGATCGGGTCTCGCCGGGCACCGTGTTCCCGTTGAGGACGATGCCGGCCTCTACGAGTGCTTCTTCGGCGTCGCCGCCGGAGGTGTCGGGGTGGCTCTCGCGCAGGTCGACGAGCACGAGGTGGTTGTCCGTACCGCCCGAGACCAGCGAGAAGCCGTTGTCGACGAGTTGTTCGCCGAGTGCCTTCGCGTTCGCGATGGTCTGGCGGGCGTACTCCTCGAACTCGGGATCGAGTGCTTCCTTGAAGCCGACGGCCTTGCCAGCGACGTTGTGCATGAGGGGGCCGCCCTGTCCGCCGGGGAAGACGGCGGAGTCGATGTCGTCGGCGTACTCTTCGTCGCACATGACGATGCCGCCGCGACCGGAGCGGATGGTCTTGTGGGTCGAGCCGGTGACGAAGTCGGCGGTGCCGACCGGCGACTCGTGAACGCCGGCGGCGACCAGGCCCGTGATGTGAGCGATGTCCGCGAGGTGGTAGGCGTCGACGCTGTCGGCGGCCTCCTGAATGCGGTCCCACTCGACTTCACGCGGGTACGCGGAGTAGCCCGAGACGATGATGTCGGGATCGAACTCCTCGGCGTGCTCGGCCAGTCCCTCGTAGTCGAGATAGCCCGTCTCCGGGTCGACCTCGTACTGTTCGACGTCATAGAGCTGACCGACGAAGTTCGCCGGGTGGCCGTGGCTGAGGTGGCCGCCGTGGGTCAGATCCAGCGAGAGAATCTTGTCGCCGGGCTCTAACATCGCGAAGTAGACGGCCTGGTTCGCCTGCGTTCCCGAGTGCGGCTGGACGTTGACGTGTTCGGCACCGAACAGTTCCGTCGCGCGTTCGATCGCGAGGTTTTCGACCTCGTCGGCGTACTCACAGCCGCCATAGTACCGCGAGCCGGGATACCCTTCGGCGTACTTGTTCGTCAGGACGCTCCCCTGGGCGTCGACGACCGCACGGCTGGCGTGGTTCTCACTGGCGATCATCTGCAGGGTCTCGCGCTGGCGATCTACCTCGCTCTCGAGCGCGTCCGCAACGGCGGGATCGACGTCCCGAACGTGGTCGTGGTCCATGTGGGATAAGGCGTCTGGGTGTCGTATAAGTGTACCTTTCCCGGGTAATCTCCGTACCGTTGGCTTCACCCAGGGAAACCGAGACGCCACACAACTTCGTTTCCAATACTTGTTTCCAGTACAAATACATGTCGGTGGTGGCCGATCCAATACAACTAACTTCTCTCCGTGACATTCGAACGTTCGAATGATAGAGTGGGAGCTGGGAGACCAGACTCTCCGCGTCACCGACGTGGACAACGCCGAGTTATCGGTTCGTGGTGGCGATCTCGCGGTCAGTGGCGACGCGCCCGACCTCTCGCGGGCGGTCGACGACACCGTCCTCGCGACGGCGACCCACCTCGAGTTCCCACACTCGGTCGTCTACGCGTTCTCGGCGGAGTCGGACGATCGGTACGAACTGAACCCCACCGGCGAGCCGCTCACGTTAGGTCCCGGAGAGTACGTGGTCGACGTCGACACGGAGATCAAGACGTATCTCCGGTTTTCCGGCCGGGCAACGATCGAGAAGACGGCCGGCTTCGAATCCGTCGTCGTCTCGTTCCCCGAACGAACCGAGGTCGTTCTCGGGTTTCGAAGCCGTCACGAACTCCCCGCAGGGACGATTACGGTTCCGGACGACCCGTCGAAAGTCGCCGAAGCGATCTCTCACCTCGCGGCCTCCCACAAGACCGACGGCCCCGACCGAACCTACCCGACGCTGCGGGGCCACCCCTCCTTGCTCGAGCACGGCGACGAACTCGAGATCCCCGACAAGGTCGCGGCGGACGCACCCGAGACTGGAATCGAACTCGTCGTCCCGCCCTGCTACGAGTCGCTGTACGTCACCGCGCCGCTCGCGTACTACCTGCAGGCGAGGGTTCGGACCGCCGACGGCGGAGAGGACGCCCCGATACTCAGACTTCCCGACCAGGGGATCGAACGCCACCTCTCTCCGATGCCGACCCTCGAGCGCGACGTCGAACGACTGCTCCGGAAAGCCTTCTTCCTCGACTGTCTCGTTCGCAACGCGGGCCCGTACGGAACCAGGTTAGCGGAGGAGACCCTCCTCGAAGAACTGAACTGTAGCGCGGCCGCTCTCTACGATGCAACGCCACAGCAGCGGCTGGCAACCTACCTCGACGTCCCCTTTACAGCGATCGAACACCGCATCCCGGAGTGGCACCTCTCGACGTACGTCGCCCCCGAGTTCGATCGGCTCGAGGCGCTTCCCTTCCTGCTCGACCGGATGAGCCTGATCTACCGACCCCGAACCTCCACGTTAGAGGGGAAAGAGTTGATCGAACGCTCGCTCGAGGACTTCTACCGCGGACCGAACGCGACCGACGACTTCGGTCCTGCCACTCCCGACCGGGCCAGCGCCGGCGAGGTCGCCTCGGTCGACGTCGTCAAACCCGAGTTACGCCACGGCCGGGTCCACGGCTGGCTCGCCGACGGCGTCCCGATCGACGTCTTCAAATCTGCGCCCGAAGCCTACTACAACCGACTCGACTACCTCGAGCGCTCGAGCGACGCGACCTCGATCCGGGTCGTCCTCAACGACCCCGAGATGGCAAGCGAGTACGACGAGGTCGCGCCGATCTACCGGCAACGCTCCGAGGAACTCCCGATCGACGTCACCGTCGAGGAGTCGGTCAGCCAGGCTGACCTCGCCAGAATCTTCGAGAACGACCACGACTTCGTCCACTACATCGGCCACTGCGAGACCGACGGCTTTCGCTGTTCCGACGGCTACCTTTCGGTGTCGAATCTCGATCGCTGTAACACCCAGACGTTCTTCCTCAACGCCTGTGGTTCCTTCTACGAGGGGAAACGGCTAATCGAGAACGGAAGCGTCGCGGGCGCGGTGACGTTCTCGCAGGTCCTCAACGACCACGCCGTCACCGTCGGCTCGACGTTCGCGAAACTGCTGGTCCACGGGTTCAGCATCGAGCGCGCGATGGGGCTGGCCCGTCGACGGATCATGATGGGCAAAGACTACGCAGTCGTCGGGGACGGAACCCACTCCCTGACACAGGCCGAACACCGGTTCCCGACGACGATCACGATCAACCCGCTGGACGACACCTCGAGTGATCTCCCGGGACCGATCCCGTCGGGCGTCGCGGACGACCTCGACTCGGCCGACCGGTATCACGTCACCGTCGACTGTTACATGACGCGCGCGACGGGCGCTCACTACTATCCACACACCGAGGACAACGAGTACGCCTACCTCTGTGGCAACGAGACGAACATGACACTGTCCGGGTCTGAACTCGCGACGTTACTGAAAGAAATGGAGGCGTCAGTTATCTACGACGGGGACCTGTACTGGTCCGAGGAACTCTGGTCCCGGTTCGATCGTACTCGCTGACGTCGTCTGGGGGGTCGACGACGTCAGGGCCCGCCGTACGTACTGATACCTTTTGCGCGAACCGATTGTTCGGTTACCCGTCCGGACTGTCCGTCGACTTGCCAGTTACCGATCCACCACGATCGGTCTTCGCGATCACCCATGCGTTCCTATAATTGCAAATGGCCGTTATATATTTATTGCTGCATAATCGGTTTCTATTATACGTCTATATTTCGGCCGATCACTGTGACCGAGTTCAGCCGACTCCCATCGACGACCCACTCTTACAGCACCTCCAGGTTCCCCTTCTCGCAGCGGCCTGTTATCGATCGAATATCGACGGCTGAAGCCAAATATCGCCCCTGAACTGCCGACACGCCACTCTCGCGTGAAACACAGTCCTTTGACAGGCGGCCAGAGGACTTATAGTACCGTAACGGCCGGCAAAATTAAGTGAGATTCTCACGTTTACTTCTGCACAGGCATGACCTCGAATTTACTCAACCACCAGATTGACGATATCCTCGAAAGCGTCCTCGAGGACGCAAGCGGGGACGTCTACATGGTCAACCCCTCGTGGGACGCCATCGAAGAGTTCGTCTCGGTCGCGACCCGGTTCGACGGCTCGCTTCCGACGGTACACATGCTCGCAGACGAACGGACACTCAAAGACGTCATGGACGACTTCATCGTCGCCTCCAACGCCGCCGACCTCATCAGCGAAGACGCACTCGCACTGCGCACGCTCGAGGAGGCACCCGAGAACTCGCTTCTAGTCACCGACGAACGGACCATCGCCATCGTCCACGCCGGCGACCGCGTCGGCGGGCTCATCACCGAAGACGAGAGCTTCGTCCAGGACACCTACGACACCTACGCGGCCCGCTGGGACGACGCCAAAACGTTCAACCTCCGGACGCCCCCGATCAGCGACGTCCGCGAAACGCTCTCCGAGGAAATTGGCCCGGCCGCCGAGGAAGATTTCTCCTCTATTCTGAACTCGCTCGAGACCGCCCGAGGCGACGGCGACGGCCTCGACGAAGTCACTATCTCCCTGCTCGTCGCCGCCCGCAACGACGCACTGCTGTACGACATCAGCAAGTGGGGCGAGGACGTCGGTATCGCCTCCAAAGCGACGTTCAGCCGAACGAAGACCAAACTCGAGGACATGGGACTGATCGACACCGAGAAAGTCCCGATCGACGTCGGCCGTCCTCGCCTACGCCTGAAGATCGGCGACGACCGACTTCGGGAGGCGGACAACGGCCAGCTCGCGACTGTCGCGCAATCTATTCTCAACTAGAACCGAAATTTTACTCTGCGGTCTTTCGCGCCGACGGCAGCATAGCTGCCGCACGGCGCGTTGTCCCTCGGTAAAATTTCGATCAAAAGCACTCCTCCTTCCGTTTCGAACGCTTCGCGTTCTCCACATCAGTCGTCGGCCCGCTCGCTCCTTACAGTCGCTCGCGGTCGGTTATCGGGTGATCGCCTGCCCTCCCCCGAGTCGTACGCCTCTCGCGGTGCTCGAGGCGTACTCCCGGCCGTGTAAGTCGAGGGCGTCTCGAGAGATGACGCAAACCCCAAGTCACCGCCCCGAGAGTTCTCGGGTATGTACGAGGCCGTCCACGCCCACCCCGACGGAGAGAGTACGGTCGCCAGGCTCGCGACAACGGCGGCCGACTACGGTTTCGAGGGCGTGGTCGTGCGCAACCGGTCCGACGCTCGAGCCGACTACAACCCCGACGAGATCCGCGAGGCCTACGGGGTCGACGTCGTCGAGGGGATCGAGATCCGGGCCGACGATCCCCAGCAGGCAAGCGGCGCGGTCGGGAACTACCGGACCGACGAGACGATCGTCACGGTCTCGGGCGGCACGCCGGCGCTGAACCGCTTCGCCGTCGAAAACGAGAAAGTCGACGTGCTCGCCCACCCGATGACCGGCGAGGGCGACGTCAACCACGTCGTCGCGAAGGCAGCCGACGAGAACGGCGTCCGCCTCGAGTTCGACCTCTCGGGCGTCCTCCGGACTCACGGCGGGCGACGCGTCAGGACCGTCCAGTCGCTGCAGAAACTGTACGAAATCGTCGACCACTACGACGCCCCCTACGTCGTGAGCGGGACGCCGACGTCGCATCTCGAGTTCCGGGCTCCCCGGGAACTGACAGCGGTCGGGGCCGAGATCGGCCTTCCCGAGGAGTTCGTCGAAGCGGGACTCGCGGAGTGGGGACGTCTCGCCGAGCGCAATCGTCGCATCCAGTCCGAGGAGTTCATTGAACCCGGGGTCGAACGTGGCAGGTATGAAGAAGAGTCTTGAGGACCACGCCGCCCGGTTCGACGAGGTAGCCGGCGAGTACGACGAGGGACAGTCCGAGGAGTACCGTGCCTGTGCGAATCTGGTGATCGAGCACGCCGACCCCGACGATTCGGATACCGTGCTGGATCTCGGGACCGGTACCGGCGCGATCGCGCTCGCACTGGCCCCCGATGCCGACCGCGTCGTCGGCCGGGACATCAGCGAGGGAATGATGGAAGAGGCAGAGCAAAAGGCCGACGAACAGGGACTCGACAATCTCGAGTTCGGCTACGGGACCTTCCGCGAACCGGAGTACGACGGCGAGGTCGACGCCGAGTCGTCGGAGTCGCCTCGAGACCACACTCGCTCCGCTCGCGTGGATATCGTCACCTCGAACTTCGCGATGCACCACCTCTCGGACGACGAGAAGCGGGAGGCGATCGACGTCATTGCCGACCTCGAGCCACGGCGGTTCGTGCTCGGCGACGTGATGTTCTTCGGCGAACCCGACCCAGAGGAGCCGTTCTACTCGCCGGAGGTCGACGATCCAGCGACCGTCGGTACTCTCGCGGATGCGTTCACCGACGCCGGTTTCTCGCTGACGGCGGTCGAGCGAGTCCACGACCAGGTCGGCGTGCTGGTCGCCGAGCGCGGCCGTGACGGAGCAAACGGGGAATGAAACACCTCCCGAAGCACCTCCGCCCGCGCTGGCGGTACCTCGCCGTTACCCTCGAGTCCTGGCCCGACGCCAGCATCGATCGGCGATCGTTCCAGCGCGAACTCTGGTACGCGGGCCAGAACCTGCTCGGCGATCCGGGGAGTGCGAGAGCCGATCTGACCGTCGTCAGGTTCGATTTCGAGGACGGACGCGGGGAAGCACTCGTCAAGGTCCGTCGCGGCGAGACCGATTCGGCTCGAGCAGCCATCGCCTGTATCGACGAGATAGATGGCTCTCCCGCCGGAATTCGCGTATGTGGTATCAGTGGCACGATCCGTGCCGCTGAAGAAAACTATTTAGGACGCGGCGGGCAAGATTCCGAAGAGAGAAACGTCGTGTTCGGGAACGAGGACCGAGTCGCCGTCGTGTACGATGGATCTGCAGACGTACGACTCGATGAGGCGTTCGCGGGCGCGACAGACCTCGATTACGATTTAGCGTGATACTATGCAGGGACAAGCCCAACAGCAGGCGTACGACCGAGGCATCACGATCTTCTCGCCCGACGGCCGACTCTACCAGGTCGAGTACGCTCGCGAGGCGGTCAAACGTGGTACGGCAAGTATCGGCGTTCGAACGCAGGACGGCGTCGTCCTGGCAGTCGACAAACGAGTTCCCTCCCCGCTGCTCGAGGACTCGAGCGTCGAGAAGATTCACAAGGCCGACGACCACGTCGGCATCGCAAGCGCCGGCCACGTCGCCGACGCTCGCCAGCTGATCGACTTCGCGCGCCGCCAGGCCCAGGTCAACCAGCTCCGGTACGGCAAGCCGATCGGCGTCGAGACGCTGACCAAGGAGGTCACCGACCACATCCAGCAGTACACCCAGGTCGGCGGCGCCCGTCCGTTCGGCGTCGCCCTGATCGTCGGCGGCATCGACAACGGCGAGCCGCGCCTGTTCGAGACCGACCCCTCGGGCACTCCCTACGAGTGGAAGGCCCTGGCCGTCGGTGCCGACCGCGGCGACCTTCAGGACTACTTAGAGGAGAACTACGACGAGGAAGCCGATCTCGACGGCGGCATCTCGCTTGCCCTCGACGCTCTCGCGTCGGTCAACGAGGGCTCCTTGCTCCCCAACGAGGTCGGACTCGCGACGATCGACGTCGAAACCGAGCGGTTCGAGCAGTTCGAACGGGACCGCATCGAAAGCTACCTCGAGGAGAACGACCTGCTCGGGGACGAAGACGAAGCTGACGAGAGCGACGAATAACGAGCGTAATCGAGAACGCGGCCCGCCGCCCGGCTGCCGGCCGGGCGCGAATCGTCGGCGCTTCACCCCGCTTTCTTCCGACTTCCGTCGTCACCAGTCGCCCGCCAGTCCCAGGCAGAGCCAGCCCTTCGAGTCAGCAGGAAAAGCTCTTTTACCCGGCCGGAGGTATTTCACGGTATGATATCACTCGACGAGGCGGTGACGGCGCGACTCGAGTCACACGGGGCGCGCTTCGAAGTGTTGGTCGATCCGGACGCGGCACTCGAGATCAAACGCGACGAGTTCGACGACGATCTCGAGGACGTGATCGCAGCGGAAGACGTCTTCGAGGACGCCTCGCGCGGTGACCGGCCGGCCGAGGACGATCTCGAGAAGGTGTTCGACACGACCGAACCGCTCGAGATCATCCCGGAAGTCATCAAGGACGGAGAGATCCAGATCACGGCCGAACAGCGCCGCGAGATGCAAGAACAGAAGCGCAAGCAGCTGATCGATACGATCGCACGCAACGCGATCAACCCACAGATGGACGATGCCCCGCATCCGCCGGAGCGCATCGAGAACGCCTTAGAGGAGGCTGGCTTCACGGTCGATCCGATGGAGCCCGTCGAGAGTCAGGTCGACGACGCGCTGGACGCGCTCCGGCCCGTCATCCCGATCCGGTTCGAAGAGGTGACGATCGCCGTCCAGATTCCCGCCGAGTACGCGGGCAGCGCCCAGGCACAGGTTCGACAGTTCGGCGACCTAGAGCGCGAAGAGTGGCAGCCCGACGGCTCCTGGATCGGCGTCGTCACGTTCCCTGCAGGGATGCAAAACGACTTCTACAACGTCGTCAACGAACACTCGAGCGGCGAAGCAGAGACGGAGATCGTCAAGGACAAAGACGACCTGAAAACCCGATAGCTGGCTGGTTTCTGTCGGCTATCCGCGGTGGAATCCGATCAGGAAGCCGCTCGTGAATCCAATGCCGACCGATGCGACCGAGAGCAACGACTCGAGCTGGTGGATCTCTGTACCGGCAGCCTGGACCTGTGCCTGTTCCTGTGCGTCGACGAGGCCGGCCGTGAGCCGGTTGTAGTCGACGACGACGATTCCCTGCGACTCGAGGTAGCGAAAGACCATCAGCTGTACGCCAATGATGATCGCGAGCAGTTTTGCGATCCGTTTCGTGCCAAAGCCTACGAGCGCACCGATGAGGGCACCGCCGCAGAACTCGAGTGCGAGCGTCGTCGGATCGGCGTTTATCATCGTGCCCGTCATTCGAGTCGGGAATAATGACTGTTGTGTTGTGGCCGACGGCGGCCGGAGTGAGCACGGGATTCAAGACGGTCGGATACGTACGGTGACGTATGACTCACGCTCGTCCAGCGGAGGTGTTCGACCGCCATCACTGACGAACTCGAGGGGTCGATCGTTTCACGCCCGATCAGCCGGGCCGACGACGGCACTGGCGCGGGCGGGGGTGAGCCCGAGCGTACCGACCGACCAGGTACGAGTACTGCGAGCGCGAGCAGTCCACATCCGATTCACCCAGTATGAGAGCGATCATCGCAAAACGCGTCGACTCCGGCACGCCAGACACCAGTGAAATCCGCGACCTCGCAGCGGCGGCGGGATACACCGTCGTCGGCGAGGTCACCCAGTCGAGAAAGGCCGACCCTGCCCTGCAACTCGGTGAGGGGAAGGCGAACGAACTCGCGACGAAAGTCACGGAAATCGACGCCACGACGGTCATCTTCGACAACCGGCTCGGCCCCTACCAGACGTACAACCTCGGCCAGCTGTTGCCCGAGGGCGTCGAGGTAATCGACCGGTTCACGCTCATCCTCGAGATTTTCGGCCAGCGCGCCCAGACCCGAAAGGCACAGCTACAGGTCGAACTGGCCGAACTCCGGTACGAACTCCCGCGGGTCGAGGCAAAGAGCAGCCTCGCGAAACGCGAGGAACACCCCGGGTTCATGGGTCTCGGCGAGTACGACGAGAGCCGCGAGCAGGACATCAAAAACCAGATCAGCCGGATCCGGGACGAACTCGAGCGGATCGAACAGACCGAACAGCACCGCCGGGAGCGTCGCCGCGATTCGGGATTCGATCTGGTCGCGCTCGCGGGGTACACGAACGCGGGCAAGTCGACGCTGCTGCGACGGCTCGCGACCGACCTCGACGTCGACGAGAACGAGGGCCTCCACCGGGACCTCGAGTCGACCGCAGAGTCACAGGATCGGCTGTTCACGACGCTTGGCACCACGACCCGGCGTGCGGACATCGAGCCGCGCGACGTTCTCGTTACCGACACCGTCGGGTTCATCAGCGATCTCCCGCACTGGCTGGTCGAGTCGTTCAAGTCGACGCTCGATTCGGTCTATCGGGCGGACCTGGTCTTGCTCGTCGTCGACGTCAGCGAACCGGTCGACGAGATCCACGAGAAACTGGTCACCTGCCACGACACCCTCTACGAGCGCAACGAGGCGCCGATCGTGACGGTGTTGAACAAGATCGACAGGGTCGACGACGAGGAACTCGCGGAGAAACGCGAGGCGATCTCCTCGCTGGCACCGAACCCGGTCACTGTGAGTGCCCAGGAGGGAACGAACGTCGAGGCGTTGCTCGAGCGCATCGACCACGAACTCCCGGACTGGGAGGAAGAGCGACTCGTGCTCCCGATGACCGACGACACCATGAGTCTGGTCTCGTGGATCCACGACAACGCGAACGTCGAGGACGTCTCCTACGGCGACGACGACGTACTCGTCTCGTTCGAGGCTCGCCCAGCAGTCATTTCACAGGCGCGCTCGCGTGCAAGCGAGTTACGGACTGCGTCGCCCGAGTCGGCGTGACGCGACGACGGCAGTCAGGGACCCACCAGGTTTATCGTGCATTGATGTGATCGATCCAGCATGAACACACCGCTTTTCATTCCCGGTGCGCCGGGTGGCCCCGAACTACTGATTATGCTCTTTATACTGGTGCTCTTTCTCGCCGTTCCGATATTCATCATCGCAGTCGGCTACGTCGTCCTCAGCGGCAATCGCGTCGACGAGCAGCGAGTCGCGGATCTCGAGCGGCGGGTCGAACGACTCGAGGAGCGCGACGATCGGCCGTAACTGACTGCAACGATTGCTGACGCACGGTTTACTGGACGAGTTCACGACCGAGGCGACCGGCCTGTCGCACCGATTCGAGACGGTCGGGCGTGCCTGGCGCTCGAGGCCTGACCGACAGAATCGCGACCCCCACCATATAAATCGCTGACTCGAGTCACGTAGGATATGGAACGCGTTGCAATTATCGGTGCCTCGATGACCCAGTTCGGGCAACGCGAGGGGGAGTGGGTTCTCGATCTCCTCGCGGAGGCCGGACTCGAGTGTCTCGAGGATTCGGGTGTCGACGCAGCCGAGGTCGACCACCTGTACGTTTCGAATATGGCGAGCGGCGAGTTCGAAGGACAGACCGGTATCCCGAACGCGCTGGCACACGACCTGAATGCGATGCCGGCTTACACTCAGCGGGTCGACCAGACCAGTTCCAGCGGCGGTGCGGGGATCTACGCCGCCTGGCAGTCGGTCGCCAGCGGCGCGAGCGACATGACGCTGCTGGTCGGCGGCGAGAAGATGACTCACAAGACTACGGGTGAGGCGACGGACGTCATCGCGTCGCTGACCCACCCGGCCGAATACAAGACCGGCGTCACCCTCCCCTCCTTTGCGGGGCTGACCGCGCGACACTACCTCGAACGGTTCGACGCCCCTCGCGAGAGCCTGGGGAAAGTCGCCGTCAAGAACCACGAGAACGGCCTCGACAACCCGAACGCCCAGTTCCGGAAGGAGGTCGACCTCGAGACGGTACTCGAGTCACCGATCGTCGCCGATCCGTTGCGGCTGTACGACTTCTGTCCGATCACGGACGGGTCGGCGGCGCTGATGCTCTGTCCCGAGTCGGTTGCCGAGGAGTACGCAGACGAGTACGCCGTCATCACGGGCATCGACGGTGCGACCGACACCCACGTCGTCCACGAACGCGAGGACCCGACCGTGATGGGTGGGGTCGTCGAGAGCGGCAAAGGGGCCTACGAGATGAGCGGCCGCAATCCCGAGGATATCGACGTCGCGGAACTGCACGACATGTTCACCATTCTCGAGTTCCTGCAGATGGAGGGACTCGGTTTCGCCGAACAGGGCGAGGCCTGGAAACTCGTCGAGGAGGGGTACACCGAGCGCGACGGCGAACTGCCGATCAACACCTCCGGCGGGCTCAAGTCCAAGGGCCATCCCCTGGGGGCAAGCGGCGTCGCACAGGGCGTCGAGATCTACGAGCAACTGGTCGGCGAGGCCGGGCCGCGACAGGTCGAGGCCGACGTCGGCCTCACGTGTAACGTCGGCGGCTTCGGGAACTGCGTCATCACCACGATCATGGAGGCAGCACAATGACGATGGAAGCGACCCGATACGAGAACGGTACGATCAGCTACCCCGGGCATCCGCGCGGTCCGGGCGGTGCGGAACCGGTAGAGACGATCGATCTGACGGAGTACCCGGCCGAGGTCGTCACGTGGACGACCTCGACGGCGACGCCGCCGGGCGTCCGCGAACCGAACCACCTCGCGATCGTCGAGTTCGACGTCAGTGATGCGTTCGACGACGGCGACGACTTCGTCCGTGCGATCGTCCAGTTGACGACCGGTGACGTCGAAACGGGTGACGAGGTCCAGCCGGTCTACGAGGAAGCGCTTCGCGAACCGGGTGCGGGCATCCGAGAGCCCGACAGCCAGTCCTGGGACGGCTACCGATTCGAACCAGTTTAGTTCTCGTCCGAACCGTCGTCGGGGCTCGAGTCCCCGTTTTCGTCGTTCGCGTCGGCTCCGGACTCCTCGCTCGAGTCTTCCCGATCACCATCCGTATCACTCGAATCCGGATTTCCATCGGTCTCGTCGGCTGCAGGACCGTCCGAACTCTCCTCTTCGGGTCCGTACTGATCTTTGAGCGTCTCGAGTTCGGCCTCGACGTCGACCGACGGATCGGGTTCGTCGGGCTCGTCGCTCGAGTCGGGTTCCGGCGGTGTGCCTTCCTCGATGTCGATACTGACCGTCTCGTCTCCCTGCCAGCCGGTCGGTTCGTCCGGCGTCTCGACCTCGTCGGTCTCGGCTCGAAGGCGGTCGTCGACCTCGTCGCGGAGCCGTCGTGCCTCCGAGAGCAGGTCTCGTGCCTCGTCGTCGGCGGGGAGTGCGCCCTCCGAGGCCGCACGCTGGAGTTCCTCGAGGACGGTGTCGAGTCGCGACAGCGTCGTCCGCCGGAACTGGTCCGCACGGTCGCTCGTTGTAGCCGCTGCCTCGTTCGTCCGATCGCGGACCTCGCGTTCGGTCCTGACGAGTTCGAGCCCGCGCTGGAAGGTCTCGAGGGCACGAACGCTCGCCTCGAGGACCGAGAGGACAGCGGGGAGCGCGACGTCGTCGGTAAAAGCAAGCAGTTCCCGTGGCGTCGGTGGCCGGAGTCGTGGCCCCCGCCGCGAACGTTCGGACTCGAGTTCCCGGCGAAGCTCGTCGATAGTCCGTGTGAGCTCGCGGACGGCTTCAGCGAGCTCGTCGTCGTTATCGGCCATACCGACTCTACGGGGTCCGGTATGAAAAGCCGGACGGTCAGTCCGGCGGACACTGCCGTCCTCGCTGGAACGATCCGGAGAAACTTTCGATGGCGTCCGCTGGTCTGGCCACGCGTGCATTTCTAGAGCTGCCGATGGCCGAAATATTTATTCCGGGGACGCCTGTTTACTATCTCCAATGGAGAGTGAACTGGGGACGCGGGGGATCGAGGGGGCGGCGTTTGCACGCACTCTCGAGACACTCAAACGACGAGGAAGCAATATCCTGCTCGTCGGTGGCACCGGGGGCTGTCACGACGCTGCCTGTCACCGGCTGTGTGGGAGACGGGGATCGGAACCACGATATCAGCTGGTGGTCGCCGACGGCGAGAAACGTCGACTGACCGGCAGTGTGGTCTCCCGACGACTCGAGAACGGGACGATGACCCTCGAGTTCTCGACGGGGACCGGCCGTCGGTCGTCACTGGAGCCACTGGCACACGAGGTCGTCACGGCGATCGACGAGTTCGAGGCGGTCGCCGACGGCTTCTCTCCGTCGGAGCTTCGGGTCTGTCTGGACTCGCTCGGCGGGCTACTGGAAGCGTACGACGCCGAACAGGTGTTTCACTTCCTTCGGACGATCACGTCCCGGATCGACGATGCACGGGGGATGGGTCACTACCACCTGCCACGCGACCACGGTCACGATACGCTCTCGCTGCTCGAGCCGCTTTTCGACGCGGTCGTCGTGCTCCGGGTTCGCGACGGGAGCTACGAACAGCAGTGGCACCTCCGGGATGGAACGCCGGGGGCGAGAACGAAGACGGACTGGATTCGACTGTAGCCTCGCGGCGGATCCAAGCGTTTTTGTCGATTCCGACCGCTTCAACTGCTGTGCGCATCGAGAACAGTTTCATTCCCGTTCGCGGCGTCGGCGAGACCACCGAGCGCCGCCTGTGGGAACACGGGATCACCCACTGGGACGAGTTCGACGGAAGCGTCGTCGGTGAGACGCTCGCCGACCGAATCGAGGCGTTCATCGACGAGGGCTGGAATCACCTCGAGCAGGGTGACGTCTCTCCCTTCGCCGAACGCCTGCCGGCCTCGAGTCGCTGGCGACTCTACGAGAACGTCCGTAGCGAGACCTGTTTTCTGGACATCGAGACCACGGGACTCGACGCCTCCTGTAACGACGTGACGACGGTCAGCCTCCACCGTGGCGGCGACACCAAGACCTTCGTCAAGGACCGAGATCTCACGGCCGATCGACTCTCGCGAGAACTCGAGGACTCCTCGCTGCTCGTCACGTTCAACGGCCAGCGATTCGACGTTCCCTTCCTCGAGACCTGTTACGACCTCGAGGTCTCGGTTCCACACGTCGACCTGATGTACCCCTGCAAGAAACTGGGGTTAGACGGGGGCCTGAAGGAGATCGAACAGGAAATCGGCATCGAACGCGAGCTACCCGATATCAGCGGCCGGGACGCGGTTCGCCTCTGGCACGAGTACGAGCGTGGCGACGACGGCGCACTGGAAACGCTCGTCGAGTACAACCGGGCCGACACGCGAAACATGGAGCCGCTGATGGATATCGTCGCGGATCGACTCCACGAGCAGGTCTTCGAGGCGGCACGCCAGCCCGAGTAGACCGTCATACGAGAACGACACCCATACGGCGGTCGACTCCGTCCGTCCCGACATGGCCGACTACAGTTACGAGGTCGACCTCGACGTCCGACTCCGGGACATCGATTTCATGGGCCACGTCAACAACGCGACCTACGCGACCTACCTCGAGCAGGCACGCGAGGCGTACTTCCGTGACGTTCTCGGCGTCTCGCTGGTCGAGGTCGGAACGGTACTCGTGAATCTCGAGATCGACTACGTCCGACCGATCGAGGCCGACGACGACGTCACCGTCGGCGTCGACCCAGCGGAACTGGGAACCTCGAGTCTCCCGCTCGAGTACGAGATCCGTGCCGACGGGAAGCGGGCGGCGACCGCTCGGACCGTGCAGGTCGTCCGCGACGAAGAGACGGGGACGTCCCGGTCGCTGCCGTCGGAATGGCGGGAGCGAATCGACCGTCACCGGGACTGAGCCCGTCTTCTCGGACCGTGGCCGAGGTCAGTTATCCGCTTCGGACACTTCGACGTCTCCCTCGCTCGTCACGACGACGTGATAGCCACAGAACGGGAACGAAACCTGTCCGGTTGGCCGCTCTATTCCGTTTTCTCGAGTTGCAAACAGGGAGTCGAGTGCTTCGGGATTGACGACCTCGTAGAGTGCGTCGTACTCCGGTGGTTCGATCTCGGTTGGGTCGACACCTTCTCGCTCGGCGACCGCAGCGATGACTTCGAAACTGAGTGATTGGAGTTCGTCGGTATCCGTACTATCGACTGAGAGTAGCATTGACCGGAGACTTTCTCCGGCCACATATAAACGCTCTGGCCTCAACGCAGTGTTGATGGTATGGTAAATACATTGGTGGACAAAAATATACACTATTGTATTTATTGTTTTAGAATACATGGCTAATATTGTTATATTTAAGATGGATGTAACTGTTCAGGTAGTCGTATTCGGCGTTCAGGCGGCCCTTGGAAAGCCGGAATTCGACGGAACAGGGGTTCGGTAGCCAACGGCGGGTCTCGGTTCGGACCGATCGGGCGGTGCCTGGATCGGCACACCCGCCAGTATAATACCGAACGATCGGATACAACGAGTATGCTAATCGTCGCAGCAGTCGACCGATCGGACCGGGCAGTGACGGTCGTCACGCGGGCAGCGGAGCTGGCCGACCGGTACGACGCGGAGTTACACGTCGTCCACGTCGGCGACCCGACCGTCGACTTCACCGACGTCTCCGAAGAAGCACTCCGAACACGAGAGGCAGGAGCCGTCAACGAAATCGTCGAGAACGTTCAACGGAACGCAGCCGAAGTCGCGACGAACGCCGCGAACCAGGTGCCGGGACTCGAGGAGTTCGAAGCCGTCGGACTGGTCGGCGAGCCAGCCGAAGTCATCAGGGCCTACGCCGACGAACACGACGCCGAATACATCGTCGTCAGCGGCCGGAAGCGGCGAGCACTGGGACAGGCGCTGTTCGGCAGCGTTAGTCAATCACTCCTGTTGAACGCCGACTGTCCGGTGGTCTCGGTGCCACACGACGCGACGAACCTCTAACGCAGGCCGTTCGGCGGTGAGGACCGACGTCAAAAGTACGGGAGCCGAACTACGTTCGTAGCGAAGCCGCTTGCTGATTCGAATCCAGCTAGCTCCGTCGCTCACGGAATTCGTTCGTTACAGCAAGCCAGGGCGGGGATTATGAACCACGGTCGCAGCAAAGCTGCTCTCTGATTCAAATCCCAGCTAGCACCGTCGCTCACGGAATTCGTTCGTTACAGCAAGCCAGGGCGAGGATTATGAACCACGGTCGCAGCAAAGCTGCTCTCTGATTCAAATCCCATCTGGCGTCGTCGCTCACGAATTTGTTCGCGACAGAAAGCCAGGGCGGGGATTTGAACCCCGGAAGTCTCGATTACAAGTCGAGTGCATGAACCGCCCATGCTCCCCTGGCGCCGTCCGTGAGTTACGTCTCCTCCTTTGAGTGTGTATCGTTTTGCGACCGATCCTCGAGCGACCGCTCCATCGTCACGCGAAACGTCTCGTAGCCACGGTCACGGTAGAACCGGCGCGCGGTCTCGTTGTCGCTCATCACCTCGAGGATCATCACGTCGACGTCTTGCTCCGCGAGCGTAGCTTCCGCTCGCTCGAGCAAGGCGGTACCGACGCCGTGCTCGCGGTAGGCTGGCTCGACGTACAGGTTCGAGAGCGTTCCTCGAGTGGCGTCGAGTTCGATGGTTCCGCGTTCGATCGAGAACGAAACGAACCCGACGAGAGCGCCGTCGTCGCGGGCGACGAGTAGTCCGCCGCTTGCAGCGTGGGCTGCGAGCGTCTCCCGCATCGTCTCCCGGTTCTCGTCGGCGCGAACGTACGAGTCGTACTGGCGCTGGTCCCGGGCGAGTCGCACCCACAGTTTCGTCACTGCGTCGATTTCGTCCGCCGTCGCGGGTTCGATCTCAATCGTCGGTGCCGCCATTCTCGGTGTCGGTCTCGAGGGCAGTTACGGCAGGAAGCGATTCGGCGGTGAGCATCCGCAAGGCTGCACCGCCACCGGTGCTGACGTGGGTGAAGCCCTCGACGCCGAGACGTCGCAGGGCTGCAGCCGTGTCGCCGCCGCCGACGATACTTGTCGGGACCGCGGTCGCGGCCTCGTACAGCTCCCGTGTGCCTCGTTCGAACAGGTCGTCCTCGAAGACGCCCGCTGGCCCGTTGAGGATGACCGTTCCGGCGTCCGACAGGATCCGCTGGTAGTAGGTAAGCGTCGAATCGCCGACGTCCATGGCTGCCTCCGTTTCCTGTGGCGGCAACGCGTTGACACCGATTTCCTTGCGGGAGCCGTCCCGCTCGACGGCGACGTCGCGGGGTAGCGCGATCCGGTCGCCGTAGGCGTCGAGCAAGTCCGTGGCGCGGTCGATCTCGTCCCAGTAGCCCTGGTCGTAGATGAAATCAGAACTCGCATCGCCCAGATCGACGCCGTCGGCGATGAGGAAGACGTTGCCGACGACACCCGCCGTGAGGACGTGATCGGCCAGCCCCTTCTCGAGGACGCTCCAGGCGACGTCGATCGAGTCAGAGACTTTCGCGCCGCCGATGACGTAGACCCGCGGTTCGGGCGTCTCCTCGATCGAGCCGAGCACGTCGAGTTCGGCCTCCATGACGCGACCGGCGTAGCCGGGCAACACGGTCGGGAAGCCGACCAGCGACGGCTGCGAGCGGTGAGCCGCCGCGAACGCGTCGTTGACGTAGGCGTCGAGTACGGGCGCGAGACCTTCGACGAGATGCGTCCGTGCGGCCCGCTCGGGGTCGAACTCCATGTACTCCTCGCTGTAGAAGCGGGTGTTCTCGAGGACGAGACACTCACCGTTCTCGAGGGACCGGACCGCCTCGCGAGCGGCCTCGGTGAACGTCGCGTCGACGTAGTCGACGGGCCGATCGAGCAGTTCGGCAAGCCGGTCGGCGTGAGACTCCAGCGAGACGAACTCGTCGCCTCCCGGCCGGCCCTGGTGGGCGAGGACGGCGACCCGACCGCCACGCTCGAGCAGTTCCGAGAGCGTGTCGACGTGGGCCCGAAGTCGGGCGTCGTCGGCGAGGGACCCGTCGTCGATCGGACTGTTGACGTCGACGCGGACACCGATGGTGGTCCCTTCGACGTCCAGGTCGTCGAGGGTATCGATCATTGTCGATCAAATCCACCGCCGCCCCCGAAAGGTCTTTCTATCGGAGTGGTCGGTCCGACGACAGTCGGCGACGGAAACGCGAGAGCCGGTCACACCGTTCGACAGTCGGCGCAGATGAGCTGGCCGTTCGACTCCCACAGCGAGTCCGCGAGCGATCCACACGCCTCGCAGACGCCCTGGGTCGTGTACTCGTCGCCACCGTTCGGGTGAACTTCCGAGTCGACGTTCTCGTTGTTCCCCAAGTGTGGATCGCGGGTAAGGTCGCCGCTCCCCGGTTCGGCCTCGGCGTCGGCTCCCAGCCCGCTCGAGCGCGGCGGGGTCACTGTCGCCTGGAAAGAGCCAGCGGCGGCGATGACGTCGCGCTGGGTGACCAGCCCGAGGACCTCTTCGTCGGCGGCGTTCTCGACGACGAGGTTGCGGATGTTCTCCCGACCCATGACGTTCGCAGCATCGGTGAGCGATCGATCCGGTGAGACGGTGATGACCGGTGTCGTCATGACGTCCTCGACGGTCGTTTCGGCCGGGTCTTCCTCGTCGGCCACGAGCCCGAGCACGTCCCACTCGGTGATGATCCCGACCGGATCGGTGCCGCGAACGACGAGCGCAGAGCCCGCACGCTCCTCGCGCATGACGGTTACCGTATCCAGGACGGTATCGGATTCGCTGACCCCAACGTATTCGTTGGTCAGGACGTCTTTGACCGACAGTTCCGATTCCATACAGGAATACTAGCGATAGACCGGCTAAAAACTACCTCCGGCACGTTTAAGCGCGTCGCTGGCGAAGATTCTCGGTTCGGGAGCGTACAGAGCGGGTCGCTCTCAGGACTCCCACTCGAGTTCGACTCGCGTCCCGTCGGCCCGACAGGTCTCGAGGGCGTGTTTCGCCGCGAACCCGGCGTCGTGGGCGCTCTTTCCACGCCCGACGCCGACCTGAAGGCTGACGTCGACGGCCTCCTCGACGTGGCCGATCGCCTCCTCGTACTCGTCGTATCCAAGGTCTGGACAGACGACGATCACGTTGTCGCCGCCGACGAAGAAGGAGAGACTGTCGTGGGCATAGCGCATGTGTCGCATGAGTTCGGCATACCCCTGTTCGATTTCGATGAACGTGTCGAAGGCGTTGAGTTCGTCCGTGTAGTTGCCAGTCGCGTTGATCACGTCGAAATGTGCGATCTGGACGTCCTCGTCGGTCCGATGGTCGTCCTCGATGATCCGGCCCTCGAGACACTCACGGCGGTCCTCGTCCTGGGCGCTGCCGGCCTCCTGGAGGCGGGTCGTCGCATCGGACAGCGCGTGGACGGGGTCCGTACCGGTCGCGACGCCGAGACTCAGCGTCACGGGGTAGCGGTTCCCGATCGATTCCTGGAGGACTCGATGGTCCTCGAGGTCGAGGCCGTTCGTGACGGCGATCATGTTGTCGAATCGCGTGAAGAACGTGTAGCCGCCGCGGTTCCCGACGAACTGGGAGACGTCGGCGTAGAGTCGCGATTGCAGCGTCTGGAGATCGGCCTCTCGCCTCGGTTCGGGCGTTACGGTCCACGGGCCGTAGTTGTCGATCTGGAGGAGCGTAACCTGCGTGTTAGTCACTGTAGCCGAATCTTCCGACGCCCGTAGTATAAGTGATACGTAATCCAGATTCGTGATGGGAAAACGAGTCGGTTCGCGTGTCGGTTTCTCAGGCTGGAACCTTTTCCGGATCCTCACCCTGCGGGTGGTACTTCCAGAAGTTCCCCTCGCGCATCGCCGCTCCGACGGCCTTGTGCATGTCGAGAATCTCTTCGAACTCCTCGGCGTCGACGTACTCGAAGATTTCGCGCATTGCGACGACTTCCTCGTGGTTGATCCGGATCGGGTGGTCGCCGTACTCTTCGACGAACTCGGAGACGACCATCGGGAAGTCCTCTTCCTCGTCGACCTTGTCCGCGATGATACGCATGTCGTACTTTCGCATCCCCTCGCTGCCTTCCTCCCCGTCGGGGTCGACTGGCCAATCCTGACTCATACTCGGACGTGTGTGTGGGGGTTGCAAAAGGGTTACTCTTGGTCGCTACTCGTCCGAGTCGGCGAAGCCAACCGGCTCGTTGTACTCTGCTTCAGAACTCTCGAAATAAGCGTCCGTTGCTGCAGTATTCCCACCGTATATGTGGTTGTAGCGCGTGAAAGACACGGATTTCCGAGAAAACCTTTTCTCGATTTCGGTAGAGCCACTGGTGTCCTCTATGACACGACACTCGTCATCGCCGGACGACAGATACGAAACCGGACGTTTCAGTCGACGACGATTCCTCGCAGCGACGGGAGCGAGCGCCGGGGCGCTCTCGCTTGGAACGCAGACGGTCGCGTCGGAACCGCCGACGGATCTCGCCACGGCCGACCTGGACGGGGTCGACTGTTCGCACCCATCGTTCGACTGTGGCCGACAGGTCACCGCGGCGGACGGCATGGTTTCGTCGGAGGATCCACGCGCGTCGGCCGCCGGCGCACGCATCCTCGCCGAAGGTGGGAACGCGATCGACGCCGCCGTCACGGTCCAGTACGTGTTGAACGTGGTCTCCCCGCAGGCCTCCGGTATCGGTGGCGGCGGATTCATGGTCGTCTACGACGCGGACTCCGACAGCGTCCACTGCATCAACAGCCGCGAACGCGCACCCCGCGACGCCCACCCGGAGATGTTCCTCGACGACGGGGAGCCACGAGAGTTCGACGAGGCTATCCAGCGCAGCGAAGCCATCGGCGTCCCCGGCACGCTCGACGGCCTCGAGACGGCCCGCGAACGGTTCGGCTCCAGGCCAAGACAGCGATTGCTCCGGCCCGCGATTCAGCTCGCCGCCGGCGGCTTCACCGTCGACGAATACCTCTCCGAACAGATCGCGGAGAACCTGGACAGGTTCAACGACGCGGCACGCGAGGTCTTCCTCGACGAGAACGGCAACGTCCCCCAGCCCGGCGACACGCTCGTCAACGAGGACTTCGCGGAGACGCTCGAGTTGATCGCTCGCGGCGGCCGTGACGTCTTCTACGAGGGGGCAATTGCTCGCGACATCGCCGCTACCGTCGAGGGACTCGAGGGCGGCCCCGGCATCGACGAGCGCGACCTCGCCGAGTACTCGGTGACGATCGACGAACCGGTGCGAAAGGAGGCCTACGACTTCGAGATCGTCGGCCAGCCCGTGCCGACGTCGGGCCCGACGACGGTCGCGATGATCACGCGGATGCTCGAGTTCCTCGACGTCGAGGAGTACGACCTCCGCGCGCCCGAGAAGTACCACCTCATCGCCGAGGCCAATCGCGTCGCCTGGGCCGACCGCGACCAGTATATGGGCGACCCCGAGTTCGTGGACGTCCCCGTCGAGGGCCTGCTGGACGACGACTACCTCCGTCAGCGTGCCAGCCGGATCGACCTCGAGAGCACCATCGCCGACTACGCGGCCGGCGAAGAGGTCCCGCCGGGCGTGCCGGCGGGTGCGCCGGAGCGGTTCACCCCCGACTGGGCGACGGGGCAGTCCGAACCGGCCGGCGCGACCGCTCACTTCACGACCGCCGACAGACACGGTAACGTCGTCTCCTACACGACGACCATCGAACAGCTCATGGGCTCCGGAACGATGGTTCCCGGACGCGGGTTCATGCTCAACAACGAGTTGACGGACTTCGACTTCGAACCCGGCGGACCGAACCAGGTTCAGCCCCGAAAGCGGCCGCTGAGTAGCATGAGTCCGACGATCACCTTCCGCGACGGCGAGCCGATCTTCACCGCCGGATCACCGGGCGGATTCATGATCATCACCAGCACCCAGCAAGCCATCCTCCACCACCTGGTTTACGGCCTCGAGCCACTCGACGCCTTGCTCGAGCCGACGATCTTCAGCGCCCGGGACTTCGACGTCATGTGGGAGGAGGGCGTCCCAGAAGCAGCCCGCGAGTACGGCGAGGCACGCGGTCAGCCGTGGGCCGACGACCCCGACGACCAGGGGAACGTCCAGGTCATGGCGATCGACGAGACAGGGTATACGGGTGCCGCCGATCCGACTCGAGACGGGCTTGCCGTGGGTGTGAATCTGGCTCGAGGGCGGAGTCCCGACGAGCGTTCGGAATCGAAACGAGCGCAATCGAAGTCCGATAAGGATCGCTGACGGATCTACCGACTCGGGTATCGCATCGATTCACGACTGCAGCCGTCGTGGATTCATCTAACGACTCTTTTGGACGGGCCGACGGAAGTAAGAGGAATCATACGGCCGTTACCAGCACTCGAGCGCGATTGATCGGATTCCTATATCTTCTTCCCCGGAACACTTATAGGCAAAAGATGTTGATTTCGTATCATGAGTCGTCGAATTCCCAAAGATACGTGGCGGGAGCGGGTAGCGCGCGTTCTCAAAACCGGCGACTGGATGGACGCTCACGATGTGAGTAGCGCCTTGACGAGCTCGGACGAAATCGGGTACACGATCTCGAACGGCGGGGCATCTAGCGTGTTGTCCGATATGAATCGCCACGATGATGTGGTTCGTCAAAGCGTCTCTCGAGGGCAGATACAGTACGAATACCGTCTTCGAGAGGATGCTGTGATCGAGTAAATTCGAGTACTACTCTTTGACCGCCTCTTCGACTATTTCGATTTCTTCGTCGGTTAGCCCGTACAACTCGTAGACGATCTCGTCGATCAACTCGTCGGTCTTCTCGATCTTCTCCTCGAGTTCCTCGGCGCGCGCTTTGGTCTCGAGATAGCTCTCGAGGCCGTCGCGGACGTCGTCGACGGCGGGGAGGGTGAGTTTCCGGAGGCGATCGACGAGCGAGTTGGTCTTCGTGGCGGTCTCGCGGAAGTCAGCGAAGCCGCCGGCCTCGTCGACGGCGACGGGGACGAAGGTCTCGATCAGGTCGGCCTCGGTTTCGGTGAGATCCGAAATCCGCAGCGCCGGAAGCGGTTCGGTCTCGGTGTACCCCCACTGGTCGGTTTCGTACTCGTCTTCGTCTTCCGGTTTGTAGCGGGCCGTGAGTCTGATCTCGAGGGACGTGGGGGACTCCCGGATGACTTCGCAGGTCCCGACCCGAAGGTTCTCGCGGTCCTCGGCGGTGTCGGTGAGGATGGAGTCGGCGGCTCCTTCTGGGGGCTGAGAAAAACCAACGTCAGAGAGGGTTTGGCCCTCCGAATAGGAGCCAAGATGATCAAGCAAATCGAGGTTGAGAGAATCGTAATCGGCGACGAGTTGTTCCATCTTCTCCGCATTCTCAACCAAATCTGGATGGTGGTATCCTATGGGAAGCGGGAAGTCCACAGCGTCTTGAATCAGAATTTTCTGGAACGTATCTTTGTTTTCGTCGAGGAACCGCTTACGGTGGTAGAATGTCATTAGCTTCGAATTAATAATCGCTGTGAGGGATTTAGCTCGTTCTTCAGCGTTCTCGTCTCCTTTCGGGAGCAGAACGAATCCAACTTGCGTGTGGAAAAGTTCAATATCTGAGTAGGCGGCATAAATACCACGTCCCTCCGTTGAAACGATCTGACGAATGACACAACGAGGTTTAGTGAAGAATCGTTTCTCTCGTTCTGAACCTAACCAGTCCCCGTATTTTATCCACTCGCCACCTTCCCACGTCAATCGATATCGGTTGATCCCTTCTCCCGTCGTGATCGGATAGTGCTGGTCTGTTTCCTTCTCGTCTGAATGAAAGACCCGATTTTCGATTTGCTCTTCGGTGTGTCCTTGATGTTTATCGTATGGCGTAAGTCCCAAACACGACTCAAACTCATCCCCAATCACAACATCTGTCGCTTCGATTCGCTGTATGACTCGCCGTTCAGAGTCGGATGTGAAAATATCGAATATTAGGTCGTCCGTCTCCCTCCACCAACTGACGTCTGTCTCGTATACATCGGCAACTGGTTCAGGAATATCGGCGATTTCAACATCACGTGGAAACCGTATCGTATCGACAGTATCAATTCCGTTTTGGCCAGTTTGTGTGAGTAAGATTGCCGTCTCCATCGTGACATTTGAGAAGATTCCATCGGGAAGACGGACAATTGTCTCGATACTATGGTTATCCAAAATATGTTTTCGGAGCGGTTGATACGAGCTCTGAGTCAGATAGGAGTTCGGAGTAATGAATCCGAACTCCGAATCAGGCCCTAACAGCGTCGTCGACCGCTCGATAAACGCAGCATAAATATTCACTCTATTGAAACTGGTATCAAACAGCTCGAAGAGAACTTCGGGGTCTCGTAACCCTTTTACGTCGACCCAGGGTGGATTCCCAATCACCGCATCGAATCCAGCATCCTCCTGCTTCTCCCCATTCTCGTCGAAAAACACCTCTGGATACTCCAACTCCCAGTGGAAAAACGCCTCTCCACCGGCCATCTCCTGGGCGGTCTGGAACCAGTCTTCCTCCCGAACGTCATCCCACTCGTCCTCGTCGTCGATCGCTCGAGCCATCCGTTCGTAGGCTCCCTCCGGAACGTCCAGATCGAACCGTTCTGCAGTATGCACGTTCGTCAACTCGAACAGTCGCTGGTAGAACGGATCACTGCGGACCTCGTCGTAGATTTCTTCCATCGACTTAACGTCCTCGAGCGTCTCGTTGTCGATCTCGAGCAACTCCTGCATCCGTTCCATCACGTGCTCGAGGGTATCCTGACGAACGCGAGCCAGCGCCTGCTGGAGGGTTAGCTGACCGCCGTTTTCCTCGGCGTCGCTCGAGAGCACGTCGGTCACGTCCGACCCTACGAGCGAGTTCCCCGCCTTCAGGTGGTGATCGAGGAACGCCAGTGGCTGGTCGGCCGACAGCGTCTCGAGCCACATCGAGAGCTTGGCGAGTTCGACCGCCATGCCGTTCAGGTCGACGCCGTAGATACACTCCTTCGCGACGTCGCGGCGTACCCGTTGCTCGTCGAACGCCGTCGCCTCCTCGATATCGCGTACCTCTTCCATCACCTGCTGGGCGAGATACTCCGTCGCCCGTGTGAGGAAGTGGCCGCTGCCCATCGCGGGGTCGAGAATCTTCAGATCCAGTACCCGCCGGTAGAACGCACCGAGATACTCGTGTGTTCCCGGCTCGAAGCCCTGCTCCTGTAGATCTTCGCGGATCTCGTCGATCAACGGATCGACCGTTTCCTCGACGATGTAGGTCACTACATAGTCGGGCGTGTAGTACGCTCCCGTGGCCTTGCGCTCGCCCTCGTCGTTGACCACGTACAGGCCGCCTTCGTCGACCGTTTCCACGGCGTCCGCAACTGACACCTCCGTCGCGGGTTTCCAGACCTGGCCGCCGTCCTCGGCGACCGCCGCGTACGCCTCCGGCGCGATCCGGAACTGGTGCTCTAACAGCCCCTCGTAGACGCTTCCCAGGTGTCGCGTATCCAGATCCGCGTAGTCGGCCAGCACGTACCGACCCTCGTCGTTCTCGGTCGTCGAAATCCGGTAGATGACCTCCGCGAGATACCGGTTGCTCACCTCGTTTTCCGTCAGGAACTCGTGTTCCTCGCGGTTGAACAGGCCACCATTGTACGGCGGAATGCCCAGCGACTCCTCGCCCTCGTCGACCAGTCGGAACAGGTCCTCGAGCCGACTCCACATCGTCGTCGAGTGTTCGCTGTAGGCTTCGTCGAAGCCGTCGTCGACCTCGCCGATCTCGTCGTGAATCTCGAGGCGTAACTCGTCTAAGCTGAAGTTGTCCTCGTACTCGGTGACCGCATCACCTCCTTCGGGATGGATCAATCCCCGCGATTCCGCGTAGAGGACGAACATCAACCGGTAGAGCAAGACGAGCGACTGCTCTTTCAACTCCGCGAGTGCCTCGTCGTTCTCGGGATCGATATCGAGATCGTTCGACTCGACGAACCCGCGACCGAGCACCCGGACTGCCGTGAAGACGTTATCCTGCAGGTCCTCACCGAGTTCCTGGGCGACGGTCTCGCTCTCGGAACGAACAGAATCTAGGAACGTCGACCCCGACCCCTCGCGGAACGCCTCCGGTCGGAAGAAGGCGTAGAAATATTTGAACGCCTCGAGGTCGCCCTTCTCGAGCAGTTCCGGCAGGTCAACCTCGTAGTAGGTCTGGGTCTCGTAGTCTTTCGTCCCGTACAGTCGCCACTTGCGCCCGTTCGTGAGAATACCCCACTGGATGTTCTCCGGCGTCCGCTCGAGGTAGTGTTTGATCTGGTGAGAGGCGTTGCGGTAGGGTCGCTGCTCACTGAACCGGGTCGTGAAGTCAGCGTCCCACTGTTTGGCTTCGACGAGACCCACGCCGCGTTCGAATAGATCCGTCGTGTCTTCCGTACTCAGGTAGACTTCGGCGGCGTCCCGCCGCGACTCCGTGTCCTCGAACAGCAACGCGTCGACGTAACCACCGCCGTCGGGCAGCGTCGTCTCGACGTTCGTCCCGAATCCAAGTACGTCGAGCACCTCGTCTATCCAGTTGTCGATCAACGGGTCTTCGGCGTACCCAGAGACGAGGTCGGACTCGAGTTCGTACAGATCCTCGAGTTCGTCCATCGCGGCTCGTGCCGCTTCGTCGCAGTCCCACTCTTCGCGGTCCTGTACGCGCTCGTCGAGGTAGTGGCCGGAGAAAAGATTCGAGTTCGTGTACGGCCGATGCGAGAGCGTCGCCTGACTCATGATACTCGATGCCTCGAATTGTCACACTATGAAACCAGTGGTCGGCGAGGCAATCGAGCACCAGTCGGAATCCGTCCAACTGCGACTACGAGACAGTCACCGAGGTACGCATCCGGCGCGGCGGAATCACCCTCTCGATTGATGACTCGAGCAACGAGACGAGGTCTGGTTCCCGAACTACCAGCAAACGAATGCGAAATCGATCGAACCGTGGTCAATCGTCCGCGGCCGTCTCCGCTTTCTCCCCCAGCACTTCCTCCCGGTGTTCGTCCAGCAGCGGCGCTCGACCCCGCGGCTCGGGTGGCGTTTCGGTCATCTTGATCGGCGATCCCGCGATTTCGACGTCCTCACCCGAACCGGGCTGTTCGACCGGCACGAGCATGTCACGAGCGTGGACGTGCGGATCGTCGAAGATCTCCTCGGTGTTCTGGACCGGCGCGACCGGGACGCGACCCTCGAGTGCGTCGACTAGTTCGTCGGTCGTCCGCTCGAGGGCCCAGTCGGCGATCTGGTCGCGCAGGTACTCGCGGTGTTCGAGACGGTCCGCGGCGGTCGGGTACTCGTCGGCGAGGTCCTGGCGGTCCATTGCGGCACAGACTTCCGTCCAGTGGTTGGTGCCGAAGGCGGCGACGACGGCGTAGCCGTCTGCCGTCTCGAAGGCGTTGTAGGGAAACAGCGTCGGGTGGGAGTTGCCCCGTCGGGTCGGGGGCTCGCCAGTGTAGGACTGCTGGTAGATCGCGCGTTCGGTCATGCTGATCATGGCGTCGTACATCCCGGTGTCGACGTACTGGCCCTCGCCGGTCTGTTCGCGGTGGTTGACGGCCGCGAGGATGCCGATGCAGTTAAGCGTCGCGGTAAAGAGGTCGCCGATGCCGGGACCGACTTTCGTCGGTGGCCCGTCTTCCTGGCCGGTGATCTCCATGACGCCGCCGAGTGCCTGCGCGATGAGGTCGAACGAGGGTTGGCCTTGCCGTTCGGTCTCGCCGGTGCGTGGATCGCCGAAGCCACGGATCGAGGAGTAGATGAGCTGTGGGTTGTACTCACGGAGGGTTTCGTAGCCGAGGTCGTACTTCTCCATCGTCCCGGACCGGTAGTTCTCGACGACGATATCTGCCTCCTCGACGAGCGAGAGGAAGTCCTCGCGGTCGGCCTCCTCGTTGAAGTCGAGTTCGATGCTTCGCTTTCCGCGGTTGACACTCTGGAAGTAGCCGCCGTAGGCTTCTTCGTCCGCATCGTCGACGAACGGTGGGTTCGATCGGATGAGATCGCCGCCCGGTCGCTCGATCTTGACCACGTCTGCACCCAGGTCCGCGAGCAACATCGTACAGTACGGTCCGGCCAGCACCTGCGTCAGGTCGAGCACCCGTAGGTTCGAGAGCGCGCCCCCGTCAGTGGAGCCCGAATCTTTACCATCGATCATGAAGGTATTCTCGCTTCTGCCGATAGCCGCAAAAACCTTTACTATTAATAATGATGGTGTGGCTGCATGTCAATGGGGGTGATGAAGGGTCATTAAGGAATATTATCATGGAAGATCATTAACTTTATAGTGCGATTCCTCATGGTTCTGCACACGATGCCCAGAACGGTCGTCCTCGGCGTGATCGGTTCCGACGCTCACGTCGTTGGCATTACGATCCTAGAGCAGGCGTTCAGTGCAGCCGGCTTCGACGTCGTCAACCTCGGCGTCCAGACTTCCCAGCAGGAGTTCGCCGAGGCAGCAGTAGCACACGACGCGGAGGCTGTACTGGTATCCTCGCTCTACGGCCACGCCGAGCAGGACTGTCAGGGATTCCACGAGGTCCTGGAAGCGGCCGACGTCGACGCCGTCACCTACATCGGCGGCAACCTCGCCGTCGGACAGGACGACTTCGAGCAGACCCGGCGAACGTTCCAGGAGCTCGGTTTCGACCGCGTCTTCGACTCCGAAACCGACCCCGAGGAAGCAATCGCCGCCCTGCGACAGGACCTCGAGATCACACCGACCGAGTCGGAGCGTGCTACTATCACTTCCTAGATGATACGAGACGAACGTATTCCATCCGACGAGCTACGGCGTATCGACGAAGAGATCCGGTCCGGCTGGCCGACCGGAAGCGAGGTCGACTTCGAGGACGCGATCGCGTACCACGAGTCGCTTCCCGCCCACAAGCGGTTCGCCGACGTCCTCGAGTCGGCCGACAAGCCGCTCTTGCAGCCGCGGGCCGGCGTTCCACGGCTCGACGACCAGATCGAGTTGCTCGAGTACCTCCACGGGGAGGGAAAGGCCGACCTCTTGCCGACGACTATCGACTCCTACACGCGCGACAACGAGTACGGGAAAGCTCAGGAGGGCCTCGAGAAGGCCCGCGAGACGGGCGAGGACACCCTCAACGGCTTCCCCGCGGTCAACCACGGGGTCGACGGCTGTCGCGAGTTGATCGATTCGATCGAGGCACCGATCGAGGTGCGCCACGGCACGCCCGACGCACGACTGCTCGCGGCGATCACCTTCGCTGGCGGCTTCCAGAGCTTCGAGGGTGGGCCGATCTCGTACAACATCCCGTACACGAAACGCCACGGGCTCGAGGAGACCATCGAGAAGTGGCAGTTCGTGGATCGACTCGCGGGCGCGTACACGGAACGGGGTGTGCGGATCAACCGCGAACCGTTCGGCCCGCTCACGGGAACGCTCGTCCCGCCATCGATCGCGATCGCGATCATGATCGTCGAGGGACAGCTCGCCGCCACACAGGGCGTGCGCTCGATCACGCTCGGCTACGGGCAGGTCGGTAACGTCGTTCAGGACGTCGCTGCCCTGAACGCCCTGCAGAAACTGGGCGACGAGTACCTCCCCGACGAGGTCGTCGTCACGACCGTCTTCCACGAGTGGATGGGCGGCTTCCCGCCGGACGAGGCCCGCGCCAACGGCGTCATCAGCCTCGGCGGGATGACCGCTGCGATTGCCCAGCCGGACAAGGTCATCACCAAGTCTCCACAGGAGTTCCAGGGGGTGCCGACCAAGGAGGCAAACGCCTCCGGCCTGCGCACGACGCGACAGGTCATCGACATGGCGATCGAACAGAACATCGACATCGACGGCATCGCGGAGGAACAGGACCTCATCGAGCGCGAGACGCGGTGTCTGATGGATACCATCTTCGAGCACGGCGACGGCGACGTCGTCCAGGGAACGATCCGGGCCTTCGACTCCGGCGCGCTGGACGTCCCCTTCGCCCCCAGCGACAGTGCGAAGGGAGCCGTCCTTCCCGCCCGCGACGACGACGGTCGCGTCCGCATCTTCGAGTGGGCCGACCTCGAGATGGACGACGACATCAAGGAGATCCACAAGGCACGACTCTCGCGACGCGCCGACACCGAAGGACGCGACCAGTCGTTCCGGATGGTCGCGGACGACGTCGACGCGATCAGCGACGGAAAGCTCATCGGCCGACCACACCCGCCACAGGGGGATGCCTAACATGAAGATTACAGGAATTCACGCGACGCCCGGCTACGCCGGGTTCTTCTTCGACGACCAGCGCGCGATCAAACAGGGAGCACAGCAGGACGGCTTCACCTACGACGGTGAGCCAGTCACCGACGGCTTCGACGAGATCCGGCAAGCCGGCGAGACGCTCATCGTCGACGTCGAACTCGAGGACGGCTCCACGATCCGCGGCGACTGTGCTGCGGTCCAGTACTCCGGTGCCGGTGGACGCGATCCACTCTTCCAGCCCGAGGAGTACGCGCCCGTCGTCGAGGGTCCGGTCGCCGACGAACTCGAGGGGCGAGACGCGACCGAGTTCCTCGCAAACGCGGAACTGCTCGAGGAACTCGAGGTCGAAGGGGAACGACTCCACACGGCGATTCGCTACGGCGTCTCGCAGTCGCTTCTTGGAGCGGCCGCCGAAGCGACCGGAGCCACGAAGACGGACGTGATGGCCGACGCACTCGGGACCGACCCCGCGACGGAACCGGTTCCAGTGTTCGGACAGTCCGGTGACGACCGCTACAGCAACACCGAAAAGATGTTCGTCAAGGGCGTTCCCGTGCTTCCCCACGCCCTGATCAACAGCGTCGAGAAGATCGGCGAAGACGGCGAGACGCTGCTCGAGTACGTCGAGTGGCTCACCAAGCGGTCGCAGGAACTCGGGCCCGACGGCTACGAGCCGCGGTTCCACATCGACGTGTACGGGATGATCGGCGAAATCTTCGGCCCGCCGTACGACCGCGACGAGGTCGTCGACTACTTCGCGGCGCTCGAGGAAGCCGCCGCGCCGTACCCGATCCAGATCGAGGGGCCGATGGATGCCGGCAACCGCGCGGACCAGATCGCGGCGATGGTCGAACTCCGCGAGGGACTAGCCGACGCGAACGTCGACGTCGATATCGTCGCCGACGAGTGGTGTAACACGTTCGAGGACGTGCGGGCGTTCGTCGACGCGGGCGCTGCCGACCTCGTGCAGGTCAAAACCCCTGATCTGGGCGGCATCCACCGCAGCGGCCAGGCAGTCCGGTACTGCGAGGGAACGGACACCCGCGCGTACCTCGGCGGCACCTGCAACGAGACTGCAACCTCCTCGCGGGCCTGTGCCCACGTCGCGCTCGCAACCAACGCCGCACAGGTACTCGCAAAGCCCGGAATGGGTTTCGACGAGGGGTACATGATCGTCGAGAACGAGATGCGACGGACGATCGCCAGACGGAAACGGGAACAGTTACCATCCAGCACGGACGAGGTGACGGCGGATGACTGACTGGACGGACCCGGAGACGTTCTCGCAGGCACTCGAGCGAGCCGACACGAAAGAGAAAGGGAACTGCTTCGAGGACTTCGAGGAGGGAGACGTCGTCGAACACGACCCCGGCCTTACGCTCACGCAGTTCGGCAACGAGGGATGGATGAGCCAGACCCTGAATCACGATCCAGCCTACTGGCGATCCGACGCAGCCGAGGCACGCGGGTTCGACGAACCACCCATCCACCCCGACTATCTCACTGCCGCCACACTCGGTATCACCGTCGAGGACTTGAGCGAAAAAGGCGGTTACTTCCTCGGGCGCACCGACGTCCGGTTCCCCGGGACGCCAGTCTACGCCGGCACCGAACTCCACGTCGAGAGCGAGGTGGTCAGTACGGCCACCTCGAGTTCCCGGCCCGAGTACGGCATCGTCTCCTGGCGAACCCGCGGGATGGCCGCCGAGACTGGCGAGATCCTGTGCTCCTACGAGCGCACGAACATGATCCCGCGTCGGGAACCAGTCGCGACGGACGGCAGTGGGGAGACGACCACGGACGAAAGCGACACCCCCGAACTCCCCGAAGCGTTCGTCACGCCCGAGGGCGGCTACTTCGAGGACTTCGTGGCAGCACTCGAGGAGGCCGAGGACCGCGACGCCGCCGTCGCCTACCGCCACGAACGTGGCCGCACCCAGGACGACGTCACCGTCGCCTCGCTGCCGCTCGCGACGCTGAACACGGCCAAACAGCACCACAACGTGGACGTGATGGGCGACTCGCCGTCGGGCGACATCGTCACCTACGGCGACGTCACTCGGTCGACGGCGCTGGGCCACGCCCGCTCGGACGAGGAGACCTGGCGCGAGGTCGGCTTCGACGACGAGGGGTTCCACACGTTCGTCGCCGCCGGAGACACCGTCTACGCGTTCACGCGCGTGCTCGAGGCGGAAGATCGCGCCTCGAGCGACGAGGCAGGAACTGTCCGGTTCGAGCACATCGCGTTCAACCAGGACGACGAACCGGTCTACTCCGGGACGCGAACTGCAGAGATCCAGAAACGAACTTACTGACGCTTCAGCTATACAAACCATGACCGACGACATCCGACTCTGTCGAACCTTCCAGACCGCACCGGCCGCCGTTCCGAAAGACGACTCGGCGAAGTACCTCACCTCCGGCCTCGAGGCCGACGGCTTCCAGGCACCCGACTGGCTCGTGCCTGACCTGGAAGACGGCACTGCGCCCGACATGAAAGCGGAGGGCCTCGAGAACACCATCGAGAAGGTGCCCGAGTACGAGTTCCCGGGCGAAATCTGGCCTCGCGTCGAGTGGAGCTACGAGGACGAAACCTACCGCGAGAAGGGGCGTAACCAGATCGACCGCCTCGTAAGCGAGATTGGCGACGAAATCGACGGCGTCGTCGTCCCGAAGGTGGGCCGACTCGAGGACGTAAAACACGCCGCGGAAGCCGTCGCCGAGGCCGAATCGGAACACGGCTACGCCGACGGCTCGATCGGCCTCTCGATCATCATCGAGACCGGCCGCGCCCGCTCGGACCTGCGTGAGATCGCCAGGTTCGGCGAGGACTCCCGGCTGACCGCGCTCGTCTTCGGGCCCGTCGACTACGCGGCCGAACTCGGCGGCCGGGACCTGGGCGACGGAATGCCACGCTGGGACGGTCTGCTCGAGGCGCTCTCGAACGAGGCCAGCGCCGGCGGCCTGCTCTCGATCGGCGGCCCCTTCGACGACCTGTTCAAGGAACGCGCGGGACTGACCTACTACAACGCCGACGAGTACGCAGACCAGGTCGAACACGAAGCCCGTCTCGGTCTGGACGGCTCCTGGTCGCTGTACCCCAAACAGACGATCCAGGCCAACACCGTCCACATGCCTACGCCCGACGAGCTCGAGCGCGACGTGAGCAAGATCGAACGGTTCAACGAGGCCAAACGCGAAGGGACCGGTGCCGTCACGCTCGACGGCCAGATGGTCGACGAAGCGACGTTCAAGAACTTCCGCAACACCGTCCAGCAGGTCCGCGCAATCCACGACACCCGCCCGGAGCAGGCCGAGGAGTACTACGACGGAGATCTGCTCGAGCGCGCGCTCGAACTCGAATTGTCGTACCGATAGCCGCCGCCTCGAGACCGTCGAACTGAACACGAGTTCGAGGATGAATCTGTAGACGTTCGGTCCGCGAGGTACTCGGGACCGACGCCGCTCACGCCGAACCTGTGGCGATCGATCGAGCAAAACCCGCTATACGACGGCCGATGGCGGGAGACGCGGTCGGTGGATCGGCGGTCTTTTTTCCTCCCGGGTGAGAGCTACGGGTATGACCGCCGCGACTGTCGACGACCTCCTTACTCGCGACCTCCGCGACGACCGGACGGCGCTCGTCGACGCGACGGGGAAGCCGTTCGACTACCACTGGCTCTGTACGTCCGCCTGGAAGTCGGGGAACTTCCTCCGACACTCGGGCGTCCGAAACGGCGTCACCGTCGGCGTCGTCGGCGAGGGCCCGCTGGCCCTGCTCGCCTTTTTCGGGACGACGCTGCTCGAGGGCCGGACCCGGTTCGATCCGCCGACCGATCTCGTCGACGAGGACGACGTCCGCGCGCTGGTCGCACCAGTCGACGACCTCGAGGACGACACCTACGACCTCCCGAGGGGTGCCCAGAAAGTCGGTTACGGTCGAAAGCCCGACGCGCCGGACGTCCAGCACTTCGACGCCGGTATCTGGAGCGAGAACCCGGCGTTCCCACCGCTCGACGTCGATCCCGGGACGACCATGCTGACTGACGGCGACCGAACGTACACACACGAGGAAGTTCTCGAGGCCGCGCGCGACGTGATCGACGAACACGGTCTCGAGACCGGCGACCGCGTGGTCGTCCGTGCACCCTTGTCCGATCCGCGGACCGTAGTCGCGGGGATCATCGCGCCGCTGCTCGCTGACGGTGTGATCGTCCTCGGGGACGACGGAGACGACGAACGCGGCGAGGTCGCCGTCTCGAGCGCGTCGGTTCCCGAACCGAACCGAATCGAACTCGAGAGCGTCTCGTTCTGACGGATCTCCGCTTTCTCGGCCCGGATTCGTCGCTTCGAACCCTGCGTGTTCGGGGCCCACGACTATGCTTCTCATCGTCGGCGACCCACGTATGGAGACGACTGTCGACCACATCGACGACCTCGAGGAACTGTTCCACCACAAACTCGCCCAGCAGTACTACGTCGAGCAGGAACTCGTCGAGACGTTAGACGAGATGGCGATCAACGCGACCAACGACCAGATGAGCGAGGGATTTGCCGACCACCGCGACGAGACACGAACGCAGGTCCAGCGACTCGAGGAGGTCTTCGCCGAACTCGATCGGCCAGCGGAACGCCGGAAGACGCCGATTCTCGACGCGCTCGAGGAGGAACGCCACGCGCTCGAGGACGCGATCGACGACGACGACCTGCTGGACATGGCCTACATGAACGCCGGAATGATGACCGAGCGGATCGAGATGACTGCTTACGAAGGGCTCTCGATGATGGCGACCCAGATCGGCTACGACGACGAGATCAGCAAGCCCCTCGAGTCGAACTACGACGAGGAGAAGTCTGCTTACCGCGAACTCGACGCGATGGCGACAGCCAGCGATATGAAGTCGCTATGGGACCGGCTGACGCCGTAGCGTGCTCGAGGCCGCGCCGATACCTCTTCACTCGGGCGAACACCGCCACCGTTTTGCGTACGAGCTCGACGTAGTCCACAGAGTCGCGAGACCCCGAACTACTCGCCGTCGAACCGTCGGCTACAAGGTCGATCCCGACGAACGTCACGTCGTGCAACTCGAGTGCGTCTTCTTCGGTCCGTTCCGGAACGCCGTCGGTGAGAAGACCGTCCACCACGAGGTCGACGTCGAGCCGGTCACGATCGGCGACCTCCTTACGGACCTCGAGGCGTCGTATCCCGACCTCGAGGGTGAACTCCTCGACGCCGACGAGACGGGACTGGCGGGCGATACGGTCGTCACAGTCGACGAGCGGAACGTCGTCCACCTCGACGGCCTCGAGACGGAACTGGACGAGGAGTCCGTGGTACGGATGATTCCGTCGGTGTACGGCGGCTGACCTCGAGTACGACGAGCCAGAACGACTAACTCCACCTCCTCGATAGTCGACCTATGAACGGGAACGATCGCGCCATCGCTCGCTTTACGATGATCGGGCACGCGACGTTCCACGTCTACGAACTCACGATCCCGCTGTTCGTCGTGATCTGGCTGGACGCCTTCGACGTCTCCCCGGCCCTGCTCGGGACCGTCGTCGCCGTCGGCTACGGACTCGTCGGCGTCGGCGCGCTCCCGAGTGGCATTCTCGCGGATCGATACGGCTCGAAGCGACTCGTCGTCCTCTCGATGGCCGGCATGGGCGGCGGGTTCGCGCTCGTAAGTCTCGCCCCGAACGTCGCCGTCCTGGGTGTCGCACTCGTCGTCTGGGGTGCGGCCGCGAGCCTTTACCATCCCGCCGGACTCTCGCTCATTACCCGCGGCTCGCAGCGCCAGGGAACCGTCCTCGCCTACCACGGCGCGGCGGGAAACGTCGGGACGGCGCTCGGGCCGCTGGCCGCAGCGATCGCACTCACCGTTCTCGAGTGGCGGGTCGTCGCCGTCCTCTTCGTTCTCCCCGCCGTGATCGGCGTCCTCGCGGCGTACGGACTCACGTTCGACGAAACTGCAGGGGTCGAAGCAGACGACGGTGCGCGCGGAGCCCCCGACGGAGGGTCGTCACCCGACGCCAACGGGCGGATCGACGGGCTCGGAGACCTCCTCGAGCAGACGAAACTGCTGTTCGTCGGAAGCTTCGTGATCGCGTTCGCCATCGCGTTGATCGCGGGAACGTACTACAGAGGCGTCTTCACGTTCCTCCCGGACGTGCTGGCTGACCTGCCGGTCTTCGAGCCAGCCGAAATTGCGGGCGAGGAGTTCGAACCGAGCCAGTACGCCTACGCCGGCCTGTTGCTGATCGGGGCCGTCGGCCAGTACGCCGGCGGGAAGATCAGCGACTATCGTTCGCCCGAACTGGCGATCGTCGGCGCGTTCGTCGCGCTGATCGTTGTTACGCTCTCGTTCCCCGTCGCCACGCAACTGGGACTCGCCGCGACGCTGCTGGCCTGTGCCGCGCTCGGCTTTTTCGTCTACCTCGAGGTGCCGATCCACCAGGCGCTGATCGGGACGTACGCTCCCGCGGACGCTCACGGACTGTCGTTCGGCTACACCTACCTCGGCGCGTTCGGCATCGGTGCGGCGGGCGCGTCGATCGCCGGCATCGTCCTCACCTACGGCGGGACGGGTCTGCTCTTTCTCGTGCTCACCGTCTTCCCGACGGTCGGGCTACTCCTGGGTGGCTACCTGGCGGTGAAAACCCGACGTTCCTGATACGGACCGCTGGATCTGTTGAAACTCTAATCAAATAACGAATTCTGGTTGCTGAATACGGAGTACGAATTCGATAACGTTCAACGTGGAATGCACCGAAAGACACAGTATTCTGTGTGTCCACAGATTCCTGTATGCCCAGTATCACGGTCAACGTGGACGACGACCTCAAAGAGCGAATGGAAAAGCACCCTGAGATCAACTGGAGCGTGGTCACGCGACAGGCCATCCAGGAGAAGATCGAGACGCTCGAAATGATGGATGAACTCACCAGCGAGAGCGAACTCACCGAGCACGACGTTCAGGAAATCGCCGATAGAATTAACGAACGTGGGCGCAAGCGCATCGAAGAGGAATCGGAGTAGACTCGACGAATGAAGCTGGTCATCGACGCCAACGTCGTCATCTCTGCACTCATCGCTGATTCGAAGACGCGGGAACTCATCGTGACACTCGAACCGGATCTTTTGACGCCCGCGTTTGTCCACGACGAAGTCGAGAACTACGAAGACCTGATCGTGGAGAAATCGGGAATGGAACCGGATCGTGTGGGACAGTTCATCGATCTCCTGTTTCAGTACATTGAGGTCGTTCCTGCCAGCGACTTCTATCCAGCTATCGAGAGGGCAGACGAGGCAATCGGAGATACCGACCCCGACGACGTGTTGTACCTCGCGTGTGCGATCGCCAGCAACGGGGCCATCTGGAGCGACGATTCCGACTTCGATAAACAAGATCTGGTCGATACGTACTCGACAAGTGACGTGATAAACTCGTTTGACACGCTCTAATTCGGCGGATTAGTCTTTCAGGTTCACCCATACATACGCATCGATAACTGATTTCCCCTATACCGCGCCTCACATCGCAGTATAGGCGTACGATGTACTGCGTGACGTTGAATCTGTACGCCTACTGGCAAAAATACCCTGGAACATCTAGAGGATAAGATCAGCACGACGGTCGGCTTTACTCACCCGATTTCTCATGGGCTACCCGAGAGATAGCTTATTTATTAAGCGATTCCTTTCAGGAAAATTCTATGCATCAAAGGCAGGACGTCATATAAATTGGCTGTGTCTCGAGTACTTTAGCCGCTTGAGACCATGATACCAAAGCTGTAGAGTTCATCTCCGTAGCGGATATAGCCACACTCCTGAGAATGTAACCCCATCGCAGCACCACCAGAAATTTTTTGGTGGTAGTTCCCACTCTCTATCACTTGCTTGATTTCAGGCTGTGTCGGCTCCGGCAACTCCTCAAATTCACAGATGTCCGATTTCTCGATCTCTTCTCCTTCTATCTCGGAGTCCGAAACGGGAGACAAATCTATACTGTACCGCGTTTCATCGGTTGATCGGCTCTCTGTCTCGGAGTTCCCGTTCTCATCCGCTAGTTGGTGTTCAGTTATACACCCGGAAACTGCGGGAACGGCAGCAAGAGATAGTAGTTCAAGAATGTATCGCCGTTTCATAGAAAATGTTTGTGGAACTACGTATAATACCTTTGGGTACCAACTTGACGCCCATCTGTTTGTGGATTACTACTCTGGACTGAGCGATGTCCAGATTCATAAATGGAGTTAGACTTCGCGTGACATTCGCCCCCTATATTCAGCACAACTACTAAAACTCATCAACTGCCAAGAATTTCGACGGGGTTGAACCACTGGAAGTCGTTTCCAGAGACCGCGACACGTCTTGCGGTCGCACCGATAAATCGGTACAGCAGACCGTCCGATCAGTCGTCAGCCGGAACCGTCTCGAGCGTCGGCGACTCCGGCACGGTACCATCCGCGTTCCAGCCGCGGGCGTCGTAGTACTCCGTGATGGCTTCCTCGAGGTCGGGAATCTCGTACGGAAGCCGATCTGCTTCTACGTCGAACCCGCGCTGGTTGTTGAAGTGCCGTTCGAGTTCGACCGTCTTCGCGCCGACCTCGAGCAGGTCGTCGTAGTCGGCGTCGAACAGCGTTTCGAGGCGCTCCTCGGTAACGTAGTCGCTGCCGAACGCACAGACGACGCCGGTGTCGCGGAAGGCGTTGAAGTTCTCCTCCTCGACGAGCGTCTCTGCCTTGCCCAGCGTCCCTTCGGGGTCGAGTTCGCCGCTGTACTCGAGGGAGAGCATGCCGCCGTACATGTGGTCGGCACCGCGGTTCGCGACGGCGTAGGAGAGGCCCTGCCCGTGGAGGACGCGCCCGTCGTGGGCGGCGAACTCCATCCCCTTGACGGTCAGGTTGTCGACGCCGAGGTCGTCGTGACAGCGGTCGACGCCCTCCGCGAGGAGGTCGCCGATCCCCTCGCGGTAGGCGATCTTTTCGGTGATCTCGTGGGCGAGGTCGGCGTTGCCGAACTCCTCTTCGCTCGCGAGGTAGGCCGCGACGGTGACGCCCGCGGAGATTGTGTCCATCCCGAGGTTGTCACAGAGTTCGTTACCCTTCATCACGTCCACGATGTCGTCCATCCCCTGCATCGAGCCGAAGGAGTAGACGGTCTCGAACTCGGGGCCCTCGGTCTCGAGGCCGGTCTCCTCGTCGCGGGTCGGCAGTTTGCACGCGTAGGCGCAGGCCGAGCAGGCTCCCTTCTTGTACTTTTTCTCCTCGACGGCGTCGCCGCCAATCTGCTCGACGTGCTCGAACTCGTAGTCGCGGAAGTACCGCGTCGGCAGCGAGAAGTTGTCGTTGATGAACTCCGTGCCGCCGGTGGTCCCCTGGCGGCGCATCCGGTCGTCCGAAGTGGCTGCCTCCCTGTGAACCTCGGATTCGGGCGGGTCCGGAATCTCGACCTCGAGTTCGGGCGCGGCGTCGCCCTCGAAGGTGACGCACTTGACGTTTTTCGCCCCCAGGACGGCTCCAAGCCCGCCGCGGCCGAACGCCCGCGAGTCGAATGTCATCACGGACGCGAAGCGAACGAGGTTCTCGCCGGCGGGACCGATCGCGATGCAGTTCTCGGGACCAAGATCGTGGTGTTCGGCCATGTAATTGGAGACTTCCGGAACCGTCGCCTCCTCGAGTTCGGGCACCGCCTCGAACTCGACGCCCGAGTCGGTGACGTGGACGGCGAGCAACTCGTCGCTCTCGCCGACGACCTCGAGGACGCTGATCCCGCTGTCAACGAAGTTCCGCGAGAGGTAGCCGCCGGCGTTGGTCGAGACCAGGCCGTCGGTCAGCGGCGAGAGCCCGGTCATGTTCATCCGACCGGTGAAGGACATCCCCGACTGCTGGAGCGGCCCTGTCGAGAGGTACGCCCGGTTTTCCGGCCCGAACGGGTCGGCATCGAACGGGATACGATCGTGAGCGAGCGCCGTCGCGAGGGCTCGCCCCCCGACGTAGTTCTCGAGCGTCTCGTCGATCTCGGTCTCGGTCGCTGTCCGCTCACCGACGTCGACGGTGAGCAGCGGTCCGGTCGCGTGGAGCATGCTCTCACGATGTACGCGAAGCGACCTTAATGTTGTACTTCCGACCCGTCCCGACGCTCGTATTTCCTGCCCGCGACTTTTGCTTCCGTACGATGAACGGCGTCGTATGGACGAAATCTGGGCGGATATTCGAACGGAGGGCGCCTCCCTCGAGTCCGGATCGGTCCTCGAGACGCCGGTCTCCGGACGCCGCTTCGAGGTCGTCCGAATCGAGACCGACCGGATCGTCGTTCGCTTTCGCGACAGCGACGAGGAGCGACCGCTCTGGCGCGAGCAGTTCGCGGTGATCGTCGACCAGCTCGAGAACGGATGGGTCGCCGTCGACGACCTGCAGCCGGGCGTCGAACCCTACGCCGCGTTGCTCACCCTCGCCGGCACGTTCACCGTCGAGGGCGACGAAATCGGTCGCGATCCGGACGCAGTCGCCGGCGAGAGCCCCTTCCTCGTGTCGCCGACCGAGGCGCGAACCCAGCCCGAACGCGTCCACGACGACGCGCTGTTGCTCGCGACCCTGCTCGAGCGCATCGACGCGGACGAGCCGTCGTCGCTCGAGACGGATCCGCTGACGGACCTGTACGTCCTCTCGTCGGACGTACAGCGCGGTGCGGACCGACTCCGACGCTCGGCGCGCGAGCCGCTGCTCGAGCGACTGGGGCCGGACCAGCAGCTACACGGCCGCTACGGGACGGTCCGGCGGACGGTTCGCGAGCGTCGCAGCCCGAAGGACGACGAGACCGTCCTCGAGTCGCTCGACGAGCACGGCATCCCGCGAGCGTGGGTCCTCGGCGTCGACCCCGAGAAACTGGACGTCGTGCTCTCGGTGACAGATCTCTCCGAGGACGAGGTGTACGACGTCGACGAGAGCGTCTACGTCCAGAAAACCGGCGTCGACGAGGACGAGAAGTACTCGCGACTGCAGGGGATCGCCGACCGGATCGACGAACTCGCGGACGCCGAGAGTGAGGAGTTGCGAACGGAACTCGACGAAATCGAGGATCGGCTCGAAGAAGCGCTGTCGGCCGGATAACGTTACGCGCTCCCGTCGACCCGCCGCTCGAGGAAATCCGATAGCAGCCGGAAGGTTCGGAGCTTCTGGTCCTGGTCGGTGGAAGCGTGGCCTTCCTCACCGAGCTCCTCGTACTCGAAGTCGCCGCCTTCGCCGCCCTCGTAGCCGAGTTCCTCGAGTCGGTCGCGGAACAGCCGTGCCTGGGAGACGGGGACGCGACTGTCGTTGACGCCGTGGACCATCAGCAGCGGTGCCGAGAGGTTCTCGGCGTGGGTGATCGGCGACCGCTCCTCGTAGAGGTCGGGGTTCTCCTCGGGCGTCCCGAGGTACTTCTCCATCAGTTCGACGCGGTAGTGGGGCATCGTCGTCTCGTACTGTTCCTCGAGATCTGTCAGCCCGATCCAGGCGATGCCGGCGTCGTAGAGTTTGGGGTACTGGACGACTTGCCAGTACGCGGAGTAGCCGCCGTAGGAACCCCCGAAGACGACCACGCGGTCCTCGTCGATCCAGTCGCGCGTCTCGAGGACGTGTTCGACCGTTGTGGCGACGTCACCCTGTTCGGCACCGCCCCAGTCCTCGATCAGTCGTTCGACGAACTCGCGGCCGCGACCGGTCGAGCCGCGGTAGTTGACCTTCAGCACCGAGAACCCCTGGGAGGCCAGCACTTGCGTGTAGAGGTTGAACGACTTGTCGTCGCGCGCCCGCGGGCCGCCGTGGGGGACGACGACGAGCGGCGACGGACGCTCACCGGAGTCGTACAGCAGACAGCCGATTTCGAGTTCGTCGTACGGATCGTGATCGACGGCCTCGGCGGGCGTCTCGGGGACGCCGTCGGACTCGACGGTGAAGTACTCGGCGTCCGCGAAGTCCTCGCGGTCGAAGGGGCCGTACTCGGCCTCGAGCAGCGTCTCGTACTCGTCGTTCTCTACGTCGTAGACCAGCAATTCGGGCCGTTTCGTCGGTGACGTGTGCTGGAACACGAATCGATCCTCGTCGAGGCAGATCTCGTTCGGCCCGATCCGACCGAACGTCGTCACGCCTTCGGGAACCTCGAGTTCGCGGCTCTCGCCGGTCTCTACGTCGTACAGGACCGGGACGGAGACGGCGTCCCGGACCCGAAGCGCGAGGACGCGCTCGCCGTCCGGGAGGAAGGTGACGGGCGTCTCCTCGTACTCGCCGTCGCCGAGCCAGGTGACTGCGTCGTCCGCCACGTCGTAGACCCCTACGCGCCCGAGATCCGGCGTGTTGTCGCCCACGAGCAACTGGTCGCCGGCTGGTCCCCAGTCGATCGGACTCGCTTCGCCGCCGACCTCGCCGATCTCGAGATTTCGCGGCTCCGAACCGTCCGCGTTCGCGACGTACACGTCCCGGTTGTCGAAGTCGTCGGTCTCGTTGGTCGCGTACGCGATCCGGTCGCCCGACGGCGAGAGGGTGGAGGTCCAGACCGCGCGTTCGTAGTCGGTGACCTTCGTCGTCTCGCCGCTCGAGAGGTCGTGCCGGTAGACGTTCATTTGGCCGTCCCGGTTCGACCCCACGAGCAGGGCGTCGTCGCCGACGTCGTGGACCGCGACCTGCCCCTCCATCTCGACGACGGATTTGACTTCGCCGTCTCGAGTGAATGCGTAGACGTCGTTCTGTTCGTCGCCGCCCTCGTCGCGGTGGAAGTAGACGCGGTCGCCGTCTGCGCTCCAGTGGAGGTACCAGCGGGCGTTGCGGGGGACCTCGCCGTCGGACCACTGCTCGAGGTCGCCCGTTTCGGCGTCCAGCACGTGGAGTTCGTTGCGTCCCGTGATATCGTAGTAGCAAGCGACCTCGTCGCCGTCCGGGGAGACGACCGGGTGAGCGAGAGTCGGGAGGTTCGCGAGCTCCTCGAGCGGGTCGTCGACTGAATCGATCATACGATCAGCTCTCATCGAACCTACATAAATTTTCGACCTCCGGCGAACGACGAAAACCGGATTCGGACGATACGTTACGGGAACCCACAAATGCTTTTTGCCGCACAGTCCGTACGTCGAACCATGTACGTGCGGGACGCGAAAAACAGGGAGGAAGTCTGGCTGCTCGATCACATCGAGTCGATGGGGCTCGACGAGACGGCGTTCCGCTCCCGGGATTACGTCCTCGCGATCGACGAACACTCCGGCGAGAAGGCCGGATTCGGCCGCATCCGGGTCCACAAAGTCGAGGGCGACGGCCGGGACGAAGTCTGTGAACTCACGAGTATCGGCGTCCTCGAGGGGTGGCGCGGCCAGGGCGTCGGCGCGCACGTCGTCGAACGACTCGTCGAGTACGCGAGCGACGAGGGGTTCGAGACGGTCTACGCGCTGACCGGCGAGGGGGCGTATCTCGCCCTGTTCGGCTTCCAGCGCATCGAGGAGTCCGCGCTTCCGGCACCGCTTCAGGAACGGCTGTCCGACAAACGAGACGGCGTCGACCCGGACGCAGTGCCGTACGCGTTAGACGTCGCCGAGTTCCAGATGCCCGAGCGACTCCGCGAGGCGTTCAAGCGGGCACCGGCCGAACACGAGGAGGAGTCGACCGACGAGTCGGCCGAGGACTTCGGAATCGACCCCGAGTCGGCGACCTACAAGTACGACACCGGGCGATAACGCCCCGCCTGTCACGACTGTCCCCATTCCTGTGTTACGGACTCTCAATTATAGCGCGTTCATGAACCTTGAAGCCGTCCCCCGCCAACAGTAACTATAATGTTCGATTCCGACGAACTCGAGGAGATCCGTGCCAGCAAGGAAGAGTGGCACGAGGAGGAAGTCGAGCCGGTCCTCGAGCGCTTCGGTGAGCGCAAGGAGACCTTCACCACCGACACGGGCGGTCAGGAGGTCGATCGGCTCTATACGCCCGACGACGTCGAGGACCTCGACTATCGGGAGGACCTGGGGAATCCGGGCGAACCACCGTACACGCGCGGGGTCTACTCGACCGGCTATCGCGGTCGGCTGTGGACGATGCGCCAGTACGCCGGGTTCTCGACGCCCGAGGACACCAACGAACGCTACCATTACCTGCTTGATCAGGGCCAGACCGGGCTCTCGATGGCGTTCGACCTGCCGACCCAGATGGGCTACGACTCCGACGCAGAGATGGCAGCGGGCGAGGTCGGGAAGGCCGGCGTCGCTATCGACTCGCTTTCCGACATGGAGACCGTCTTCGACGGCATCCCGCTGGACGAGGTCTCGACCTCGATGACGATCAACGCGCCGGCTTCGGTCCTGCTTGCGATGTACATCGCGGTCGGCGACCAGCAAGGTGTCGACCGCGCCGAACTTCGAGGGACGATCCAGAACGACCTCCTCAAGGAGTACATCGCGCGCAACACCTACATCTACCCGCCCGAACCGTCGATGCGGATCATCACGGACATCTTCGAGTTCTGTGCCGAGGAGACGCCGAAGTTCAACACCATCTCGATTTCGGGCTATCACATCCGCGAGGCCGGTTCGACGGCCGCCCAGGAACTCGCGTTCACGCTCGGCAACGGAATCGAGTACGTCGAGGCAGCCATCGACGCCGGACTCGACGTCGACGAGTTCGCCCCGCAGCTATCGTTCTTCTTCAACGGCCACAACAACATCTTCGAGGAAGTCGCCAAGTTCCGCGCCGCCCGGCGGATGTGGCACGACATCATGGAAGAACGGTTCGACGCCGACGATCCCAAGTCGAAACAGCTCAAGTTCCACACCCAGACCGCCGGCTCGATGCTGACCGCCCAGCAGATCGAGAACAACGTCGTCCGGGTGGCGTATCAGGCGCTCGCGGCCGTCCTCGGGGGAACCCAGAGCCTCCACACGAACGGGAAAGACGAGGCGCTCGCGTTGCCCACCGAAGAGTCCGTGCGAACGGCGCTGCGGACCCAGCAGATCCTCGCCCACGAATCCGGCGCCGCCGACACCATCGACCCGCTTGCCGGCAGCTACTACGTCGAATCGCTGACCGACGAGGTCGAAGAAGACGCCTACGAACTCTTAGCGGAAGTCGACGACCGCGGCGGCATGCTCGAGGCCGTCGAACAGCAGTGGGTCCAGCGTCAGATCCAGGACACCGCCTTCGACCGCCAGCGAGAGATCGAGGAGAAAGAACGCGTTATCGTCGGCGTCAACGAGTTCGAGATCGAGGACGAAGAACCCGAAATGGACGTCCAGGAGGTCACCAAAGAGGACGAACAGCGCCAGGTCGACCACCTCGAGTCCGTCCGGGACGAGCGCGACACCGAGGCCGTCGACGCGACGCTCGAGGCGCTTCGCGACGCGGCGCGGGGTGACGAGAACCTCATGCCCTACATTATCGACGCGGTGAAAGCGTACGCGACAGTCGGAGAAATCTGTAACGTGCTCCGCGAGGAGTTCGGCGAGTATCAGCCAGGTAGTGCGGTCTAAGCGAACGCTGTTCTTCCGTTTCGTCTTTCCAGGCGTGGATTAAATATGCGGGCGACTGTTTCTCGAGGTATGACTGACCGCGCGAGTGCAGCAGTATCCGCCGGTGGTGCCGAAATCCCGAAACTCGGCTTCGGGACGGCACGCATAACTGGCGACGACTGCAAGCAGGCCGTCGAGACCGCTCTCGAGGTCGGCTACCGCCACGTCGACACCGCACAGATGTACGACAACGAGACAGCTGTCGGTCGGGCGATCGCCGACAGCGACGTCGCTCGCGACGAAATCTTCGTCGTCACCAAAGTCCACCCCGACAACGCGGCCCGCGAAGACGTGCTCTCCTCGACGCGGGCCAGCCTCGATCGACTCGGGCTGACGACTGTCGACCTGTTGCTGTTGCACGCACCCAGTGACCGCGCACCGCTCGAGGAGACGCTGGGCGCGATGAACGACCTCCAGTCAGAGGGCGTCGTGGATCACATCGGCGTCAGTAACTTCGAGGTCGGCGGCCTCGAGCGCGCCCGCGAGATTTCGGAGACGCCGATCGTGACGAACCAGGTGAAGTACCACCCCTACCACCATCAGGACGATCTGCTCGAGTACTGTGCGAACGAGGGCGTCTGCCTGACAGCCTACAGCCCGCTGGCCGAAGGTGCGGTTCCGGGCGACGATCGCCTCCTCGAGATCGGGGAGAAGTACGGCAAGTCTGCCGCGCAGGTGGCGCTGCGGTGGCTCGTCCAGCAGCCGTCGGTGGCGGCGATTCCCAAGGCAGCGAGTCCGGACCACATCGAGTCGAACGCCGCGGTGTTCGACTTCGAACTCACCGACGAGGAGATGGGGGTGGTCGGCGATCTGGGCGACGGCCGCTGGCAGCAACTGGCGGCTCGACTCGGTCTGCGGTGACGACCTGCCGCGATACGCAATGAAAAATCATAATACTAGCAGCGCCGTTCCGTCGACTACCACCCAATGCACTTCGACCACGCCGGCATCGCGACCACCGACGCGGACGAACTCGCGGAGCTATACACCGATCTCTTCGGCCTCGAGCGCGTCCACGAAGAGGTCTTCGACGGGATGCGCGTCGTCTTCCTGGAGTGTGGCGAGAGCTACTTCGAGTTGCTCGAACCCATCGAGGGCGGGACGATCGCACACTACCTCGAGGAGAACGGGCCGGGCATCCACCATCTCGCGCTCGCGACCGACGACATAGAGGGCGCACTCGAGACGGTCCGCGACCACGACGTGACGCTGGTCGACGAGGAACCTCGTCCGGGCGCGTGGGGTCACTCGGTGGCGTTCCTGCATCCGCGGGATACGGGCGGGATCCTGCTGGAGCTCGTCGAACACTAACCGTACTGCAGTCAGAACTACCGCTGGTCGATCGCTATCGTCTCAAAATACGCGTTGTTGCTATCTAGACTGCTCTAGAGTCGGGTGACGTTGGTCGCCCGGGGGCCCTTGGGGGCCTGTTCGATGCTGAATTCGACGTCCTGCCCCTCTTCGAGGTCCGGTCCGCCAACGTCCTCCATGTGGAAGAATACGTCGTCGTCCGCGTCGTCCGTCGAGATGAAACCGTAACCGCCTGTGTCGTTGAAGAAATCAACGTTACCTTCTGCCATTGCTTCTAAAGGGAAGGGAGGTGCACGGATAAGGGTTCCGTGGGTCGAGCCCACACGACTCGCGCCGGTCGGGACACACGAAATCGACGACTCGAGTGGTGAACTCGGGACCAAACCTTTTCACGGTACTCGCCCAGAGGCACGTATGAGCCTGTTCGAACGCCTCGGGGAGAAAGTCGAACGAGTCAAGCAAGAAGCCGAGACCGCGCGCGATGAGATGGTCGAAGACGAAGACGACCCAGCGGCCGAGACCGACGGGGAAAGCGAAAGCGAAACGGATTCCGACGCCGACCTCGAGTACCGTTGTCTCGAGTGCGACGCCGGATTCCCCGACGAACAGGAGGCGTGTCCGAACTGCGGTGGGACGGCCGTCGTCTTCGACGGGTAACTGCGACTGCGAACATTATACGCTGAACAGGCGCAATACAACGTCGTTCACGGCGTGGATACGCGTCGTCACTCGATTACGTTTCCACTGACAGAAGCATAGCTGAGTTTCCAACCTGAACCTTCAAATATACAGAACCACTACACAGAAGCAAGGTCAGGTCGGAACGAAGCGGATTCCGAACGACCTTCGGAGGCGGTCTATCCGCCACCCAATGAGACAATATCCGAAACACCGACGCGGTGAACGCGAATCCAGAAGGGTTCGTCATCGTGCCTGTCGGTCGAGCAAGCACAACGATACCTCCGAGTCCATCGAAGTGTCAGCGTCTCCCTGCTGGCAAAAACAACAGATGGGGGGCAACGACGTGGAGGATAGGAGTAACGGCGGTTTGGCAACGCCAGTCAGCCACCGACCACGACGTCTGGGTTAAACGGATTCCCGTGAAGTGGCGGCATCCCTGGTTGCAAACCTGAAACTCCCACCGCTCGGGATTCCTGCGTCTTCAGGCGCAGGAGGATGTCAACCGAAGTTCTCGATCAGCGCCTCGTCCGGATCGCCGCCCGCGTCCTCGATAGCGTCCGCGACGAACCTGACGAATCCGTCGAAGCCAAAGGCGTAGTACTGTCCCTTTTCGAGGTGCGTCTCGATGGCATCTGCTAGCTCTTCGTCCGCGTCGTCGTCGACGAAGACGACCGTCGCACCCTCGTCCTCGAGCGCCTCGAGCCGGTCGCGGTGGGCGGGTTCGTCGTCCTGATAGACGACGACTGCCTCGTGGCCGGCGTCGTGGGCGGCCTCTGCGATCGAGACTGCGGGACCGACGCCTGGCCCGCCTGCGACGGCGACGACGTCCTGATCGCGCTCGTAGGTGATCGTCCCGAACGGCCCGTCGACGTGGACGGTTTCGCCGCCCTCGAGGTCGGCGAGCCAGGGCGACAACTCCCCTTCGGGATCGATGCCGACCGTGAGTTCGAACGTGTCCTCGACCGACGGCGACGAGAGCGTGTAGTGACGTTCGTAGACTTCGTCTCCGGGTGCGGCCCGCAACAGGACGAACTGGCCGGGCAACGCGTCGAACTCTTCGGGCGTCTCGAGTTCGAGTGCGATCGTATCCGGCCCGACGTCGCGTACCGATTCGACGGTGACTGGCGTCCCCTCTATCTCCATATTGAACCGGTTCGGGGTCGAATTGAAAAGTCGTTCCGTTCTCAGTTCGGTATCGTTGTCGTTTTCGTTATTTTCCGCTGGATCGTTACTATAACGTGTGTAAACCGCATTTTCGGGAGGAATTCGGCCTGGGTTTCAGAAGCCTTTTTATCGGCAGGGGGCAATTTTCGCGACAACATGGCAGAGGATCTCAACTGGGCGGTCGGAGGCGAGGCCGGGGACGGTATCGACTCCACTGGCAAGATTTTCGCCCAGGCGCTTTCGCGCGCCGGACGGCACGTGTTCACCTCGAAAGATTTCGCATCTCGTATCCGTGGCGGCTACACGGCGTACAAGATTCGAACGTCGGTCGATCAGGTCCAAAGCGTCGTGGACCGACTCGACATCCTCGTCGCGCTCACTCAGCGAACGATCGACGAAAACGTCGGCGAACTCCACGAAGGAAGCGCCGTCATCTACGACGGCGAACGCTCCTGGGACGCCGACATTCCCGAGGAGGTAACTGGCGTCGACGTCCCGCTGAAGTCCATCGCGGAGGAAGCCGGCGGCGCAATCATGCGCAACACCGTCGCGCTCGGTGCCGCGTGTGAGATCACTGGCTTCGACGTCGAATATCTCGACGAGTCTCTCGAGAAGCGCTTCGGCGGCAAGGGCTCGAAGATCGTCGAGAACAACAAGGAAGCCGCCCGCAAGGGCCAGGAGTACGTCCGCGAAAACTACGACGTCGACCTCGGTTACGACCTCGAGACGACCGACGAGGACTACGTCCTCCTGAACGGGAACGAAGCGATCGGCATGGGTGCACTCGCCGCCGGCTGTCGGTTCTACGCCGGCTACCCGATCACGCCCGCGACGTCGATCATGGAGTACCTGACCGGCCGGATCGAAGACTACGGCGGTCACGTCGTCCAGGCCGAGGACGAACTCTCCGCGATCAACATGGCGCTGGGTGCTGCCCGCGCCGGCGCGCGGTCGATGACCGCGACCTCGGGTGCCGGGATCGACCTGATGACCGAGACGTTCGGCCTCGTCGCACAGAGCGAGACGCCGCTCGTCATCACGGACGTCCAGCGATCCGGCCCGTCGACCGGGATGCCGACCAAGCAGGAACAGGGCGACCTCAACATGGCGCTGTACGGCGGCCACGGTGAAATTCCACGCTTCGTCGTCACGCCCACCTCGATCGACGAGTGTTTCTGGAAGACCATCGAGGCGTTCAACCTCGCCGAGAAGTACCAGACGCCCGTCTTCCTCGTCTCCGACCTGGCGATGTCGGTCACCGAACAGACGTTCCCGCCGGAGACCTTCGACATGGACGAAGTCGAGATCGACCGCGGCAAACTCGTCGACGAGGACGAAGTCGACGAGTGGCTCGACGCCCAGGGTCGGTTCCGCGCCCACGCAGTCACCGACGACGGCGTCAGCCCGCGTGCTATCCCCGGAACGACCGACGGTGCCCACATGAGCACCGGCCTCGAGCACGACGAACTCGGTCGCCGAACCGAAGACCAGGACGAGCGCGTCCAGCAGGTCGACAAACGCTACCGGAAGGTCGCGACCGCCGAGGAAGAAGAAGACTGGGACTACCGCGAGTTCGGCGACGAGGACGCCGACAACCTCGTCATCTCGTGGGGCTCCAACGAGGGCGCACTCACCGAAGCGCTCGACTACCTCGAGGAGGACGGGATCGACCTTCGGGTCATCTCCGTTCCGTACATCTTCCCACGGCCGGATCTCAGCGACGAGATCGAGGCTGCAGACGAAGTGATCGTGGTCGAGGCGAACGCGACCGGCCAGTTCGCCGACCTGCTCGAACACGACGCACTTACCCGCGTCAAGCGCATTAACAAGTACACCGGCGTCCGCTTCAAGGCGGACGAACTCGCCGAACAGATCACGCAGAAACTCTCCGAGGAGGTGCCAGCATAATGAGCTCCGACGTACGATTCACTGACTTCAAATCCGACAAGCAGCCGACGTGGTGTCCCGGATGCGGCGACTTCGGGACGATGAACGGCATGATGAAAGCCCTGGCCGAGACCGGCAACGACCCCGACAACACGTTCGTGGTCGCCGGGATCGGCTGTTCCGGCAAGATCGGGACCTACATGCACAGCTACGCCCTTCACGGGGTTCACGGCCGTGCGCTCCCGGTCGGCACCGGCGTCAAGATGGCCCGCCCCGACATCGAAGTGATGGTCGCCGGCGGTGACGGTGACGGCTACTCGATCGGTGCCGGCCACTTCGTCCACGCCGTCCGCCGAAACGTCGACATGACCTACGTCGTCATGGACAACCGTATCTACGGGCTGACCAAGGGCCAGGCCTCGCCGACCTCGCGGTCTGACTTCGAGACCTCGACGACCCCCGAGGGTCCGAAGCAGCCACCGGTCAACCCGCTCGCGCTCGCACTCGCCTCCGGTGCAAGCTTCATCGCCCAGTCCTTTGCGTCGGACGCCCTGCGCCACCAGGAGATCGTTCAGGAAGCCATCGAACACGACGGCTTCGGCTTCGTCAACGTCTTCAGCCCGTGTGTCACGTTCAACGACGTCGACACCTACGACTACTTCCGCGACAACCTCGTCGACCTGGACGAGGAGGGCCACGATCCGACGGACTACGAGTCCGCCAAGAAGGTCATCCTCGACAGCGACAAGGAGTACCAGGGTGTGATGTACAAAGACGAGAACTCGGTGCCGTACCACGAACAGCACGGCGTCACCGAAGACATGTCCGAGATTCCCGACGGCGCACCCGAGGACGCGATGGACCTCGTCCGCGAGTTCTACTGAGTTTCCAACTCCAAACGACGGCTGCTGAACGGCCGACTTCCGATCGCCGTCCGTTGTTTCACCGACCTTCTCTCTTTCCACGTTCCGAGAGTCGATCAGCCCGGTTTCACAACTATTAGGCTGTCGCCTCGCCAACGACGAGACATGAAGGACCTGTTCCTGCGGGCGGCCCAGGGGGAGCAAACCGAACGGCCACCCGTCTGGATGATGCGCCAGGCCGGCCGGTACCTCCCCGAGTACCGTGAACTTCGGGAGGACTACACGTTTCTCGAGGCCATCTCGACCCCGGAGGTTGCCGCCGAAATCACCCTCCAGCCCTGGGAGCGGTTTCAGCCAGATGCCGTCGTCATGTACTCTGACATCCTGACAGTGCTCGAGCCGCTCGACTTCGCGTATCACCTCGAGTCCGGCGTCGGCCCGGTCGTCGAGAATCCGGTCGAAGAGCCGGCCGATACCGACCGCGAGCGAGGCGACGTCCGCGACGAACTGTGGTACGTCGGCGACCTGCTCGAGCGCCTGGACGACGAACTCGGCTCAAAGGCCGCCGTCCTGGGCTTTGCTGGCGGTCCGTTCACGCTCTCGGCGTACGTCTGCGAGGGGACACCCTCTCGCTCGTTCATGGAGGTTCGCCGGCTCCGGGCGGAGCATCCCGACGCGTTCGACCGGTTGCTCGAGGCCTTCACCGACGTACTGGTGGAGTACGTCGAGTTCCAGGTCGAGTCGGGTGCCGACGCGATCCAGCTGTTCGACACCTACGCCGGCCTGCTCTCGCCTGCGGACTACCGGGAGTTCCTGCTACCGTACCACCAGAAAATCCTCGAGGCGGTCGACGTCCCGACTGTCGTCTTCGCGCGGAATATGAGCGGCAACCTCGACTTGCTAGCTGACAGCGGTGCTGACGTGATCGGACTCGACTGGACGGTCGACCTCGCGGACGCCCGAGAAGAACTCGCCGACGAGGACGTGGCGATCCAGGGGAACCTCGATCCAGCCTTGCTGTACGGCGATCGCGAGACGGTCCGTGAACGAACGCGAGAGGTCATCGATGCGGCGGGTGACGCCGGCCACATCCTCAACCTCGGCCACGGCGTCGACCGAAACACGCCGGTCGAGAACGTGGAAGCGTTCTTCGAGACGGCGAAAAACGTATCGTAGCGTTACAGAGCGATTCTACTGCGGCGGCAGCCCGGCGTTCATACAGTACGTGCCCGGCTCGTCACGACATTGACACTGCCGAAGCTGGTAGTATGCGGGGTCGAAACCCGAGAGGAACGGCTCGACGAGGTCGGCGAGCAGGCCGGGGAATCGCGGATCGTCGTGGGGAACTGGAACTCGATACAGGTCGAGTCCCACCGCTTCGGCGTCTTCTGCGAGATCGACGTCGAGTTCGACGAGCGTCTCGGACTGTTCGTGCATGAAGCTCATCGGTTCGACGACGACGCGGTCGGCTTCGTCGCCCAGCCCCTCGACGACGTCTTCGGTTTCGGGTTCGGTCCAGTCGATGCCGCGGTTCTCGTGGTTCTGGTAGCCGATCTCGTACTCCTCGAGATCGATGATGTTGGCGACCGCGTCGGCGTGTTCCTCGACGTACCCGTCGTAGCGACTCCCCTCCTCGAGGTACTTCGTCGGCGTTCCGTGTGCCGAGAAGACGAATGCGGTGTCGGGATCGTCGAGGTCAAGTCCCTGCCCGTCGACGAACCCGCGGATCGCCTCGGCACGGATCCGGTTGTACGCCGGCGCACGGTGCCAGCCGGTGATCGACGCAAACTCTGGGTCGTACTCGAGGTCGTCGATCGCTTCCTCGAGCGAGTCGATGGCGGCGACGGTCGTCGAGGGGCCACAGAGCGGGTAGATCGGGACCGCGAGGACCGACTCGTACTCTTCGGCGGCCAGTTCCTCGGCGACGTCGGGGATCAGCGGCTCCATGAACTGCATCGCGTGGTAGACGGAGACGTCGTGCCCCCGTTCCTCGAGCGTCTCCGTGAGTGCCTCGGCCTGGGCGGTCGCCTGCTCCTGCAGCGGCGAGCCACCGATCTCCTCGTACTCCTCCATCAGGCCGGGGAGGCGTCGTTTCGCCAGTTCGCGGGAACGTTCCCACGCTCCTTCCTCGGATTCGGCGTCCTCGAGCGAGGCGTTGTCGTAGAAGATCCGCGTAAGGTACTCGAGGACGACGTCACGATCCGGCTCGGCCGGTTCTCCGAAGTTGAGCAAAACGATGGCGGTCTCCATAATCGGCCGTTAGGATGGGGCCGGTATAGATACTTCGGAGGCGGAAGACGAGACGGCAGGGCGTTAGTCGTCGGAAAGTTCGCCGGCGAGTCGTTTCGCGTTCCGGAGCCGTCCTGGAATGCCGGGGCGACCGACGTAGTTCGCACAGAAGTGGAGCCCATCAGGGGCCTCGAGGTCGTCCATCGCTGTCCACGAGCGGTCGTAGGCGGGCATTCCGGGATTCCAGCGGTGGACGTGGATCGGCGACGCCGCAGCACCGGTGAGTCGTTCGAACTCGGCTGCTGCGACTTCCCCCAGTTCCTCGTCGGATCTGTCAGTCATCTCGGGGTCGCTCCCGGGATCGACGTAGCACGTGAACACGCGGTCACGATCGAGGAAACTCGCGTTCCACGTACTCCCGCTGATCCCGATGTCCGCGCCCGACGGAACGAGCGCGCCGATACCGTCGCGCTCGAGGTCCGACTCCACGAACACCATCCCAATCGGGTTGTAGTTGAACTTCCGGAGCGTCGCCGCGAGGTCGGCGTCGACGGACTCGAGCAGGTCGGCGCTCGTTGGCGCGGGCGTCGTCAGGACCACGTCGTCGACGCGTTCGGTTCCCTCGTCGGTGACGAGTTCGTAGCCGTCGCCGGCGTCATCGATCCGTTCGACGGGGGTGTCGAGGGCGATCGTCTCGGCGTGTGCCTCGTAAAGGCCGGTCGTCAGCTCACCGAGTCCGTCGTCGAACGTACAGATCGGTGGCGTCTCCCGTCCCGAGAGGAGTTTCCGGGCGACCCACAGGAGAACGCTGCCGTCGATACCCGCGTTCTCGAGGGCGCGACCCAGCGAGTACTCCATCAGCATGTTCTCCGGTGCGGTCCCGTACAGCCCGCTGTACAGCGGGCCGAGGAAGCGATGGGCGGCCTGATGGCCGAACTTCCGGACGAGGTACTCCTCGACGGTCTCGCCGGGTCGTGCCGAGTCAGTGAGCGGCTCTTTCAGAATTCGGAGTTTCCCCAGCGGACTGAGCAGGTCCGTCGTGATGGCCTCCCGGAGCGACAGGGGGACGACCTCGAGCGAGCCGTCGTGATAGACGTACAGCGGCTGGTCGTCGTCGCCCGTCCGTAGCTGATCGCGAAGGCCGAGGTCGTCGATCATCGACTCGAGGCCGGGCGTGAGCCGCAGTCGCTGTGGCCCGAGCTCGAGGACGCGGCCGTCGACGCGGCGGCTTCGCATGACGCCGCCCGGTTCGTCGCGTGCCTCGAACGCGACGACGTCCTCGTCCTCGTCGGCGAGCGCGTGAACGAGCGAGAGCCCGCTGATTCCGGCTCCGACGACGCCGACCGTCATCTCAGTATCTCGCCCCGTTCGACCGCCCGTCGTTCCCTGTCCCGGTTCGCGTATCCATTGTCGGACGTTGCCAACTCAGTGTCATAACGATTCCGTTGTGGCGATTCGGTCGCGGGAGATCGGTACGTCGCCGATGGACGACTCGATCTACCGGATGTCGCCGTATCTAACCAAAATTATCGGTTTTGCAGGTATGATGAATAATAGATAGGATGGTGTCGGGTAGCGAACGGACGGCCGCGCTGACTCCACCTGGTAGAGATCGACGTGACGGTGTTCGACCGTTCGGTTCGCGGTCGCCGACGGGACCAGCCGAGACAGCCGCTACCAGGAAATAGACGCCGTCGACCTATTCGAATCGGAGCGTGTAGTGTCCGACCCACCCTTCCAGCCGATCGAGCAGCGCCGTAAACTCCTCGTCCTCGAGCATCGACGAACACTGGTCGCGGACCTCGATCCTGATCGAGACGGTCATCGTTCGGCCGTCTTCGAACCGATCGACCACGACGTCCCTGATCGACTCGAGTGCGAGACATGCGAGACTCCAGTCGAACAGCCAGCTTTCGTGTTCGGGGCGGTGGTCGGCGATACCGTAGTCGAATTCGTACTGGATCTCACAGTAACAGGCCGCTTCGCTGCCGGCCTGTCCCGGGCGGTCATCGAAGACGGTCCTGTCGTTCCAGTCAGAACGTTTCTCGGAGCTCATACTGTAATCAACGTCGGTGTCGGCGAAGTGGATACTGCTCTATACTACACGGATTTATAAGCAGACGGGCGGCGGGGCTATTCGGTGCGACCGAATCGGACGGACTGTTGCTATCCGTACACCAGCGACGTGACGAGTTTCGATTCGACGGCGTTGAGCCGCTGGGAGACGGCGGATTTCGACACCTCGAGTTGGTCGGCCAGATCGTCGAGAGCTGCCCTGCGTGGCGTCTCGTAGTAGCCCGATTCGACCGCAGCGACGACGGCTTCGCGCTGTTTTTCGGTGAGGTTGGCGGTATCGATCTCGATGGCGTGACTGTCGGTACTGGCGGCGTCTCCGGCCCCCTCGATTCGTTCGAGATGGATCGTTGCACCGGTCTCGCGGAGGTCGCCGACGATCGCCTCGAGTTCGGACCGCGTCGGCGTCGTGATCGAGACGGAGAGGCAGCCGTCTTCGACGCCCTCGATCGACGCGATACAATCGTGCTGCTGGAAGACTGGGCAGACACACCGGTCGGTGACGTCCGTACGGATGTACGTGGCTTCCCCGTCGGTTCTGTCGGTGACCTCCGACCGACACTCACAGTCGCCATCACAGCTAGTCGTTCCATGCCGAAGGTCTTGACTGACGTCACTGCCATGTTCGCCTGCATCCAGTACCGGACAGCCTGCCCCAGCATGTGGTTCGATCCGGAACTGGGCTCGGAGGTAGTCGTCCGAGGAGGTATCGGAATCGCGATCGGGACCTCGTACCGGCATGATGTCGCGACCTTGGGATTGGGCCAATAAATTCTGGCGGGGAATACCCACTCGCTGGGAACGGGCGGATCGATCGACGCCGGGACAGTTACCGTTCGCTGAACGACTGTATCAACGTCTTTTCGACCGCATTGAGTCGCTGGGAGACGGCGGAGTTCGAGATCTCGAGTTCGTCGGCCAGGTCGTCGAGCGTCGCCTCGCGAGGCCGTCCGTAGTAGCCGCGTTCGACGGCGAGTTCGACTGCTTCGCGCTGTTTCTCGGTGACGCTTGCCGCATCGATCTCGAGCGTCGTCTCCTCGTCGCCTGCCAGGTGCGAGAGCCGACGTAACCGCACGTTCGCTCCGATTTCCTCGAGCGAGTCGACGATCCGGCTCAGTAGCGTCCGGTCTTCGACGACGAGGAAGATGTGCAACGACCCGTCCTGGACGCTTTCGACGTCGAAAACGCAGTCGAACTGGAAGAGCCGTTCACAGATACATCCCTCGCGGACCCGTTCCGAGACGTATCGGCGCTCGCGGCCGTCGTCGCCGTCGACCGTCAGTTCGCTGTGACAGATTTCGCTTTCGGAGACGCTCTGTCTGATCGCCGTCGCGTTCGGTGTCGTCGACACGACGGGACATTGGGAGTTCTCGTCGGGGGTGACCTCGAGCGTCGCTCGAAGTGGCGTCACGTCCGACTGTGCTGACTCGCCGGTCATACTCGATACGACGCACCGGAGTGCGGTATAACAGCAGCCCCGTTCCTGATTCGTGGGGACCGGCTGAACGTGTTCACCGTCGCTTTCATACCACGGGAATCGAGACGACGACTTTCGCGCGAGAACGAGACGTCTCAGGTACGGGATCCCGGTCCCGGCTGATACGATGACACGAGACAAACTGCGGGAGCGACTCCGTGCGGTCGAGGATCCGGAACTGGACGACGACGTCGTCTCGCTGGGGCTCGTCACCGGCGTGACCGTCGCCGGGGACGAGGCGTTCGTCTCGGTGGCGTTCAACGCGCCCTTCTCCCCGTCCGAGTGGGAGATGTGCGACGAGATCCGAGCACTCTGTCGCGGGATGGGACTTGTACCGCGGATACACGCCAACCCGGAGCGTGACGGCATCCCTGGCGTCAGAAACGTGATCGCGGTCGGCGGGACGACCGCTGACGACGGGACAGGTGTCGTCACCGGTGCGCTGGCGACGGCACTCGCGACGCTCGGCGCACGCGTCGGCGTCTTCGACTTCCGCCTCGAGACGGGCGTGGAGACCTGGCTCGACGCCGTCGATCCGCCGGATCTCTCGAGCGATCCGATCGTCCCCGTGACGAGGCGAAACGTCTCCGCCGTCCGACTCGGCCCCCTCCTCCCCCGGGATGGAGCGATGCCGTCGGGAGACGCCGTAGTCTCCCTCCTGCTTCCGCAGGTCCGTGACCGCCTCGAGTGGGGTGGTCTCGATTACCTGCTCGTGGCGCTGCCTTCCTCGGCCCCAGCCGTTCGCAGTACCGTTCTGGATCGGCTCCCGACGCGAGGAACTGTCGCCCTCGGAGCAGTCGAGACGGAATCGGTGCCGGTTCGAACCGCCGTCCGGACGCTGTCCCTCGAGACGGAGGTAGTCGGCGCGCTCGGTACCTACGAGGACCGCGAGCCCGACCGAAGTCACGCGCTTGCGTACGATCTCACGGATTTCGATCTGTCGTGTCCGTATCTCGGGACGGTCCCGCTCGAGTCGCCACGGACCGACCGACGGTCGTCTCGAACGGACGATCCGTTCCGCGACGTCGCCGTTGCGATCACCGATCTGATCGGGACGATCAACCGACAGCGGGCGGCCCGGTCTCAACCCGCCTGATACGGCCTGTCGTCCCCATCTCCGGCGAATCGGCGGAGATCGTGCCGAGATAGATATATAAACACCTGAACCAGTGAAGGAACTTCCCGAGCGGTTGGAAAAGTCATTATAAACCATTTCGTCGGTCGGCCAATCTCGAGGTGTGACGAGACCATGACATGGACAATAGCTGTCGGGGTCAAACAGGTTCCCGACGCGGCCGAGGTCGGTATCGATCCCGATACGGGTCGGCTCGACCGGGCGAGCGCGCCCGCGGTGATGAACGGGCCGGACCGGGAGGCGCTCGAGGCCGCCTTCAGGATCCGCGATCAGGTCGACGGCGAGGTGATCGCGATGAGTATGGGGCCGCCAAACGCCGTGAGCGTCCTCGAGGAGGCCGTCGCGATGGGGTGTGACGACGCCGTGCTGGTCTCGGACCGGGCGTTCGGAGGCAGCGACACCTGGCCGACGAGTCTCACGCTCGCACGGACCGCTGAGGCGCTCGAGGCCGACGTGGTCGTCTGTGGCGAGGAGACGACCGACTCCTCGACGGGCCAGGTACCGCCGGGCATCGCAGCGCACAATGGCTGGGCGCAACTGACCTACGCGGAGGAGGTCGACGCCCGGCCCGAGGAAGATCGTCTCGTCGCCAGACGCGACGTCGAGGGCGGTCACGAGGTCGTCGCTGCTGACCTGCCAGTGGTCGTCGCGGCCGCCTACGGCGAGTTCGAGCCCCGTCCCGCACCGCTGCACCGCAAGATCTACGGCGAGAACGACTTCGAGCCGACGGTCTGGGACGCCGAAGAACTGGAGATCGAAGACGAGGTCGGCCTCGAGGTTTCGCCGACGTCCGTCGGCGGGATGGAGACGGTCGATCCCGTCGAGCGCAAGAGCGAGGTGGTCGACGAGGTCGACGACCTTGCCGACTCGATCGAGGAGGTGATAGTATGAGCGACGACGAAGCACTCGAGAATGGCGTCGTCGACGTCGACGAGTACGACGACGTCTGGGTGTTCATCGAAGAACACGACGGCGACGTAATGCCTGTCTCCTGGGAGCTACTCAGCGAGGCGAAGGGGCTGGCCGACGAACTGGGCGACGACCTCGTCGCCCTGACGATCGGCGAGGAGCTAGACGACGTCGCCGAGGAAGCCCTCGAACGGGGTGCCGACCGGGTGCTCGTCGCCGACGATCCGGTGTTCGAGCCCTACCGCGCCGACCCCTACGGCGAGCAGTTCCGGGCGATGGTCGAGGAGCGCAAGCCCTCGATCGTCCTCATCGGCGGAACTCACACTGGCCGGGACTTCGCGGGCCGCGTCGCGGTGCCGGCCCACGCCGGGCTGACCGCCGACGTCACCGAACTCGGGGTCGACGACGACGGCCTGCTCGAGGCCCGACGGCCCGCGTTCGGCGGGGACGTCCTCGCCACGATCCTCTGTGAGGAACACCGTCCGCAGATGGCGACGATCCGTCCTGGCGTCTTCGAGGCCGCCGAGCCCGAAGACGAGGCCGACGGCGAGGTCGTCGAGGCTGACGTGGTCGTCGAGGAAGCCGACTGCATCAGCGAGGTCGTCGAGCGCGAGGTCGGCGACACAGCCGACATCACGGAGGCCGACCGGATCGTCGCCGTCGGCCACGGTATCGACGGCGACCTGGAGCCGGCACTCGAGCTTGCGGAGGCCCTGGACGCCGAACTCGCGGCGAGTCGCGCCGCAGTCGACGAGGGCTGGGTCGACGGTGCCCGACAGGTCGGACAGACCGGCAAGACCGTCCGGCCCGAACTCTACGTCGCCGTCGGCATCAGCGGCGCGGTCCAGCACCTCGAGGGGATGAACAAGAGCGAGACCGTCGTCGCGATCAACAACGACCCGAACGCACCGATCTTCGAGCACGCCGATTACGGCATCGTGGCCGACCTCTTCGAGGCCTGTCCCGCGCTCGCGGACAGGGTCGAGGCCGAGCCACAGGAGGTGGTACAATGAGTCCAGAACTCGAGAGCGACACCGTCACAGACCCGAACTACGACGACGAGTTCGACGCCATCGTCGTCGGCGCCGGCCTCGCCGGGAGCGCCGCTGCCCTGACGATGGCGAACAGCGGACTCGACGTCCTGTTGATCGAACGCGGCTCCTCGCCGGGAGCCAAGAACGTCTTCGGCGGCGTCCTCTACACGCCGACGATCCGCGAACTGACCGACTTCGACGACGCGCCGGTCGAACGGTACGTCGCCGAACGTCGGTTCAGCATGCTGAGCGAGCGCGACGAGACCGCAGTCTCGCTCCGGCCCGGCGAGTGGCACGAGGAGCCGCACAACGACTCCTACACCGTCCTCCGTGGGCAGTTCGACGAGTGGTTCGCCGAGCAAGCCGTCGAAGAAGGGACGACGCTGGTCACCTCGACGACGGTGACCGGACTGGTCCGAGAGAACGGCCGCATCGTCGGCGTCGAGACCGACCGCCCCGACGGCACGATCCGTGCTCCCTACGTCGTGCTCGCCGAAGGTGGCAATTCCCTGGTCAGCGAAGGCGCGAACCTCAAATCGACCGAAACCAGGGAGAACGTCGCCGTCGGCGTCAAGGAAGTCCTCGAGTTCCCCGAACGGGACGGCGTCATCGAGGACCGGTTCCGGCTCACCGACGAGTCGGGTGTCTCCTACCACTACTTCGGCGAGGGCGCGGTCGGCGACGCCTTCGGCGGGGGCTTCATCTACACCAACGAGGACACGGTAAGCGTCGGCGTCGCCTACCGGCTCGAGGACGCCGCAACGCACGATCAGTCTCCGGAGGAGACGCTGAACGCGTTCAAGTCCCATCCGGCCGTCGCGCCACTCCTCCGCGACGCCCGAACCGTCGAGTACAGCGCGAAGACTATCCCCGAGGGCGGTGCCGAGAGCATCCCCGACCTCGTCCACGACGGTGCGGCCATCGTCGGCGACGCGGCCGGCCTCGTACTCAACAACGGCGTCCACCTCGAGGGGACGAACATGGCCGTCGAGAGCGGGTACTACGCCGGCAAAGCGGTCGCCGACGCAGTCGAAGACGACGATCTCGGCGAACTGCGGGCCTACCCCAGGGCGCTCGAGGGGTCGTTCGTCGTGAAGAACTTAGAGCGATACGCCTGGATGATGGACGCGGTCGAATCGGACCGCGATCTGCTGTTCGAGGACCTGCCACGGGCCTTCGGTGACGCCAGCACGGAGTACTTCCGAATGGATCGGAGCCCGAAAGAGACCCACGCGGAGAACGCGAAAAGCGCCGTCCTCGATGCCGTCGGCGGCTGGACCGGCGCTGCGAAACTCGCCTTGCGGTACCGAAAGGTGGTGACCTGAGATGAGCGCACAACCCAAGACACCGACGATCGACAACGACTCGATGGAGGACCGCCTGTACACTGTCAAGTACGACGACCCCGGCGACTCGCACCTCGACGTGAAAGTCGAGGACGTCTGCATGCAGTGTGAAACCAACGACTGCGTACGCGTCTGTCCGGCGAACGTCTGGCGCGAGGGAGAGGACGGCGTTCCCCACATCGCCTACGAGAACTGTCTCGAGTGCTCGAGCTGTCGGTTCGCCTGCGAGTACGACAACGTCGTGTGGACGTACCCCGAACGCGGCGCTGGCATGACGTTCAAACACGGCTGACGGGCCGTACGACGGCTGTACCCGTTCAGGCCGTTCTCACTCGCCGGGAACCGAATCCCCGGTTCATGAGTGAGAGACACATACGTACGACCAGAGGGTGACCACCATGACCGACCCACTCACCACGACCGGCGACGGATCCGCAATCACGACCAAAGAGGAGGCTGCGGTTACGGCCTACGACGTGCTGGACGACGCTGGCTGTGACTCGGTAGTGACGTCGATGCCCCAGCGGACGCGGTCGACGTGGATCGTGCCCGCGACGAGCGCCGAAAGTACCTGGCGTGTCCACATCGATCCGCGGACGGGCCAGACACGCATCGTCGAGACGCCGGAGTAGGCCCGCTATCGTGCAGTCGTCCTTTTCCCGGTCAGACGGGATGTTCGACGGACTCGAGCAGTGCTTCGACGTTCTCCGCTTCGTCGGAGAACTCCTCCGGATAGCTACCGAGCAACACGAGCAAGTCCCCCTCGTGATTGAACGACGTGAGTGCAATCTCGACGTCGACGTCCTGTCCGGCGTACTCGGTCTCCCCCGAGAACTGCTCGACCTCGCGACTCTCGCCGAGGATCGAGAGATCGACTGACTCTTCGTACGCGAGGTTCCCGATTTCCCTGTCGCCGACCTCAACTTCGTTCAGGAACTCCTCGAGTAACTCGTTGCTCGACATCTCCTCGAGCGGGTTGACCGAGTACCCTGCGACCTCCATTCCGGGAACCGAGACGGCGGCGAAGACGCCCGCCTCGTGGGATTGGCCGGCCAGTTCCCGCTCTTTGGTGTAGATCGACGCCCACAGCGATGCCTCGACCTCGCGCTCGACGCCGACGTCGACCGTCTCCTCGAACGACTGTTCCTCGACGCCGTCTTCCTCGTAGCCGGTTTCCTCGAGCGCCGCGTCGGTCGGCGCGACGCGGGCGGCGGTAAACTCGAGAGGTCCATCTCCGAGAACGAAGTCGAGACAGCCTGCAGTCGACGCGACGGTTCCAGTTGCCCCCGCAGCGAGTAGCGATCGACGAGAGATCTTCATCACCTCACTCCTGCGTTACCGGCTGTATATTAGTTTCGCCACCTTCAGTCTCGATGTCAAGACAGTCACCGTCGACGGTCAGTCCGATCGCTCGAGACTGACAAACACATCAAGAGTTATCGGGATCGACCCCGCCAATTCAGGCATGACCGAGTTCGCCCATCGCGTCGAGCAGGTGTCGATCAGCGGTATCCGCGAAGTGTTCGAAGCAGCCAGCGAAGACGCCATCAACCTCGGAATCGGCCAGCCCGACTTCCCGACGCCGGCTCACGCCCGACGTGGCGCTGTCGAGGCAATCGAGGCCGGACACACGGACGCCTACACCTCCAACAAGGGGACGCCCCAGCTCCGGGAGGCCATCGCCGCGAAGTACGACCGAGACTACGGCCTCGAGATCGATCCCGGGAACGTCATTGCGACCTCCGGCGGCAGCGAGGCACTGCATCTGGTCCTCGAGGCCCACGTCGACCCCGGTGAGGAGGTAATCTTTCCCGATCCGGGATTCGTCTCCTACGACGCACTGACGAATATCGCGGGTGGGACGCCGAAACCGGTCCCCCTGCGGGACGATCTCACCCTCGACCCGGCTACTGTCGAGGAGGCCATCACTGACGACACCGCCGTCTTCGTCGTCAACAGTCCAGCGAACCCTACCGGAGCCGTCCAGAGCGAGGAAGACATGCGCGAGTTCGCCCGTATCGCCGACGAACACGACGTGCTCTGTCTCTCCGACGAGGTCTACGAGAAGATCGTCTTCGACGGCGTTCATCGCTCGCCGATGGAGTTCGCCGAGACTGACAACGTCGTCGTCGTCAGCGCCTGCTCGAAGACCTACTCGATGACCGGCTGGCGACTCGGCTGGGTGATCGGCTCGAACCGCCGGATCGAACGCATGCTGCGGGTCCACCAGTACGCCCAGGCCTGTGCCTCCGCGCCAGCCCAGTTCGCCGCCGAAGCCGCACTCACCGGCCCGCAGGACCCCGTCGAGGAGATGGTCGACGCCTTCGAGGACCGGCGCGACGTCGTGCTCGACGGTCTCGAGGACGCCGGCCTCGAGGTGCCCACACCCGAGGGCGCGTTCTACGTCATGCCGAAGGTGCCGGAGGGCTGGTGTGACGAGGTGCTCGAGCGCGACGTGATCGTCGTCCCCGGCGGCGCGTTCGGCGAGAACGGCGAGGGGTACGCCCGCATCTCGTACGCGACCGCGATGGAGGACCTGAAGGAGGCGCTCGAACTCATCGACGACGCGACCGCTGCAGTCCGATAGTAGCGGTTACCGGTGCCGCGTTCACGTACGCTTATACTGCTTCGATCCGATCGTTCGACACGATGAGGGCTGTCCGCCTGCACGAACACGGCGACGAGGAAGTACTGTCCGTCGAAGACGTCGATCGACCGTCGCCCGACGAGGACGAACTGCTCGTCGAGGTAGCCGCTGCGGGAGTCAACCCCGTCGACACCTACTTCCGGGATGGCTCCTACGAGCCCGTCGGCGTGCCGTTCACGCCCGGCGTCGACGTTTCGGGCGTCGTGGCCGAAGTCGGTGACGCCGTCGAGGGATTCGAGGAGGGCGACCGTGTCTACGGCACCGGCATCGGGAACGCCTCCGCACAGGGTGCCTACGCCGAGTACGCGACGATCCCGACCGACCGTGTCGTCCACCTCCCCGATGGCGCCGACCTCACCGAAGCCGGCGGCGCCGGCGTCGTCGCCGTCACCGCCTGGCGCGCACTGATCGACCACGCCGACTTAGAACCCGCCGAGTACTGTCTGGTCCACGGCGGTTCCGGCGGCGTCGGCCACGCAGCCGTCCAGATCGCCGAGGCCGTCAGCGCCCGGCCGATTACGACCGCCGCCGAAGAGTACCACGACGCACTCGAGGGGTACGGCGCCGAGACCGTCCTCGACTACGGACGGGAGGACCTCGCCGAGGCCGTCCTCGAGGCCAGCGACGGCGGCGTGGACGCGATTCTGGACCACCGACTGGACGACTACCTCCAGTTCGACGCGGACGTCGCCGCGACCGGCTGTCGCGTCGTCGGCATCGGCGAGAACAGTCCGGACCCGGCGTTTACGAACGACGGCGCTGCCCGCTCGAAGGACGTCTCCTACCAGTTCATGAGCATGTTCAACACGCCGGACCTGCGGCTTCCGCTTCGGGGCGTCGCCCACCTCATGGGAACCGACAAACTCTCGATCGACGTCGCACGCAGCTACGACTTAGAGGAGGCAGCCGAGGCCCAGCGTGCCGTCATGGAGGACAGTTTCTTCGGGAAACTCGTCATCGAGCCCTGACAGCCGGGCTATCTCGACCTCGAGAACCGGGCAGGGAGTTCGAGCGGCCACAGCTCTCGATCCCTGATCGCGACGTGTACCTGTGCGATGATCCCCAGCAGCGGAAGCTCCAGCAGGGGCCCGATCACCAGTGCCAGCGGAATCAGCGGCTCGTGTGGAAATGCGACGACGGCGATCGCGAGGGCGGTCGGGGAGTTCCGCGAGAGGATCGTGTTGTTGAAACAGACCATCTCACGGTAGGAAAACGACAACAGCCGTCCGACGCCGAAGCCGACGACGAGATTGATCGCGTAAAAGACGACCACGGGGACGGCAAGCAGCGCCAGCAGTCCAGGATTCTCGAGGATCACCTCGCCCTGTGAGGCGAACATCGCTCCGATAGCGAGGCTCAGAAAGACGATTTGGAGCGGACTCAGCTTCGGAAGGAACTGCTGGGAGAACCACGTTTCGCCCTTTCGTCGAGTGATCCCACGGCGAACAAGCCCACCCAACACGAGCGGGACGACGAGCACGAGCACGACGCTCTCGAGCAGCAGTTCCAGCGGTAGCGCGACCAGTTCTCCGGCAAATACGTACAGGTAGAACGGCAGCAGTACCAGCTGGAGGACGAGATTGTACGGGAGGATCGAGGTAGCCAGCGCCACGTCGCCGTCCGCGACGTCGGTGAAGACGAGGTACCAGTCCGTACACGGCGTCACCATCAGCATGATGAGCCCGACCCACAGAGCAGGGTGATCTCGAAGGAAGATCGCACCGAGCCCCACGGCCAGCAGCGGGCTCCAGATAAAATTGACGAGGAGACTCGAGCCCACGACGCGGCGGTTGCCGAACGCCCGACGGAGCCGGGAGAACGGAATGCCGGTGAACGCGGCGAACAGCATCACCATCAAGAACGGGAGAATCAGCCGATCGGCCACCGGGGAGACGCCGGGAACCTGCCCGACGGCAAGTCCGCCGACGATAGCGCCGAGAACGAAAAGCGTCTGGTATCGTTCGACGAAATCCATCCAGCCTGGAGTCGTCCCTACAGGGGTTTAGAGACTGTGATACTCAGTTACCGCCGATATTAGCGGTGACGCTGGAGGAACGCCTCGAGGTCGGATTCGACGCCCGCAACGGTCTCGTACTCGAGGAGTTCGACAGCGTCGTTGCCACGGACCATCGCGGACAGGTCGTGTTCCGTACCGGGTCGGTAGAGACAGCAGACGGGTTTTTCCCAGGCGACCGCTCGGCCGAGTTCGTAACCGACGCCGAGGCTGGGCGTGGTCACCTCGGCGACCACGACGTCGGCCTGCCGGAGCCAGGCGACGTCCTGGTCGTGGATGTCGCCGTCGGTCAGCCCTTCCTTCGCTTCCTTCTGCTCGACGTTCTCGTCCCCAATGTGCTCGGTGAGGACCGTGCCGTGCTCTGCGAGCAGGTCGATCAACTCCCGATAGAGATCGGCGTCCGATCGACCGCCGCGAATGGAACCGCTGAAGAAGACGTCCATGTCGTCGCCGTTCGGCCGGAGACGTATCAATATTCGTATCTTCTCTGGGATGCTCGACGAGAGCGGCCTCGAGCCACGACGCGACTACGCCGCGTCGACGACCGCTTCCATCGTCGTCCGTTTCTCCTCCTCGGTCATCTGGTCGACGAAGCCGACGCGGACGGCGTCGACGCCGTCGATCGCGGCGTACTCCGCGACCCACTCGCGGACCTCGTCGGGGGTTCCGGCGGGCGACAGTTCGTCGAGCAGTTCGTCGGGGAGCGCAGCGGCCATGGCGTCCGTGTCGCGGTCGTCCCACGCGGCCCTGATCTCCTCGACGACGTCCGGATACCCCTGTTCGGCGACCGAGTTACCGTAATAGGGGCCGTAGGCGCCGAGCATGAACGCGATCGTCCCACGGGCCTTCTGGCGGGCCGTTTCGCGGTCCTCGCTCGCGATACCGCGAACGATCGGCGCGACGCGCAGATCCGAGATTTCCTTCCCGCCGAGTTCGGCCCCGCGTTTCAGGTCCTCGAGTCTGTCCTCGAGGCCGTCTTTCGTGAACATCTGGGGTGCCCAGCCATCGCCGAAGCGACCGGCCATCTCGGTGGCCTTGGGGCCGAGCGTCCCGAGGTCGATCGGCGGCGGGGAGTCGGGAACGTCGCGCTCGTAGTTCAGGCCGGCGATCTCGAATATTTCACCGTCGTAGGCGGGGTTCCCGTTCTCGTAGACCGACCGGATGATCTCGATCGTCTCCCGTGTGCGTCGGAGCGGGCGATCGAACTCCTGGCCGTGCCAGCGTTCGGTAATGGCAGGCGAACTCGGGCCGAGGCCGAGACGGAATCGTCCGTCTGAGGCGTCCTGAAGCGTCATTGCGGTCTGGGCGAGCATCGCGGGCGACCGACCGAACGGCGAGATGACGTCGTTCGAGATGCCGAGTTCTTCGGTGCGGTCGGCGGCCAGCGTCAGCGGCGGGACGATGTTCCAGCCCGTCGTCTCGCCGGTCGTGATGCGATCGAATCCCAACTCTTCGGCCTCGACAGCGCGCTCGGCGACGTCCTGGGGTCGGTCGTAGTCGGACAATCGAATCAACAGGTCCAGTTCCGCGTTCACGCTCTCTCCCTCCGGATCAGTCCTCGCATCGCTCGTCGTGCCATTACCCACCACACCGATAGCTACCCACATAAAATTGTAGAAACCGCTCCATTTTCGCGGCGGTCGATGTCGCTCGCTACGGTCGTTCCTCGAGAACCGCCTCGCAGTGGTGTCTCGCTGCCTCGACGTGGCTGCGACCCTCGTCGTGTTCGATGGGCTCGAGTTCGCCGAGCAACTCCTGAACCGTCTCGACTCGAGTGCGAACGACGTCCCGTTCGAGGTCGGCCGTCGCGGCGTCGCGTGCGACCGCCTCGGCCTCGCCGAGGTATCGGCTCGTCGTTCGCTCGAGCGGGAACTCGGCGGTTTTCTCGAGATGGGTGGCGAGCGCGGAGACGTGGTCGCGTACGGACTCGTCGGCGGTCACGAACGCGAGTTCGGCTGGTACCCACGTCACGGTTTCGCCGACTCACCTCGACCCGTTGGAAAGCTTGATGCCGTCCGTCCCCAATGTAAACATATGACGCACGACTGCTCGTTCCTCGAGGAGCTTCCCCTCGCGGACGACCAGTTCTCGTTCGCGGAGGGGAGACGGGAGAGCCACGCTGCGGACTGGGGTGCACAGCAGAAAGGCGAGGGCGTCGTTCCCGACGCGGTCGTCTGGCCGGCGTCGACCGACGACGTCTCGGCGGTGCTGGCCGCCGCGACCGAACACGACGTACCCGTCACGCCCTACGCTGCGGGGACGGCGCTCGAGGGCCACGCGGTTCCGGCCCACGGCGGAATCAGCCTCGATCTCACCCGGATGGACGCCGTGGTCGACTACCGTCCCGACGACTTCCAGATCGACGTGGAGCCGGGAGTGCTCGGTGCAGACGTCGACGACTACGTCGGCGGCGACGGCCTCTTCTTTCCGCCGCTGCCCTCCTCCGGTGACATCTCGACCGTCGGCGGGATGATCGCCACCGACGCCAGCGGCATGAAGACCGTCCGCTACGGCGAGGTCGCCGACTGGGTGCTCGGCCTCGAGGCCGTCCTCGCCGACGGCACCGTCGTCCAGACAGGTTCGCGAGCGAAGAAGACCTCGAGCGGCTACAACCTGACCGACCTCGTCGTCGGCAGCGAGGGGACGCTGGCGGTCGTCACCGAAGCGACCCTGGAACTGGCCGGCCGACCCCAGCAGATCCGCGGCGGGCGAGCGATCTTCGACACCCTCGAGGACGCCTCCGACGCGGTCTTCGACGCCATCCGGACGGACCTCGACGTCGCCCGGATCGAACTCGTCGACGGCCTGAGCGCACGGGCAGCGAACGAGTACCTGGGCACCGACCTGCCGGACGCACCGATGGTCTTCCTCGAGTTCCACGCGAACCACGGTGTCGAGGAGGAGATAGCCCTCTGCGAGTCGATCTTCGAGGACCACGGCGTCGCCCGCTTCGAGATGAGCGGCGACGACGCCGAGATGGATCGGCTCTGGCGGGCCCGCCGCGAACTCGCCTACGCCATCCAGAGTTACGATCCCGACCTCGAGCCCTTACATCCCGGCGACGTCACCGTCCCGATCAGCGAGTACCCGGCGATGGTCCGCGAGGCGAAAGCCCTCGCCGACGAATACGACCTTCCAGTCCCCTGTTTCGGTCACGCCGGAGACGGGAACCTTCACTACAGCGTTCTCGTCGATATGGACGACCCCGAGGAGGTCGAACGCGGGGAAGAAGTCTACAGTCTGTTGCTCGAGCGCGCACTCGAGTACGGCGGCACCGTCACGGGTGAACACGGGATCGGACAGGGGAAGCGAGGGTATCTCGAGGACGAACACGGCACCGGCGCGGTCGAAGCGATGCGAGCGATCAAGCGGGCGCTCGATCCGACGGATACGCTCAATCCGGGGAAGATCTTTCCCGAGACCGTGGAGGGGGAGCGGGTTCGCGACGCCTGAGGGAGATCAGTGGCTCTCTAAACGAAGATTGTGTACCAGGTTTTCTGGATGAGATAGACAGTAGCTGAACTCGAGACTGCCGTCTTAGATCATACTCCTGAAATTGCAGTGACGAGCAATCAGCAGAAAACATTTACTCGAGTCGTGTATCCTGACTATCATGTATCGGCGGACGCTCCTCGGAACAGTCGGGACAGCAGGGGTCGCAGGTTGTCTGACCAGTGATACTGAAGGAAGTGATGACGACGTTAGCGACGGCCACAACGAGAGTTCAGGTGACGCTGGCGACAGTCCTGACAACGGCATCGATGGTCGCGACAGCGATAGCGACGACGAAGACGGCCGTGAACCGCCGAAGACCGACGAAGAATTCGAAACTCCTGATCCCGATTTCGAGACTATCCACAAAATTGGTGAGGCGGAACCGATAGCGATCGAAGCTAAACCGGACCGAGAATACGAGTACATCGAGGCAGAAGAGACGGTTCGAATCCAGGATAGTCGCGGCGAAACGAGGGAACTCTCGTTCGACGAGTGGGGAACGCGTCAGGCGCTCTCTGCCGCTGAATCGCACGTCATTTCGTTACTCGAGGACGAAGACGTCGGTTCGATGATTGATGTGGGAATTGGGGGCCCCGGCCTGAGTGAAGTTTCGAACAAAGACGTAGACGAATCCGATTTCGACAGAGAAGGCGAATCGTCGATTGTCGTCTCTCATACCACGCTGTATACCCAAACTGGTGAAAAGCACGACGAGCCTGCTATCGGGTTCGAGTACCTCGTCGAACTGATTCCGACGAAGATCGAAGTGACCATGTTGTTCGACGAACGGGAATACACCGCTGTATTACCGGTGTTATGCCATCGAGAGTGGGCACAGCCACATTGAATTATCTGTCTGCCGAATCAGCACGTTTTTGTGACGAATGAGCTACACGAACGTATGGGAGATACTCGAGCCTCCGGAAACCCCTTTACGACCCTGGTGCTCCTCTTCGTCCTCGCGGTCGTAGCGTGCTTTCCGCTCGTTCTCATGGGACTGTCCGTTCGGACTATCGCAATGATACTCGTCGGCGTGATACTCGTCTTTCACATCTACCTTCTCTCGAGGCTCGTGGAAGCCGTCGAAGGACTCTCCGAGACGTCGGAGTGACGCCGTCGCTTGCCGGTTCGGGCCCTACTGCACAGCATCCAGCCGCCGCGACGCGTCGGCCGTGATCACGATGTGCTGCTCGCGAAGCGCCACGCCGCCGTCCGCGACGTCGTCGAGAAGATCGGCCAAATCCGCCAGGTACCCGCGGTTGCGCCGCTCCTGGAGGTGAAGCGTGTCCTTGTCCTCGTGACCGATCGCCCGATTCTCGAGATACGCGTCGGCGAACGCCTCGCGAATCTCGTCGGGTGCGCCCTCGAGATAGGCCGGCAAGGTGAGATGCTGGTCGGCTTTCGGACCGGTCGGCGCCCCGAGGACGGCCAGCACACGCCCCAAAATGCTCGCGTCGTCCGCTGGTCGGACCTCGTCGGTACGCCCGGACCGGCCGTCGACCACTCTGTAGTCGACGCCGGCGCGCTCGAGCGCATCGAACACGCGGTCGTTTCCCTCTCCGTCGATCGAGAACGAGGGCTGGTAGAACCGCGCGTCGATGGATCCGCCGGAGAAGACGTTCGCGACGAGGACGTTCAATCCCCTGAACTCGGGGTCGTCGTCGGTACACTCGAGCCAGCCGTACTCGCGTGCGGTGTCGATAGCGCGGACGGGATCGGGTTTCGAGCCCTCGAGCCACGGCCTGACGCGCCCTCGAGGAAGGGTCAGGGCAGACGAGATGGCCGTCGATCGCTCGTCGGGGTGTTCGCTCGCGTACTGGGTGACACGTCGGTAGTCCTCGACGGCGGTGTAGGCGTCGCTGTAGGACTGGCTGTCGTACGTCCGTGCGAGTTCGCGTTCGGTCACCAGCCCCCGTTCGTTCCCCATAGTGAATTGTCATGATCGCCGATAGAAAAATCACTCGACCGTACAGGTACTTACAACCGGGAGTCGAGGTTTTCAAGAGGGAACTGTACCGGGTCCACGTTCCATTGACCACCAGACGATATTCTAACGCCCGCCCATTGTTTATTCAAGGGCCTCCTGTAAGGAGTAATTATATACGGTAACAGTTCAAACGCCTGACCGCATCGAATCGGCAGTCAGGAGGGTGATCGGGAAGACACGTGGTGGTTTCCCGCCGTTAGCGGATGCGCTGGCGGCCCCTTCTCGCTGGCCGACGGGTGCGTGACCAACAATGATCGGACAACGACTTCACGACGCGTTCGGAACGGAGGAGAACAGAGCAGTATCGCCCGTGATCGGGGTTATTCTGATGGTCGCGATTACCGTGATCCTCGCTGCGGTAATCGCAACGTTCGTGCTCGGGGTTGGAGATGACATTCAGGAAGATCCGCAAGCAGGTGTCAGTATTGACGATGCCGACGAAACTGAAGTGGAAGTATCAGTAACGTCACTCGGAAACGCCGATGGAGTTGCACTTGTTCATCCAAGTAATGGGTCGGTCATAGAAAATGATACCACTGACCTAATTCTCGAACCAGAAGATGGAATACTGAACGCTACTGGGACAGGAGTAACTGTCCAATGGGAGGGTGACGAGGAGAGTGCTAACGTAAATGTCGTTGCATACATCGGTGAAGGTGTCGAAGATGATGGTGGTCCAGTGAGTGAACAAGCGGAAGCCACAGCAACGATTAACGACTTCGAAGTTGTAGATCCCGAAGATTAATAGCGGTATTCGTCTCTCACGGTTTCTGTGAGAAGTAATCCAATTCCGGAACCACTTCCTCAGCATTCACTTCGGCTCGACTGAATTCGTCGCTACTCGTGTTCGTCATCACGACGGACTCGAGGGCAACGTCTCGAGACAGTTTCGACAGTACGTGTAGAAAATCTCGTTTTCGGTTCGACACTGCCGGCACTGGACTGACCGCGAGGAGTCGGACGTGCTCATTATCGGAGTTCGGATGGCTCGAGGCATATCGACTCGGCCCACCTATGCAAGCACTCCCGGGCCTGAGACTCGAGTCAGTCGTGAACTAACACGTCGAGTACGTCGGGGCCGTCGCGGTCGAGGGCGTCCTCGAGTGCGGGTTCGATCTCGTCGGGGGTCTCGACCAGTTGTGCGCGGGCACCGTGGCTCTCGGCGTTTTGGACGAGGTCGATGGCGGGGTCGAAGTCCATGCCGACGAACTCGTAGTCGGCTTCCTCGCCGCCGAGCAGTTTCAGGGTGTTGTCCTTCAGGATGCGGTAGTTGCGGTTGTCCGAGACGACGACCGTCAGGTCGAGATCGTACCGCGCTGCACTGTAGATGGCGTGGGGGTAGTAGAGGTACGAGCCGTCGCCGATGAAGCCGACGACGTCTCGGGGGTCGTCGCGTCCGGATTCCGCGAGTGCCGCGCCGACGGCAGCCGAGAGTCCGTACCCCAGCCCGCCACCCTTGTTCGAGATGTACTGCTGGGCCTCGAGGTCCCACCGGGTCAGCATGGCGTACTTCGAGGTGACGCCCTCGTCGACGATGTACGCGTCGCCGGCGACCCGTTCCATCGCGTCGACGAGTTCCGCTTTCGAGGCGCGAGGGTCGTCGGGTGCCTCGTCCTCGCCCATGGCCGACACCTGGGCGTCGACCATCTGTTTGACCGCGTCGACGTACTCGAGTCGCTCGGCGACGGTTTCGTCGGAAACGCGATCACTGACGCGCTCGGCGAGGTCCCGCAGGACGAGCCCCGGATCGCCGACGACGGCCGCGTCTGCAGGCTGGTTCTTGCCGATCTGCCAGTCGTCGTCGCCGACGTGGATGCAGGTCGTCTCCGAATCGACGAGCGTTCCCTCGTGACGCGTCAACGTCGTGTTCGTCGAACAGCCGGCAAAGACGATCGTGTCGGCGTCCATGAGCGTCGACGCGAGCTCTTCGTCCGGCGGAATGTAGGAGACCCACTGGTCGTGGGCAGTCGGGAAGTCGACCTCGCAGGCCAGGATCTCGCCGTGGACGCGTGCGCCGCTGGCTTCGGCGAGGTCGACCGCCGCGCCGACGCCGTCCTCGCTCGAGCGCGCGACGTGATCGCCGACGACCAGCACGGGGTTGTCGGCTTCGGCGAGCAGGTCTGCAGCGTGCTCGATTTGGGCCGGATCACCTCTTCCTGCGGTCGGAATCGGACCGAGCCGTTCGGGTTCGGCGTCGGTCTCGGCGAGCATGACGTCGAGTGGAAGCCCGAGGAAGACGGGGCCAGTCGGTGGCGTCAGCGCAGTTCGGAACGCCCGCCGGAGCATCGTTGGGAGCGCCTCGACATCGAGTACCTCGTCGGACCACTTGCAGAACTGGTCGGTCATCTCCACCAGGTCGCCCGAGAGAATCGGTTCCTCGTGGCGGAAGTCGGTGCTGTGGTTGCCGGCGGTGACGACGAGCGGCGCGCCGACCATCTTCGCGGCGTAGAGATTTCCGAGGCCGTGGGCCATCCCCGGCGCGATGTGGAGGTTGGCGACGCCGACTGGCGTGATCGACTCGTCGTCGTGAGAGTGATAGCGACGGGTCTGGGCGTAGCCTGCAGCCATCCCGACCGCGATGTCCTCGTGAAGTCCGAGGACGTACTCGAGGTCGCTGTCGCTCATCGCGTTCAGCACTGGCAACTCCGTCGTCCCCGGGTTGCCGAAGACGTAGTCGACGCCGTAGGTCTCGAGCGCGTCGGTGACGAGATCCGCACCGGTATACGTCATGCCCTATCGTGGTCTTCGCTGACACATCAATCTGTGTGTCCGGCGATCCGTTTGCCGACTCCTTTTCCGGTTTTGCAGCGCTTAGGTGGTTCCACTGGGATGAACTGCACATGAGCGATCGACTGCTCGTCCTCAACAAGGATTCGGACACGATGTCGGTGATCGACGCCGACACGGGGGAGACGGAGACGGTCGTCGAGACCGAGTTCAACCCCCACGAGATCACGGTGACGCCGGACGGCGAGAAGGTCTACGTCACCTGCTCGCTCGGCGATACGCTGCTGGCCTACGATACGGAGACGTGGGAGCGAACCGCCGAGATCGAACACGAGGAGTTCGACTTCCCCCACGGGCTGGCGATCCGCGAGAGCGCGGGCGAACTGTGGCTCGCCTCGACCTACAGCAGCCGCATCTACGTGATCGACGTAGAGACCGACGAGATCCTCGATCACTTCCCGACCCACCAGGACAAGTCCCACATGGTCGCGCTCACCCCGGACGAAGAGCGAGCGTTCGTCGCCAACATCGGCAGCGAGAACGTGACCGCGATCGACTGCGAGGAGCGTCGGATCGTGGCTGATCCGATGGTCGGCGAGGAACCCGAAGGGATCGAAGTCCACCCCGAGGCGGGACTGCTCGTCGCCAACCAGGAAGACGGCATGCTCTCCGTGCTCGACCCCGAGACGTTAGAGCAGACGAACCGCGCGTTGCTCGGCGAGACGCCGATCCGCGTCGTGAGTTCGCCCGACGGCCGACACGTCCTCGTGCCGAACCGGAAGTCGAACGACGTCTCCCTGATCGACACCGAACACGTCCGCGACGGCGAGCAGCGGCCGTGGGAGATTGCCCGGATTCCAGTCGGTATCTGGCCCGGCGGCACCGTCTTCGACCCCGACGGCGACCGTGCGTTCGTCGCGAACAACAAGACGAACGACGTCTCGGTGATCGACTGTGAGACCTGGACCGAAACCGAGCGGTACGAGACGGAACTGCATCCGGACGGGATCGCCTACCTCGAGCGGTAGGTGGCTCGAGCGTCTTCTCACTCCGCTGGCTTCACGTTCTGGTTTTGCCGGAAGACGTTCTCCGGGTCGTACGCGGTTTTCGTCTCGCCGAGGCGGTCGTAGTTCTCGCCGTACGCGTTCCGTTCGCTCCCTTCGCTGTCGCCCTCGAAGTTGACGTAGGTCCCGCCCGTCGCGCCGGCAGCGAGTGCGTCGTGACACTCGCGGACCCACGCGATGCACTCGTCGTCGTTCGCCGGGTCTTCCCAGCGGGCGGCGACGGTGGCGATGTACTCCGTGTTCCGATGCGGGTACGCGGTCGCGCCCGGTTCGACGTCGTTGACGGCTCCGCCGACCTGGTGGACGAGTATTTCGGATTCCGGAGTCGGGGCTCGTTCGGCGTACTCGACGATTGTATCGATCGTCTCCTCGCCGAGCGCCGTGAAGTTGGACGCTTTCCAGTAATTTCTGGCTCCTTCGGCGTACAGGTCATCCATGAGGCTCTGGGCCTCCGTATAGCGCATCGGTCCGACGGCGTCGGCGATGGGATCGCCGAACTCGCGGAGCGGTTCGAGCACCGCCTCGCCTTCGTCGAGATCGCCGGCGTAGAACCCCATCAGGACGAGAACCGTGGTACCGTGAACGTCCTCGGGAATGAACGGGAGCGGCGGAGCGGCGACGCTGTTCGCCCAGACAGCACACTCCCGTGGCGCGTCTCGCGCGAACTCTTCGTAGCGGGCGAGTAAGTCGGACGCGTCATCGTAGGGGTAGACGATCGGTCCGAACAGCACCTCGGGGCCGACCTCGTGGAGGTCGAACTCGAACGACGTGACGATCCCGAAGTTGCCGCTCCCGCCGCGAATCGCCCAGAAGAGGTCCGGGTTCTCGTCTTCGCTCGCAGTGACGACCTCCCCGTCCGCGGTGACGACCTCGACCGACCGGAGGTTGTCGATCGAGAGGCCGTACTTCCGGCTGAGCCAGCCGATTCCGCCGCCGAGCGTGATCCCTGCGACGCCGGTCGTCGAGATGACACCGCCGGGCGTAGCCAGGCCGAACGCCTGCGTCTCGTGATCGAGGTCGGCCATCGTCGCACCGGGCCCCACGCGGGCGGTCTCGGTCGTGGGATCGACCCGAACCGACGACATCGAGGACAGATCGAGCGTGAGACCGTCGTCGCAGATGGCGTTCCCGGCGACGTTGTGGCCGCCACCCTTGACCGACAGCGGAAGGTCGCGGTCGTAGGCGAATTCCACCCCGGTCACCACGTCGGCCGTCCCGGTCGGCCGGACGATGACCGCCGGTTTCCGATCGATCATCGCGTTCCAGATCGATCGGGCGTCCTCGTAGCCGTCGTCTCCGGGGCGGAGCACCTCGCCGTGGACGTGTCGAGCGAGCGTTTCGTATTCGGGGTCGTCGATCGGCGCTTTGGTAGCCATGGGCACTCTTACTAACGACGTACGTTCAGGAGACGTAGATAGGCATTCAGTGACGATTCGCCAGCCACTGCTGGTCGTGCAACCGCTGCACAGATACCACGGGACACGACGAGGAATTGTCGTTTCACTCGAGCGAATCGGCGCGCAGTTTCGATACTCAAGGTGAGAGTCCCAACAGGCGCCGGGGAATCGACCTATCGGTGACTACTCAGTTCGACCACAGCCAGAATCTCGATCCATACTACGCGTCAAATACCTTTCAGTCTTCCGGTGGTTATGTACGGTATCGTCAGGGCTTGTACCCTACGTATTCAACGGATACTCGCTATGGGAGGGAACCTGTACCCCGAGCGAATCGAGACCGATCGCCTCGTCCTCGAGCGACTGTGCCACGATACCGTCGATCCCTTCGAGTTCTACGAGTTCGTGACGCGAGACGACTGGCAGGGCGAGGCAACCGACCACATGCCGTGGTTTCGGCTTCGACGACTCGATCAGGTCGAACGATTCGTCGACAGGGCCGAAGAGATATACGCCGACCGTGAGGGTGTTCGCTACCTGTTACGGACGAACGACGAGACGCGGCCGATCGTCGGCACCAGCGCCTACAAAACGGAGTGGGAGACGAAGCGTGCGACCACCGACATCGTACTCGCAAAGGAGTACTGGGGACGGGAGTACGCCCTCGAGCGAGCCTCGATCTTCGTCGAACTGACGTTCGAGGTGTACGACCTCGAGGCCTACTACACGACCTGTGCCGCAGATAACGAGCCCTCGCGTCGATCGATCGAGAAGTGCATCGAGCAATACGGCGGCCGCCACGAGGGGCTGTTGCGACAGCACTCGCCGCGGCCGAACGGCGACGTGACCGACCAGCACCGGTTCTCGATCGTCCGGGGGGAGTACGAGGAGGCGACGGTCGATCGAGAGACGCTCGAGTGCGAGATCGACTGGGAGTAGGTGGGGCTCCGCAGCGACCCCATCATCGATGGGGCACTGCCCACCCCCGGAATTATACGTCAGTTCGTTGTCTCTCGAGTCATGGCTCTCTCGCGACGTGGGAGGGGCGTCCGGGCTACTGCGGGTGCGTTCTGGTCGCAGGTCCACCCCGTCTTCATGCTGCCGCCGCTCGCCGCGTCCCTGTTCGGTGCGATTCTCGCTCGAGACGTCGTCCCGACGGTTGCGGCCGTTCACGTCCTCGCGATGTTCGCGGCGGTCTACACGGCCCACGTCAAGGACGGCTACGTCGACTTCCACGTTCGCGGCGAAGACGACGACCACCCGCTGACCGAACGGGGATGTCGACTCGGCCTCGCGGCGTCGACGACCGCTTTCGTGGGCTGTTGTCTCGCGCTCTACGTGCTCGTCGACGCGGTCGCAGTCGCGCTCACGGTCCCGGCCTGGCTCATCGCCTACCACCACGCGCCACAGCTCGATACCAACCCTGTAACGGCGACGACGGGCTACCCGCTCGGGATCGCACTCTCGATTCTCGGCGGCTTCTACGTCCAGGCCGAGACGCTCACGGCCGTCGCCGTCGGGTTCGCGCTGGTCTTTCTGGTCTTACTATCGGGTATCAAGGTGATCGACGACGCGCAGGACTACGACTACGATAGATCGATCGAGAAACGGACCGTCGCCGTGGTCGTCGGGCCCGCTCGAGCCCACGACATCGCATACGGGCTGATGGTGACGGCACTGCTGGTGGTGGTCGCGTTCGCCGTCGCTCGAGTGTTCCCGCCGAGTGCCGTCCTCGCGGCGCTCGCGTTCGCTGCAGTCGCCGGCGTCGCACGCAGGGCGGAGCCGACCATCGCGACGATGCTGCTAATCAGGGGGTCGTACGTCTTCCTCGCGGTACTGGTCGCGGCGGTGTGGTTCGAGCCGCTGGTTCGGCTCGTGTGACCCACCGATTCGCCGTTCGTCTCGAGTACCTTTCATCATCCGTGCCACCAATCGTTCGTCATGGCGCAGAAAGACGGTTCTCCGCGCTCGCCAAGAGAGGGTCTCCACGGTGCGTGGGATCGACTCGTCGGACCGGGCGCGACTCGAGCGGAGAACTGGCTGGTAGTCGGGTACAGTGTGTTGTTCTGTAGCGGGCTGGTTCTGTACGTCCACCTCGTACCGCTCGAGTGGAACGCGCTACAGCAGTTGGTCGCCGTCCTCATTGCTTTCGACGTCGCGGGCGGCATCGTCGCCAACACGACCGAGTCGGGACGCCGGTGGTGGCACCGTCCGTCGCAAACGCGTGGCGATCACGTCCGGTTCGTCGCTTATCACGTCCACCCGTTCGTGCTGGCTCTGCTGTTCGGCGGGTTCACGCTCTTGGAAGCAGGCCTCGTCTACGGAGTGTTAATCGCGAGTACGGTCACGGTACTCGCGGCCCCCAACGAGCTCCGGCGGCCGGTCGCGATGGTGCTCTTTTCGGCGGGACTGATCGTCGCGCTGTATCTCGTCTCACCACCGCACGGACTCGAGTGGTTCGTCCCGTTTCTCTTTCTCAAACTGATACCGGGTCATCTCGTGAACGACGACCGAGCCCGATAGCCTGCTGGCTATGGAGCGCGAGAGCGGAAACAGCCGTTTCAGATCGCGGCTACCTTTATCCCGTCACGGTTTGACAGTCCACCTATGACTTCGACGCGCGTCTACCTGAAAACGGCGCTGTTCACGGTTCTCGTTCCGGGAACGCTCGCGGTGGCGATCCCGCAGTTGCTTGCGAAGTGGCGGCCGCACCCACGGCTTCCGATCGGGTCCGACGTCGCGCGACCGCTCGGGACGGCGTCGTTGCTCTCGGGAATCGCCCTGTACCTGCACACGACCGTCCAGTTCGGAGAGGGAAACGGAACGCCCTCGCCGACCGACGAACCCGACGAACTCGTCACGAGTGGAGTCTACAGCTACACGCGCAATCCGATGTACGTCGGCGTGCTCCTGGTGATCGTCGGCCAGGCCCTCCGCCAGCGATCGCTGTCGCCGCTCTGGTGGGCTCTCGGCTGCTGGATCGGCTTTCACAACCGCGTGATCCGCTTCGAGGAACCGCACCTCGCCGAAAAACACGGCGAAGAGTACGAGCAGTACTGTGAAGACGTCCCGCGCTGGCTTCCCTTCGGTCGGGGAGCCGAGTGACTCGGCCACTTTCCTGCTCTCGAGAAGACACTTACCGTTCGGCGAACACGAGTAGCCATGCACCGACGAACCGTCCTCGCTGGCGCTGGAACTGCCCTCTCGATGGCTGCCGCCGGCTGTCTCGGCAGCCTCGAGCGCAGGTCGACCGAAATCGTCGACGTCGAGTTCGAGACGAGCGTCGACGTCGGGAAGGATTTCGACGACGATCCAGCGGTCGGGTTCGAGGGCGACGAGATCCACGTGACCGGTCGGTACTCGACCGGCAACGCCTGTTACGACGCGCACCTCTCAGAGCCGACCTACGACGCCGACGCGGACGAACTCCGGATCCGACTCGCTCGTCAACACGACGGGAGCGACGAGTGTGACGACCTGGCGGAGATGGTCTCCTACCGGGTCGTCGTCCGACTCGAGGGACCACAGCCGGGGATCGTCCACGTAACCGAAGACATGGGTGGCGAAACGAGAGCCGAGAGCGGGTTGTTGTCGTTCGGGTAGGTAGCTCCATTTCGTTCGCAATGTCGGCCAGATGTTGTCTCGCGGTTCAGCAGCAGAAGACACGATGGGCGGACCCACTCATTTAAAGAGTTAGTATCGGAGAATCGTCGTATGGACCTCGTCGAAGCCACCGGGGACGACCTCGAGGCGCTCGTCGATCGCTGGTATTCGCTCGCGAAATCGATGGAAGCGTACGACGACCTGAACGAACTCGCGTACGGGGACGTCGACGACGTCGCCGACGATGGCTTTCGCGCCCATCTCGAGGACGACGACGTCACCGACTATCTTGTCGTTCACGAGGGAGAGACTATCGGCTTCGTGACGCTCCGCGAGGGACACCATCCGTCCCGGCAGCACTCCCACTACCTCCGCGTCGTAAATTTCGCTATCGACGACGAACATAGAAATCGGGGTCACGGCTCGAGAGTCCTCGAGCGCGTAGAGAAACTGGCCCGCGAGCGAGGGTGCGACCACCTCAAAGTCTCCTGCGAGTGGGAGAACGAGGACGCGCGCCGGTTCTACCGCGAGACGGGTTTTCGACCGAAGCAGGTCGACTACGCGCAACCATTGGAGTGATACGACAGGGCAACCCGAACCTAGCTAAGACCTGGAAAGAAAATGTGATTCGACTTCACGTCGCTCGTCAGTTCGTACCTCGACTGACTTTCGTGGTCGTATACATGCGAACTGAGCGATATTCGTCATGACTGTTGCTGAATGAAGGTATCTCGGATACCACGCCACGAAAATACACTAATCGCTAGTACGACAGTCATACCGATCCCTCCGTAGAGTCCTATCGAGATCGCATACAGCAGGTCTCCCGTGGCTGTATACCCTATCAACGAGTAGAGACCGAACAGAGACGTGGCAAGGACTTGCCACTCGAAGGCCGTTTCAGGGGCTGAAAGACTGAAACTCATGTCTTGTATAAGATCACGTGTTGAGATATACATTTCTCTACTCCTCCCGCTGATAAGCGTCCACACAGCGTGCACAACTTATAATCCACCTCTGACCGGTCTGATTCTCACGGTCACTATAGATGCGTACTGACAAAATTAGAAACAATAATTTTGTTAGAACATATGTGTTCTTTCATGGATACTCCGTCTGATAAGCGTCTATTTGCGATGTGCTTGATTTCGGCTACTGTAGGAATTCTCGGCTGGTCTCTGTTCGGACACAGGTACGGAGATGGATCGGTTCTCCTCCTCGCAATAGCGGCGTTAACAGTCTTGATGTTCATCGACGGATATCGCAGTTCTACCTGAACTGGTGTTCACCGGAACACCTGTGCTGATCGCCGCGCCCAACTAAAACGCAGCTTCGATTTGTGGGGCTATTGCTAATTAGTGCTCACGATCTTGATCACGTCACTCTCCTCGAGTTCGTAGTCCTCCCCGATCTCCCGACTCGTTTTCGCGTTGACCGCGTGGAGGTAGCCGTCGCCGATGTCGGAGTGGACGGCGTAGGCGAGGTCGACGGGCGTCGATCCCTCGGGGAGCAGGTGGGCGTCGGGCAGGACGTTTCCGCTGCCGTCGGACCATTTCGAGGCATCCTCGACGGGATACGCGGTGATGTGCTCGAGCAGTTCGTAGACGGCGTAATCTAAGGCCCCCTGGACGCCGGTGCCGTCCCACTCGGCCATCGTCGCCGCGAGGCCCTCGAGTGCGTCGCGCTGGGCGTCGCTGACCTCGTCACCGATCTCGAGGTTCTCGTCGCCGGGGTCGTAGTCGACCAGGTCGTTGTCGGCCGCCCGTCGCAGGGCGAGTTCGCCCTCCGCAGTAGTTGGGATGACGGGCTTGTCGAGCTCGAGCAGTTTCTCGACGTTCTCCTCGGGGGCGACGTCGATCTTGTTCGCCGCGACGACGATCGGTTTGGTACGCTCGCGGACGAGACCCGCGAGTTCCTCGCGGTGGTCGTCCTCCCACTGGATCGGGTCTTCGGGGTAGTCGAGTTCCCGCAGGACGGTCGCGATCTGGGTCGGCGACGCGCCAAAGCCCGAGAGCATGTCAGCGAGCGCGTCGTCGATGTCGAAATCGGGCGACCGGGACTTGCGCTCGACGGACTCCCAGTTGCGCTCGACGATGTCGGCCAGCCAGAGGTCCATCTCCTCCTCGACGAAGTCGATGTCCTCGAGCGGGTCGTGTTCGCCGATATCGACGGGTTCGCCCTTCTCGTTCGTACCGCCGGAGGCGTCGACGACGTTGACGATCACGTCGGCGTTCGTGAGTTCGTCGAGGAACTGATTGCCCAGGCCCTTCCCCTCGTGGGCACCCGGGACGAGCCCTGCCACGTCGAGCAGTTCGATCGGGACGTAGCGTTTGCCGTCCTCGCAGTTGTCGGCGTTACAGCGCTCCTCGCGCTCGAGGCAGGGACATTCCGTCCGGACGTAGCTGACCCCGCGGTTGGCATCGATCGTCGTGAACGGGTAGTTCGCGACGTCGACTTCGGCCATCGTCGCCGCGGTGTAGAACGTGGACTTGCCGGCGTTCGGTTTTCCGGCAAGCGCAATCGAAAGCATGGGAACTCGTAGCGCCGTGGCCTCAAATTGTCTTTCGATTCTTCGGACGGGTCTTCTCTCTACGAGCGGACAAGACCACCACGAAAGCCCCTTCATTCCCACTCGCGGTGGCTTATCCGGTCATCCGACACGGGTGGGAATGAAAGGGGCAGGGGCTTTCGTGGTGGTCGCAGCGACTGTGGATAACTCGAGGTGTTCGCTAAACTCGGACGGACGATTCGGCCAAAGCGCTGAACTAGGGGCGGTGCGATACTCGAGTAATCAGTTTATGGGTGGGAAGTCACGCAGACCGTCCGGACGCTCGAGTGAGTACTCGATCGAGCCGTTTCTCGAGGGCTCGACGATCGATACGGACGGACGCATCGAGATCAGTATCTTCGTCTCGGGGAGGGGCCAGATCAGCGAGAACGAACTCGACGTCTTCCTCAAGCGGAGCAGCATCGATCCGGGCGAGGAGATCGAACTCGGCATCTTCGTCTCGGGAGTCGACGAGGTGGACGAGAACGAACTCAGTATCTTCCACGGTCACGACGAGGTGATCGACGTCATGAATCCCGGCACCGTGCGCCGGAACCTGAATACGAACACCGACGTGGCCGAGACCACCGACGAGGCGGTCGAGCGGAACAGTTCGGGACTGGGGGGTTCCGAACACGTTCACCCGGTCGTCTTTCCGGACGAGGACGGCGAGGTCACGGCGGACTACGCGCTCGAGGGCAAGTCACTCGAGGGGAGTACGAACGAGAATCCGGCGTACATCTTCGAGATCAACACGCGAGAGACCGCGCCGGCAGGGGAGTACTCGCTTCCGGTGATCTTCACGTATCACTCCGAAGACGGCGTCAAGCAGGTGAAGACGGTGCCGTCGGTTCGGATCAACAACTGGCGGGAACGGTGGGAGCCGTGGGTCACGCGGGGTGCTATCGTCGCCTTCCTGCTGGTCGTGCTGGCCGGGTTGCTCTGGACGGGCGTCGTCTGACCGAGGTCTCTCAGAGTTCGACGGCCATCATCACCTCGTCGACGTAGTGACCGTTGAGCTTGTAGTGGTCCTCCCGGATGGCCTCGGTCTCCCAGTCGTGGGCCTCGAGGAACTCGATCGCCTCCTCGTTGGCCGAAGGGACGCTGTTGTACACTTTTTCGTAGCCGTTCGATCCTGCCCACTCGAGGCCGCGCGAGAGGAGGTGGGAACCGATCCCGTGACCGCGGTACTCCTCGATGACGCCGACGGTAAGTTCGGCCGTGTGACTCAGTTTGTCGAGTTCGGGCGCGTAGAGGTGGACCCAGCCGACCACCTCCTTCTCGACGGTTGCGACGAAGAACATCCGGGATTCGAGTTCGTTGTGCCGGAGTAGGGTCTCCTCGTGGTCGACCTCGTCGGCGACGCTCTCGGCGACGATGTAGGTCTTCTCCTCTGCGACCTGCCGGATCGCGCCGACGATCCCCGAGAGGTCCTCCTGGCGTGCCGGCCGGATGTGGAACTCGAGGTCCTCCGAGACGTACTCCTCTTCAGCGCCGGCGTCGATGGTTACCCGCAGTCGGCCGTCGACTTCCTCGAGGCGGTCGTCCCGCTTGAGGATCGCGACGTGGTGACGGAAACCGCTCGGGTCGATGCCGAGTCGCTCCTGAACCTCGTCCGGTTCGGCCGCTCCGTGCCGTTCGACGTACTCGTAGATTCGTCGTCGGTCCGCGTGTCCGAACTCGAGTCGTTCGCTCGTGCCCATGGTACGTCATACCAGGCCACAATACTTAACCGTTAGCGACAGGGGTTACTGAAAGTCAGTACAGTGTCACAATCGGACTTAATGCCCTCACACGTGAATCCTGCTGGACATGCACTCGCCGTCCCTGAGAGTAGGTGCGTGGGAGTTGACTCGAGCGGCCGAACGGTCGCTGGGGACTCCCGAACGCGAGACATGTTCGGACTCGAACTGCTGCTGGCTGGCTGTGTGCTGGTGGGGACGGTAGTGGTGGGGCTGGTCGTTCACGAATCGGCACACGCGTTCTCCCTTCGGCTCTTCGGAATCGAGTACGAGGTCTCGTACTTTCCCGGTCGCGGCGGCGTGCTCGCACGACTCGCGAGTTGCCCCTGGGCCGCCGTTCGACCGATCCCGACGGGTCGAGAGCCGCCCTGGACCCTCCGGATTGCTGCCCTGGCACCCGCACTCCTCGCGGCACCGCCGCTTGCGATAGGAGCCGTCGGCTGGCCCGTTGACTCACCGATCGCGACGGCGGCGATAATCGGCTGGCTCGCCTGTTCGATTCCCAGCCCGCAGGACTTCTCGGTCGCGTTCTACGCCCATCGAGCGCTCGAGGACGCAGTCGTGGACGGCAGTGGCGATTTCTTCTCCCGCGCCGACTGACGGTCGCCGGGATCGTCGCTCGCCCACGACGACGTTCGTGTAGTAGCGGGAAACTGTTCTCAATTTCGGTAATTACATGTAACTGAACTCTTTCTATGTATATGGTTATCATGGACCGACAGCCGATCACGGGGACACACCACTCGAGTGGACGAACGGGGGATAAACGATGATCTCCGAGACGGTGATCTACGTCGTCTCGAGCGGCTTGCTCGGTATCCTGGCGGTCGTGTTCGGGTACCACACGACCCGGCTACCGGCGTCCGTTCGCCGCTACGGTGGGGCGGTGGTAGTCGGGACTGCGAGTATGAGCGTCGCCTATCTCCTGATGGCAGGCGGTGCCCTCACGGTCGAGACGACGGGGCGAGAGCAGTCTATCGCACGGTTCCTGGGTTACAGCGTGACCTGGATGGCGTTTGCTTACCTGCTGGGATCCGTCGCAGACGCCGGTCGGCGATATACGCTAGTGCTGCTCGCGCTCATCCTGTGGGTCCAGTGGGCGACGCTTGTGTCGTGGATCGTCGCGGGAACGGCCGAACTTCTCGTAACGGGAACGCTCGTCGTGGCACTCCTTGCGGTGATCTCGTTGCTGTTCGTGCCGTTTACCCGCAATGCACGGAAGACGACGGCAAACCGCGTCCTCCTCTTTTCGAAACTCAAGTATCTGACCGTCCTCGGGTGGGCCGGGCTAGTGACGGTCGGGATGATCTCCGAACAGAACCTGGCGCTTGTCGATATGTTCGTCGGACAGATTGCGGCGACGTACATCGACGTCGTGCTGTTGCTCGGGTTAGGGGGGATCGTCCTCAGTCACGTCGAGGCACTCGGGGAGAGTACGTCGACGTCGCCAGTCGGTACCACGGGGGTCGAGGCGACGTCGGACGCGATGGAAGGAGCAGCAGCGAAGCGACCACACAGCCACGAATGATCGCACCGCTGCCTGATACGAGTCACTGTAGATGATTGACGGCAACCACTGGACGATCGCGGTTGCGCCGTCAGTGCCTTACAGTGACCCGTTTGAACACGAGTGATCCACCGGCACTCACAGGGGTTGTCTGGATACGATGCGTCGGGAGGTCGGCGTATCGCCGACATTATCTGTATGTTTCCGTCCACCAATAAATCTATCTGTTGGCGCAATTTCGAGTATATGGGATAATAGGTGGTCGAATGTTTCTCCAATAGCTGTAAGAGTGGTTGTTTCTTCTATTCTATTCCGACAGTCGAGTTTATTCCGGACAGATGGGCAGCCCAACCGATGGACGCGTCAGGGATCGATCCCGATCGGCGTCAGGCGAGCGGATAGCTCGGCGCTGATGAGCGCGGCGTGACTCCGACGCAGCCGCTCCGACAGCGCCTGGTGGGAAACGTCCAGCTCGGCCGCGAGCTCTTCCAGGGTGATCCGGCGAGGGACGTCGAAGTATCCCAGTTCGTGTGCCGTCGCGATCGTCTCGTACTGGGTTTTCGTCAGCGGCGTTCGCTCCTGCTCGAGATCCTCGGGGTCGCTGATACGAGTAACCTCGACCCCGAACTCGTACTGCTCGAACAGCTGGTGACAGGACGAAGCCGACTCCCGGTCGTGATACAGCAACTGGATCGACCACGTACCGTCCCGACCTCGAGCAGCCAGAATCGCGCCGTCGTTCTCCGAGATGATCTGCTGGAAGAGCTTGACGGTCTCGCGGAAGTCGAGCCGGAACAGCCACTGTTCGTGGTCCGGCTCCTCTCGCTGGCTGGCGACGCTCGCGACCACCTCGACCGACGGATCTGTCTCGAGCGCTCGTTCGACGGTTCGTCGATCCGGTCCCGTTACGCGAACCAGTGGCGGGACGTCGCCGATCAGTCCGCCGATCCGGAACTCGAACTCCGAAACGCGGTCGAACGTTTCTGCGAGCCCGAGCCGATCAGCCGGAACCTCGAGTTCGACGACGGTCGTCATCACACGATGCCACCACGAAGACGTATAGACGGATTTTGCTACCGGTAGCCTTTCCCGCCACCCAACTGGGATGAGAGTCAACGGAACGCGACGGTCGCCGTGGTTGATCGGACGGCCGAGTCGCCGCGACGACTCGTCGCCCCACCACCGTCAATCGCAGTTCTCGACCTCGTAATCGACCAGTGCGACCAACCGAACGTCCCACGTTCCCGCGTTGAGCAACGCCGTGTTCTCGAGTGTCACGTAGTATCGGCCGTCGCCGTCGGCCCGGAACTCCCGCTCGAGGCGTCCGTCGGGGTCCGTCTCGAGGATCGTATCCCCGTCCGGGTTCTCGACCTCGAGCGTCGGTCTGGCCCCGTCGATCGTCCGAACGTCGACGGCGATCCGGACGTCGTCCTCGAGGTCGAGCGGCCACGTGAAACTGCTTCCTGCAGTGACCGTCTTCCCCTCGTCGACCAGCGTCCGTTCCTCGGTTTCGATCTCCGTCTCACAGTCCGTATCGGCGGCATCGGCCGACAGACAGCCAGCTAGCAACACTGCCCCGGCACCGCCGAGTAGTTCTCGTCGAGTAACACTCATCCCGATAGATAGGTGCTCGATCATATATGTGTTTGTTGCACGGTCAGAATTATCGTAACTCCAGTCGGCAGCGACGAGCCGACAATTTGCCCAGTTCGAACCGAAACGATCGAGTAACCGCTCTCTCCAGCCTCCCGTATGGAGTCGTTCGTCGCGACCAACCTCGAGCGCTACGCCGAAACCCAGGGCGTACTCCCGGAACGCCTCGAGGAGTTCGGCGAGACGTACCGCGAGCAGGGGTATCTCACGCGCGATCAGCTCTACGAAATCGCCTACGAATCCTCGACTCGCAGCGCCTACCACGTCGAGACCAATCCCGAGCAGCGGTGTCGCACCGTGACAGAGAACGTCCTCGCAGTCGAGGACGACTTCTCGAAGATCCAGCTTCTGACCGGGCTCTCGGGGTTCAAGGCACCGACCGCGTCCTGCGTGCTGGCCGCCTCCGATCCCGACCACCACGCCGTCGTCGACACCCGCGTCTGGGCCTCGCTCGAGCGGCTGGACTACCTCGAGGGGCGCAAGGAGAGCTTCGACGCCGACGACTACGTGACGATAATCGGGCCGATCCGAGAGATCGCAGAAGAGACGGGGTACAGCGTCGCCGAAGTGGGGTACGCGCTGTTCGCCTACGACGACGAAGTTCGAGAGGGGACGCTACACTGACACCTGACGGGACCGCGTTCGCCTCGAGCCAGGGTCCTCTCGTCCCGTCTCCGGCGTGGGCGAACAGCATACGAACCTGCGGGAGAGGTGCCCGTATCTACAACCGCGTCGGCTCGCGTCCGAGACCCTACGCAGGCACTTCCGCCGGATCGCGGTCCCAGTGGCGGTGTTCGGCGATCGCGTCGACGAACTCCTCGACGAACGCCTCGAGGTCGTCGTTTCGGCAGGTGACGACGCCAGCGTCCGACTCGAGGTCGCCCTCGTCGGCGATTTCGGTGTCCGGCAGGTCGACTGTCTCGAACAACTCCGTCCCCTCGCCGACCGCGGCGATCGGCTTGTAGTGTTTGAACGCCTCGGCGACGAAGTGCTTCGGCGATCCCTGCTGGCGCATCGCGTCGACGCTCTCGCTGCCGCCGGGGACGACGACCGCGTCGAAGGAAACCGAAGCCGCAGCAACGTGGTGTTTGTCCGCGTCGACCGTCTCGCCGTCGGCCCCCGACTTCTCGCCGAGGAGTTTCGAGACGATCTTGACTCGAGCGCCCTCCTCCTCGAGGGCCGACTGAATCTCCGAGACGTGCTCGCCGTCGAAGCCGTCGTCGACGAGCATCGCGATCTTGCGGGTCTCGATCGTGTCCGGCGTCCGGTTTTCCATGCTGAGCGACGGATCCTCCCTGTCGTGGGTCGGCATCTCGTCGCCGGGCTCTTCGGGCGGGTCGACGCCGATGCCCTCGGCGACGCGTTTGGCGAACTCGTGGTCGACGTTGTTGAAGAGGTCGTAGACCATCCGCTCGCGGATCTCCATGCGATCGACCTTGCCGAGTTCGAAGTGGGCGGCGTCGACGATGTTGTCCTTCTCGGGTTCGGACATGCTGTTCCAGAACAGCCGTGCCTGCGTGAAGTGGTCCTCGAAGCTGTCGCTGCGGTTGCGGATCTTCTCCCCGGAGATTTTCTCGGCGTAGTGTTCGTAGCCTCCCTCTTCGTCGGGGACCTCCTGTGGATCGTCGTCGCCGATCGAGTTCGGCTTGTAGGATGCCTTCCCTTCGTTGATCTCCTGGCGCATGAACCCGGCGCGCTGGTTGTTGTGGCGCTCGGCGATCGGCCGGTTGATCGGGATCTCGTCCCAGTTGGCGCTCCCGAAGCGGTTGAGCTGGGTGTCCTGGTAGGAGAACAGCCGACCCTGCAGGAGTGGATCGTTCGAGAAGTCGATCCCGGGAACGACGTTCCCGGGGTGGAACGCGACCTGTTCGGTCTCGGCGAAGAAGTTGTCCGGCGTCTCGTTTAAGACCATCTTGCCGATCGGTCGGACCGGTACCTCGGTCTCGGGGACGATCTTGGTCGGGTCGAGGACGTCGAAGTCGAACTCCTCGGCCTGTTCCTCGTCGAAGATCTGGACGCCGAGTTCCCACTCGGGGTCGTACCCCTCCTCGATGACGTCGTAGAGGCCTTTCCGGTTGAAATCCGAGTCTTTGCCCCAGAGCTTCGTCGTCTCGTCCCAGACGAGTTGGTGGGTGCCGAGTTTCGGCGTCCAGTGGAACTTGACGAACACCGAGTCGCCGTCGTCGTCGACCAGGCGGAAGGTGTGAACGCCGAAGCCCTGCATCATGCGGTAGGCCCGTGGAAGGGCGCGACCCGAGAGCACCCACATGATCATGTGCGTGATCTCCGGCTTGAGGGAGGCGAAGTCCCAGAAGGTGTCGTGGGCCGCCGACGCCTGGGGCATCCCGTCGTCGGGTTCGGGTTTAATCGCGTGGACGAGGTCGGGAAACTCCATCGCGTCCTGGATGAAGAACGGTGGCATATTGTTCCCGACGAGGTCCCAGTTGCCCTCCTCGGTGTAGAACTTCGTCGCGAAGCCGCGGACGTCCCGGACGGTGTCCGAGGACCCTCGCGAGCCGACGACCGTCGAGAACCGAACGAAGACCGGGGTCTTCTGGTCGGAGTTTGTGAGGACCTTCGCTTTCGTCAGGTCCTCTATGTCGTCGTACTCGTCGCCTAAGTCCGGGTCCTCGTAGGGCTGGAAGTAGCCGTGCGCGCCGGTGCCGCGGGCGTGGACCACCCGTTCCGGGATCGACTCGTGGTCGAACTGGGTCATCTTCTCCCGGAAGTGGAAGTCCTCCATGATCGTCGGCCCGCGCTCGCCCGCCTTCAGGGAGTTGTCCGTGTCGCTGATCTTGACCCCGTGGTCGCTCGTCAGCTCCTCGCCTTCGGGATTCTCGCGGACCTCGTCGAGCTGTTCGTGTTTGCTGTTCTCGTCGACGCCCTCGTCGTGGCTCGTCCCGGCCTGGCTCGAGTCGTCGCCGCCGTCGGCTCGAGTCTCTGTCTCCTCGTGGTCGTCGACACCTGTCTCCTCCTGGGAGCCGCCGTCGGATTCGATCTCCTCGTCGTGGTCTGGTGACTCTGGATCGTCGGACATGATATGAACTCGCTAACCACCCGCAGTCGGGGGTCGACAGAACTACCGCGTCCGGTACACTGGCGTCTGTGCTTGCAGGCAAAAGCAGAGCCAGCGTCGGGGAAAGTGAGGTCAGCTACGCGTCGACGCGGTTCTCGAGGTCCTCGTAGCTTCCCGACTCCTCGATGCGCTCTACGTTTCGGACGAGGATCTCGGCGACGCGCTCCCAGTAGTGGGGCGTGTGTCCGGAGTTGTGCGGCGTGATGTAGACGTTCTCGAGGTTCCACAGCGGGTGGTCCTCGGGTAGCGGTTCGGGATCAGTGACGTCCAGGCAGGCGGCGTGGATGCCGTCGCCCCGGAGGGCGGTGATCAGCGCGTCGGTGTCGACGATCGGACCGCGGCCGACGTTGACCACCACGGCGTCGGTCGGCAGCGTCTCGAGTTCCGCCTCGCCGATCAGCCCCTCGGTGGTCTCGGTGAGCGGGCAGGCGATCACGAGGTAGTCGGCGTCGATCAGCGCCGACTGGATGTCCTGGAAGCCGTAGACCTCGTCGGTCGGCCCGCCCTTCTCCGGCGAGTAGCGGACGCCGACGGTCTCGACGCCGAACCCCTCGAGTCGCTCGCAGATCGCCTCGCCGATGGCTCCGAGACCGACGATACAGACCCGCGAGTCCTGCAGTTCGCCGAACGCCTGGAAGTGGTTCCACTCCCGGCGTCGCTGGCGGCGGATCCCCTCGTCGAGTCGGCGGGTGACCATCAGCATCCAGCCGATCACGTGCTCGGCGATGTTCGGCCCGTGGACCCCCGAGGCATTGGTGACGGCGACCTCGCGGTCGCGAAACGCCTCGAGATCGAGATGGCCCACGCCGGCGGAGGCACACGCGAACAGCTCGAGGTCCGGCGCGCCCTCGAGCAGTTCCGGCGAGAGGTCGGTTCCGATGGCGATCTCGGCGTCCTCGAGCAACGTGGGTTCCTCGGCTGGCGACTGCGCGAGTTCGACCTCGTAGTCGTCACCGAGTCGATCCCGGAGGACGTCCGCACACTCGCTCGAGGGGTGGCCGTGGGCGCTGCCGTTGAGAACGACGATCTTGGTCATACCCGTGGGACGAGGGTGCGAGAGAAAAGGATAGGGCAAGCGGCAGCCGATTCGGTTACTCGATCTGGAGGTCGCCGTCACCGTCGCCGCCGTCATCGTTCTCGTCCCACTCGAGTTCGAATTCGATGCTCAGCTCACCTGGGCCGTCCGTTGGTCCTTCCCGTTCGGCCTTCACCTCGAAGGTGGGCTGGGACGGCGGGTCCATGGTGACCGACTGGTCGCCTGCAGTGAGCGTGATGGAGGCGTCGGACTCGAGGTTGTCGGCGACCTGGCGGAGGTAGTCCGCGATGGCAGCGCGGTCCTGGCGGCTCTCGGTCTCGAAGAGGACTTCTTCTGGCATACAGGGTTTCTTACGTGATGTGTGGGTAAATAGGCTCGCTGTGTGGGGTGGTGGATTCTCGATGTGTCCGATCGCTTCCCCGGCGTCGCCAGCTGCAATGTCGGCGATGTACTCGACGACGTCCACGGAGATCACGCCTGGTCGCAGGACTGCATCGATCCGAGTCAACAGAATATCAACTAACTCCTCGTGCGTGTACTTCCGGAAACGGAGCGTCTTCCACTCGAGAAGCGGGATTTCACGCGTCCGTCGAGCTGGTGGTTCGCGAAAAAGTCGTCTTCGTCGATCGTGATCATCCGTGTCGCAAAACGCACCGAGAAATGTGCTGGTAGCTGTCCCGTCCCTCGAGAGATGATTCCCGATCCCGGAGTCCTGTGCGAGCCCATGCAGCACTTCGGTCTTCGACGAGCCGGACATACAATTCCAGTAGGCGCGTCGCACTCCGAACGACTCCTGCCGGAGTTTCCGGACGACGTACTTCGCTAGCGTCGTCTTCCCCCCCCATCCCGAGGGACCGAAGATCAGGCTGTGCTCACCGCTCATCCCGTCTGATATCGGTTCCAGTGCGGCAGCGAGTTGGCTGATCTGGCCTTCGCGATGCTCGAGGTCCTTTGGAACGTAGGTCGTCTCGAGAGCTCGAGCGACAGTTATCATACGGCTGGTTCTCCAGGTACGTCAGTTCGATCTTGTTTCGCGGGACCAGTCCGTACCGCTTGAGATCGAGCAGTTCGTCGAACTCCGGCTCGAGGTCGTCGTCAGCCGATCTCGAGCATGCATCGTACCAGAAGTGATGATTCGTCATATCCCAGCTTCGATGGCCTGCAGGGCAGGCGAATCGCCAGCGATCTGCCCTATTCTCGAGACTGATTTTCATCGCCACCGCCATATGAACAGCGACGAACGGGTATGTAAAAGAGGTAATTCTAAAGCGGGGTGGAAGTGAAAGTGAAATCGTTCTTGGATGATATTCTGTAGGATCGAAGGAGTGGGATAAGAGGTTCACTCACCGGCACGTTCGGCTTGTAGAGTGAGTTTGCCGCGCTCGGTAAGCGAGTATATTTTTCGTCGACCTTCTTGCTCCCCCTCTACATACCCAGCCTCTTCTAGTTCCTGTAGGTGTTCGTATACTGTAGGGCCTTGTCTGCCGAGGTCTTTGGCAAGTGCGTAGCCGTGACGGGGTTCTTCATCAAGTTGAGAGAGTATCCTACGCTTCGCGTCTGTCAGGGTTAGCCCCATTTCGTCCTGGGATTTGTATGGGTCGTTGATAAGCGATGTATACCCAAATACCTATGCATAGTTAGATGGCTATCTATGCGTGAAGATGGTGCAACAGTCAAGTGCTCCAAAGAGTAAACGAGAGACCAATCGGATGTATCTCGTAGACCTCGGAAGAGTAGTGTCAGATGCCGACACCCAAGGCGATGTTTTCAATGCCACGGATGGGATTTGGAGCGCTATCTATGAGCGCATGAATCCAACCGAGACGCTGTGGGTCGTAGCGCCGAACGCGTATCGAGACGGCTGTATGTGGCCTGTTGCGATGGCAGTATCCGACTACGCTAGAGAAGAATCAGGGCTCATCCTGAAGAACACGATAACCGTCCACCGTTGGGAGGACCGTGACGGGGATATGGAATCGGCATATGATGAAATTCTGTTCTTCGTGAAAGACAAGCGTAATTATCAGTTCCATAAGGATGATATTCGAGTGGCACACGTATACGAGGGCAATGAATGGGGTGGCAAACGTGAAGAAGGTAACAGTGCCTATCACGATACAAAGGTCCGCCGCTACAATCCTGACGGCAAGGATCCGGGCAACGTCTGGCTAGATGAAGATCGTACACAAACCGACAATCAAGAGGTTGACGAGGTAGAACCAATCCCCCTCCACGAGGCACTCCGCCGGTGCGTTCTCGTGGGATCAGACGAAGGCGAGACTGTCTGTACACTTTGGGCAGACGACATCGACGATGTCGTGACTGGTGAGGAACGCGTTATTGAGCAACTGGATGCTACAGCACTACGTGAAGAGGTGAACGAGTAAATGACTGATCTCGATACATTCGACGGCCTCGAAGTCTACTGGAGTTCGAGTGAAAACATGGATGAGGTCGAAGATGGAACCGTCCAATCGGTCATCACCTCTCCACCGTACTGGGACCTCAAGGACTACGGGCACGAAAACCAAATTGGGACAGCCGACGAGTCATATGAGCACTATCATGACCGGATGGAGGCAGTCTGGAGCGAGTGCTATGACGTACTACGCACCGATGGGACAATGTGGGTGGTGGTGGACACCGTCATGGAGCGTGGGGATCTCCAACTCCTTCCATATCACATCGCTGAACGAGCTGAGGATGTAGGGTTTGTCCTTCAGGACTTGGTCACTTGGTACAAGCCCACCGCCATAGCTGGCATGACCGACCGCAACGTGGTAAACAAAAGGGAATATGTCGTCTACTTATCAAAGTCGAAGCACCACAAATTCCGCGAAGAAGAGGGACAAAACGGTCCCGAAGACCCTGCCATCGCGGAGGAACACCGTCTCGGTAATCTGTGGCGACACCCAGTGAAGCGAGGGAGTGTCGGCCAGAACGTGCTACATAAGGCCCCTTACCCGACATCGCTCATCGACCGTATTGCCAAGATTTCGACGGAACCGGGCGATACAATCCTTGACCCATTTTTCGGAAGTGGGACAACCGCAGCTTCTGCTCTCGAACTCGATCGCCGATGTATTGGCTACGAGCTGAACGAGGAGTTCCGGGAAGTTATCGGTGAGCGGCTCGTGTCTGTACAACAACGCTCACTAACTGAGTTCTGAACAGCCAGTACCCTCACTTTGAACTCCAGTCGAAAATTCCCAGTTGAATTAATTACCTAGGCAAAAGACAATACATAGCCGATTGAGGATTCATAGATTATCTTGTCGTAGTATAGGGGTTCTCATGTGTCTGGCAAAAATCCTTGGACCGATACACTCGGGTTTACCGATTTGGGTACCGACGAACGCGAACAGACCTTGGACGAGGTGAAGGAACTCATTAAGTCGCTCGGGAATGAACATCCAGAGGTATTTGAGGGTTGGGACATTGATGCCGGCGACTACCAACGCGAACTCAAAGATGCAGTCTTCTCACTCGGGGGGACTTTCCGCCAGTCCCACGGCGCGGACAATGAGGATATAGTCCGCGAGGTCTTCTTGGAACCCGCCGAGGAGCAAGGATACCTCTCATTCACTGACCAGCGTGGGAGTGAACGTATCGACTTCAAAGGCCGACTCAAAGACACTGGTAAGATGTTTGCGATGGACGTGAAGGGAGGTGAAGGGCAGAGTATCGGTCATCTACTGGTTCCAACCAATACCGATACACTGATGCTGTGGAGTGAGCGGAATGCTCGAAACACCAAGTCCCCTGCGTCCCGGCTGAACGAGGTCATCAACCGGGCAGTTCGATGGGGACTGAACCAAGAAGAAGACCCGCAGTACATGATCATCCGTGATCCACCAGCCGGTGCCCGTACGGAGAACGGTCGCGTGATCCCTGACGTAGTCGTCTTCCCGAACGAATACCCCTCATCAGATAACCCTGACCCCGAATTGCCATCATTGGACGAAATCCACTTTGCAGAGATCTTATTCAAGATCACTACTGATGTTGGAGATCTCCAAGACGAACAATGCCTGAAACATATCTGGTGGCACGAGATGCAGTACGATGAGCGAGATGGTGGCAAGATCGACAAGAACATCTACAATGCTTATGATAACAGCATCACACTACAGACCCAGGCAATAGACTATTCGCGCATTTCGGAGGTATAATTGAATCTCTTTCGGTCACATATCATAAATTTCTTTAAACACTGATCGGTTTGGTAGGATAGAAAGCATATTATGGGAGAATTATCTCTCTACATACTCTTGCGTGATTGGGATTTGAACTCGTTACAGTTCAATCTCCCGAGTCAGCGATGTCTCATTGCCGGTGCAGCCACCATTTTTCTCGTTGGAATAATATTCGGGTTGCGATATGCGTATAAGAACGGATGGCCACTTGCTATAAGATTCATTGGATGGTTTTATAATAGGTTCTACGCTTATTGGCCAGTTTTTCCTTACTCACATACATCCTGGGTAATTGGGGGTGCAAGCTTAATGGCATTCGTTGTATTCCTTCCGTTCACGGACGATCTCATAGTCAACGTTACCGCCTTCTATGCCACAATTCTTTTTTTAGAAGGAACTCTCCGAAAGGAGGTGCCGATATTAAGTGTCGAGTTTAATCAGAACCCCCCCTGGTCAAAGGAGTCAGATACAAATTTAGTTGACCGAGAAGATGATGAGTTTGTCGTCAAACAGCGAATTAGATTAGAAAATTTCGGAGATGCAAGTGCAGACAACCTCACTGTAATGTGTCGCGCCGTCTGTCCAGATTCTGGGGTAACGCGAGACTGGAAGCGAGTAGAATTCGGTGATGACGAGGCACCCCGTTTGGAACCTAATGATTCTCAACATACAGAGGTCGTATTGGACTCATTTGATGAGTACACTGGCCAGCAATACTTAACGGAGGTGAAAATCAAGCCAAATGTGCGCCAAGGCCATCTCGCTATCAGGAAACTCCATTATACTAACCCGCGCAAGCCCGACAATAAGTAGGGAAGAATATATATATTGCTCAGAACAAGTGATACTACCTTGCCTGACGAATTCAATGCTGACCCCACGGTCGCATGGGATACCAGTCTGAGTGATCGTCATCGGGAATTAGACCGTGAGCTAAATACTAAATTAGATGACTTTGAAGCTGGTCAAGGCTTGAATCCACTCGCTGTTGTAGGCCCCTACGGCGCTGGAAAGACCCAATATTTGTATGAAGTATGTCGTCGAGGATGGAAGCGGGATATCCCCGCAGTCTATACTGATCTGAAGACCATCCTGGACGCTCATGAATCATCGGACAAGCCAATCGTAGAATGGTTGGAAGAGAATATAAGCCAAGAAACATCAAAAATACTTAAAGGAGAAGACTCTGATTGGCTTCCGGAATTTCGAACTACAGAGCGAAAGGATGAATTCTATTCAAACTTCATTCAAGGTTCAAACATATCCACGGACAAAAGAATATTATTGATTGACGAAGTCGAGCAAAAATACGAAGAACTGGATGAATACATGGATGTGGATGACGCCAATCCACTACGTGAGATCCTTGACGGACTGACTGACATCTTTCAAGTTTGGAGCTTTGGACTCGTATCCGCCTACGAACTTATCGGAGAAGCCGATCGTAGGCGTTTTTCAGAAGCTCGTATCCCTATCATAGATGTTGACACAATTTGGGACCAACTCAACAACAACCACCAACCCACAACACTATCCAACGGTCTTTGGTGGCTCTCTCGAGGCCGTGCGGGTTGGATCACTAACCATAGCAGTAACTTACCTAGCGCTGAGGACTGGAATGACGATTCATTTATCAAATGGTTTGACGAATCCTCAAGCCATTCGTACTATGGCGCCGATTCAATTGCTCCAGTTTGGAGTGATTCGGATGTTCCAGGAAACAAATTGATCGATGCCAAGCGAACTGTTCTCTTCGAACAACCTGCCTATGATGATTGGATCATTGAAAGCACCAATACAGCCATTTCGGTTTCAGAGGCACATACAGTCCTTCTTGATGCAATTCAAAATCAAGCAGAATTATCTGGAGATGTATTTGAAATCATCAGTGACAACTTACTTGATGTTCTTGAAGGGTTTTCACCCCCGACTGGATGGGTAACTGAAGATACAAAAGCCAAAAAGAAGTTTCTTCCTAGTGGTGCCTTTTCGCGAGATGAATATATGGAGGGCCTTCTCAAGACGGTTATCGATTTTATTTCTTCTTTCGAAAAACGAGGTGACACAAGAAAAGACGCTACACAATTATTAGGCGACGTGGACATCACATCTATAGCAAATACTTGGTCAAATCTGTACGATCCCCTCGAAAAAATTGATGAGTATGACGTACAAGTGTGGACGGTGAATCCCGCCATCATCCGAGAGGCGTATCCCCCACTTGCTTTGAATCCTGAAGAATTGACTGAGATGGATACTATTGAACTTCGAAAGGCCAATTCATCAGCAATACGGTTTGATCCTCAGTTATCTTTCAGAGGCGGAAATCTGAAAGTTCGATTATGTCCTACAGAAGATGCCCTACAGTCCGTCTTTGAAAAACTTTCAGAGCAATCTGATGTCACTGAGACAACTGTCGTGTTACTCCCTGATAGTACGGAAGCTGAGAAATGGAGTATACCAACGCATGCTAAACGACTTACAGAACACGAACTACTGACTATTGAATATGTTGGTGGTCAACGTCTCTGGGACTTCATCCTACAACTGAATCACTATCTAGACATCCATGACTTTTCGGGAGTCATTGGGTCTGAACTTATTGAAAAAACGGTTATTCCACAAGCAACAGACGACCAGGTTCGAAATACAATCAATGCATTATTCACTGATTTAGAGCGCCTCGGGACTCAATCCGCTCGGAGTTCCAAAGCATCGTTCACCAACGCATACACATTGCAAGAAACGGAATATCTAATTTGGCAAGACCCAGCTTTGGATGGCCGAATGCCATATTATGGGAAGTCAAGCACAAGTGCCACGCCAAAACATGGGTTAGAGTATGGACTAGTATTTGCCGAGCGATCTATCAATAAGGACGTTCCCCATCAGCAACTCATATCTGCTCTGGAACAAGCCTACCACGAAGACTACGCACCGAACACCAGGTGGTTTCGAGCTCAGTATTTCTTTAATCGGGTATTCGAAGGTGAGAACAATGGGATTCATGGCCGTGCGATGGAGGTTCGGCACAAATACCTTACCGAAGATGGCCAACTTCGTCGTCCAGTCTTACGCTTGCAACGAGCGCTCGCATTTCTTTGTGAATTGAATAATGAAGGTAAAGAAGTAGTCTATGACAGAATAGTCCACATTAATAAAGATCGTGACGAAGAAGAAAAGGGCTTAGCGGTTCTGACCGATTTATCAGCGGGGAAGCGTCAGACCGAAGATCTCTTTCGAGGCTTATTATTAGAATGGGTTCTACATGAAGATAGCACTCTTTTGGTAGATGATCTTAAAGACCTGCAACATAAGCTCAATAAACTGGACAGGCGAATGGGCGATGTCAATGAGCAAATTGAATATCTAAATAAGAACATAGAACCACCTGCCGATGTTACAGACCTGGAACCGATACGATTCCAAGAATCAAATGTCTCTGCCTACCGTGAGAACATCCAAGCCGTTTCCGAGGGTGTCGGAGACTTAGCCACAGAGGTTGAGAATAATTCAAAACTCGCTGCTGCTGCAGCAGTCCTATGGAGTATCGCTGATAGATACGAAAGCGTCATGCAGAATGCCGTGGATCAGTTCCAAGATCCATTAGGGAAAGTTAATCTCTACTCAAATATTAACGAACTCAAAGATGAGTATCGCTCTCTTCGTAAGTGGTTAAATTCTACTACAACACTCAGCCAGACATCTATCAATCAGGCTGAGCTACAAACATTCTTAGACGAATTGGGAAGATGTGTGTTTGATTTCTCAACTCGATTAGGAACTTCAGAAGTTCCCATAGAACGTTCCGATCTTCTCGAAACACTGGATAGGCATGTTGAAGATGATGTGAATCAACTAAACCAACTCAATAAGAAAACAAAAGAGATCGATAATCAAGCCGCAGAAGCTGCAGAGTCGGCTGAAACGGTAGTAAATAATCTCCAAGAGTTCTCAAATTACATATCATTTCCAGGGGGTGAAGTATGAACCAGAAAGAGATTGAGGAGCGACGAGAGGAACTATTTACTAGACTGGGCTCAAAGTTGACTACGGCCCATTCTGAATGGGATCGATTAGCAACTCAGTTGGACAAATATCAAGAGACAGTAGAGGAGATTGAAGACCGGTATCCGAATCTACCAGAAGAAAAGCGGCAAGGGTTTGCATCGTCTCTGGATCACATCATTTCATCGCTCACTGACACAGATTCACCAGCAACGGTACTTGATACGAAAGATGAGTTGAAAGAAGCTTACGAAAACCCGCTAATTAGATCAATTCAAGAAAGTTATTTAGAGCTCTATGCAGAGCTGGGGGTTGAACTAACGGAGGATCAAGAAAGCGAAGTACGGGGGAAACTACGGGCTATTGCTGAGCAACATCCTGAACGCACACTTCAAGAAACAAATCAACTTATAGATCAAATTAGAGAATTATCTGATCCGGTAGTGCAAGTATTACGGAATGATATCGGTGATGCACCTACAGAGGTTACGAGTCCGGAATCGCTGAACAAGTATCTTGACACACTTGAAGAGCGCCATGCCACTCTGACATCACTCTCTGATCAACTCAGCAGATATGCGTGGGCTCCCAAGGAGCTGACGGCTGTCCATACTTGGGAGCCGTTATTACATTCAGACAAGGACATTGAAATTTCTGACCTTATAAAAGAGATTAACGAAAATGTTCAGTCTACACCAGATATAGTCCCATTAAAAAGTACGCTTAGAAGCGAGTTGCAAAATCGACTCGAGGAAATACGAAAACAACCTCGTGTCGTATTCAAAGACATTGCTAAGGGTGTTTCTAACATCGCAGAGAACATGAACCTGTTAGCCGAGGTCCAGGCTTTGTATGATATTATGGATTTTGAGAGTGAAAACATAGAATTTACAAACACAATTGAGAACTGGCAGAAAGAGATACCAGAAAGTCTTGGACAACTTCAACAATCGGTACAGACAACTACCCATCAGGTTAATAACTGGAGGAATACGTTGAGCGACCGGTGGCACTCAAAACAATCGACTCTATCTACCTATTCAAGTATTTTAGATGAAACACTACCTGAAAAAATCACTGAGCACATAGGTGAGGAGTTGCCAGTCGAAGAGAATATAGTTCGATCATATTCGGTTCTAACCCAGGCTGAATCCTGGATTTCTGATAGAGAAGAGGAAATACTTGAACATCTTAGTGAAGATGCTCAACGGTTATTTTATGCGCTTTCAGAACAGCGTATGTATGATATTTCCGAAGACGAGTTGGGTGCGTTAGAAGAATTGATGGATATTGTTAATATCAAGGTAGTGATGAATGAGTGACGAAATTGGCGCTATCTATCAGGACGCTGTTCCTGAAATAACTGCAGGTGAAACCAATGTGGAAGGTCTCACAATTCAGTATTTAAAATACGGCTATCAAATTGATACATTAAGTGATCTTTTCCCAATCCTTGTGACTCTTGATGATGGGAGAGGATTAGAGGACGTAAAGGAAATTGTTAAGGACGCACTCAGTGACACATCATCGTTTGATATTCGTGCTCCTGGTGGCTACGACCCACCTCCCGTTGACAACAACCGCACTCGTTGCCACGTCAAGTTCATATGCATCTCACCAACCACAGATCCGGAACTTGTCGATGAGGTCTCAACGCCACAAGTCATTCGGCTAATAGAATCCTTCAAACAGAAACTCGAAGCTGATGGGAACCTTTATCGACACAGCGGCACCGCTAATGGTGTAACATACGCTAAGTTCTTTCTTAATATCGGTCGTGCACATGAATTACAGCTTCCCTATCCAACTAGTAAACCCACTGACGAGGGCCAAGACTCTCAACTACAGACGACGATCCCTTGCTACATCCTCACTGAAACGACGCCAAACCCCACTGGAGATACCTCCAGTAGTCGCCGTGAATTGGTCACCATTCGCTGGACATACCCGGTATATTCTTTGTAACAGAGCCTTGGTGACGGCATCCTCAACGCATGTCTCCTCAGAGAAATGGGGTTCGCACGTCGCGAAGATCGATTTCCCGAATATGAACACGAGTCGAGAACGCCCGTGTTCATATCGAGCCGATTTCGAGTTCGATCGACTCGACGTCGACGCCGATCACGACGCACTCCGACACCCCTTTATAAAGAGTGATCGAGTGAGTCACCCGAAAAACTAGGAAATAAGGGGTCGTGTTCACGAGCATGGCTCGAACTGACGATGTTCCAGGCTCCGTTCGGACCCGTACCGGGGACGGGAACGCCTAGAGATACGACCAAATCGAGAAAGCCGCCGACTTTTGCGACGTGAACCGATCCGACTCCGTCGCCTTCGCCTGCCACGACGTCGTCAAGCTCGTCGAGCGTATCGAGACGGTTCTACAGCGGTCCGATCTCACGCTCGAGCAGCGCCACGAGATCGCCGAGACACTATTTTAAAGAGAATTTCGACGGTGGTCTCTATTTGCGTTCTGATTAATCTACTAAGATAGGGAAGTTAGTGCAGTATTCGTTCCGAAACCAGTCGCAAGCCCTGCAATAAATGTTAAACCCAGCATTGGGTCAAGATTTGCTAGAAAAACCATTGTAAGGATGAGTAAGGATAAAACCGCGAGGATACTCGCATTGTATATCATTTCCATTCTTAGTACTGATCTGTTATGTTCTTTATTTTCTCGCTGGATTTTCAAATATGTGTCTGCAGCCGAACTCACAATTTCTGACACAGTTTCTTCATCCATTTTTTGGAGAGAGTTACTTTCATTCTCATCAACTACTTCGGCTTTTGTGGCGTCTTCGTCAGAAGAATCCTCATTTGAGGAATTCTCTTTTATACCATCAGTATTGATCTCAACCATTGCTATCAACCTTGATTATATTTATTGAAAGAGATGTATTCAATCCTTTGTAACGAAATAGTACGTGCAGAGATCACACCAGCCCGTACCTAGCTGAAGCTTGGCACAAAATCGTCTCATCCCGTCTCGAGCGTCTCCCGAAACGAACCCTCGAGTGCCTCGAGGATCATCTCGAGTTGTCTTTCCTCTTCGAACAGCCCAATACCAGGCTTCCATCGCTCGTGTTTGACACTCGAATCAACCTCCGGAATAACGGACGCGAACTCGTCGGCTAACCGCTCGAGCACACCGACCGAATCCACATACCTACCAACACTCCACTCGGCCACAACTATCTCTTCGCTCGACTCTCCAATTCACTGTAAGCCCCGATGATCGAAGACATTCCGGCCGTCGCCGACCTCGAGCAGGGCGCGACCTACCATCGGATCACACTCCACGAGGAGTACGGTGGGACGCAGTTCCGCGGAATCGCGCCCTGCAAGGACCACCCGTACGTGTTCCTGTTCGCGGGCGACGCGGGCGAGGAACACGGCTACAGGGACGAGTTCCGCGGTGACACGTTCATCTACACCGGCGAGGGCCAGGAGGGTGACATGGAGATGACCGGCGGGAACCGGGCGATCCGCGACCACCGCGAGGACGGCCGCGAACTCCACCTCTTCGAGAGCAACGACGAGGCCTGGAGTATCACCTACGTGGGAGAGTTCGAGTACGACAGCTGGTTCACCGACCGACTCCGGGACACGAACGGGAACGAGCGCGAGGCGATCCGGTTCCGACTCGAGCCCGTCGACGACGAGGTCGCGATTGAGGCGGACGACCTCGAGGCGCTGGCCCTCGAGACGCTGTACGACCGAGCGAAAGGCAACTCGGTATCAGAGTCCGAACTCGAGGGGGCGACCCAGATGCGCTACTCGCGCTCGGAGGCCGTCAGGGAGTACGCGCTCCGGGCTGCGGAGGGCGTCTGCCAGGGGTGTGGGGAGCCAGCGCCGTTCACTGGGAGGGATGGAGCGCCGTTTCTCGAGGTGCACCACCTCCACCGCCGGAGCGACGGCGGGCCGGATCACCCCGACAACGTCGTGGCGCTCTGTCCGAACTGCCACCGACGAGTGCACTACGGGGAGGACGGTAAGACATTCAATCGAGAACTAATTGCTAGAACAGAAAATCAATAAATCTGGGAGTTAAAGCCAATACTTTCTGGATTATAATCTATTGTTCCAGTTGGTTAAACGTTTTTTCGATTGCTTTTTTAACCTTATCGTCAATATCAGATTGTCTATTGATCTCAACGGTCAGTCTGAATGAATCACTCCATTTCCAATTGGAAGGGATTTTGCGCGCTGATGGGATAGAAGAGTTCGAAATAGGGTTTTCATTAACACTCTTCTTCGCAGACCCGTCAAAGTGTATATTTACGTGATTTTCTCCACGGCTTGGCTGGACAGTCATGAATGCATATCCTAAATAACCTGGTAAATCAGGGTAATATGTCACCCCATTATTCGATTCTTTTAAATTATAATTTTCTTTTCCAGAAACTTGTTGGACAACATCGTCTATCTCAAGAACAAGTGAGACTAGGTTAGCTGGGACTTGAGATCTAATAGTTTCTTCCGGATTCTTTTTGCTCTCTTCTACATAATCGTCTATCCCCATATTCTGGTTTCTACATTGCTTCTCTAAATCATTTATTCGTTTTTCGAGTTCTTCTATCCGTTCAGCGAGTTTTTGAGAATTATCTGACGGTTCCTCGCAGGTATCGTATGAGTCTCGTAAATTATGCCGTGAGTATAAAATCAGGCGTATGTAGTGAGACATCGAGATATCGTTCTTTTCGGCTTCTCGTTCCAGTTTTTCTCGTAACTCGTCTGGAACTCGGGTAGATATTTTCGCCATATATATTCTCTCTGCTTAGTGAACACAAAATTGGCGGTGTGATATGGCAGATTTCGAGGAAAATATATTCCTGACCTATAAATTGAATTCTCCGAAATATCTCCTAGTCACTTCAATATCATAGTGAGTGTCGTCCTGCATATCGAAAATCTCGGGTTAGAACGGTTTTGGCACCGAATTACGAGTCGGTTTCGAACAGTTATTCAAATAACTCTCGACAGAACACGAGACCATGAAAACGCTCTACATCACCCTCGAAAACCGCGATTCCGTCCGGGAGAAAACCCTCGAGCGCGTTCGCGACGCGGCGGACAGCGAGCCAGCCGACCTCAAGAATCGAGACGACGAGGCGATCGTCGCGTTTCCCTCCTACGACGTGTTGACGACTCACCTCACGCCAGTTCGTCTCGAGCTGGTCCAGGCCATTGCCGAACATGAACCCGAAAGTGTGAGTGAGACGGCTGATCTCGTCGAGCGAGACGTCGGGGACGTTTCACGGGATATCCAGCGACTCGAAGCGATCGGTCTGCTCGAGGTAGACGAAGGCGGCCCTGGACTCCCGACACAGCCCGTCGTTCCTTACGATCGACTCGAGTTCCGGATCGATTACCCACTGGTCGAGGATTCGGGATCCGACGGTACGCCGGCGAGTATCGCGTGATCTCGAGTCCGGTCTTCGGTACCTGCAGTTACGATAGACCAGTGTATGAAATTCGGCAACCGGCTGTGCAACAGTCGAAGACGGGCTACCACTGCAGTGACTGTCGTTGTTGCTCAACCGTCGGTTCCTTCCTCGACGAACAGACTCTTCTCGAGCGGCACGAACTCGTGAAACGTAGCCGTCGCCATTCTGTAGCCGATTGCCACGACCGACGTAGTGTCTCGAGTGTTTCCCTCGTCGACGTACTCGAGGCCGTCGTCGGTCTGGCGGTAGTCCGCGTAGAACGGCGTCGCTGCGCCGTCGAAGTGTAGTCGGAGGATACGCTCGTCGGTGACGTTGTCGACCAGATGCTCGAGCCTGTCGTCGCCGTCCAGTCGCCCAATTGTCTCGTAGACCTCGAGTGTGCCGGTACCGTTGTCTTCAGGGTAGACGACGTGCTCGAGTGGCTCACCGCAGATAAGACACGTTGCTTCGTCGCCGTCCCGTTCGGCGAGCACGTAGCTCTCGACGGTCGGACACAGTCCCGTCACGTGGGTGTCGTCGTCGCTGGATCTCTCACCTGTGATAGTTGATCGTTCCGTACGGTCCGTCGTCGACGGTGCATCTACCGTGTCGGGGCCTTCAAGGTCCCGCGATTCGTTCTCAGACATGGCTTGCGTACTGCGGTTACGCGAGCCACTCGATCCGGTGCCCCAAACACCGGGTCGTCTTCTCGTACCTGCCCTGACGATCGGCCAGACCCACGTAGGACTCGCGCTACCGAATAACTATTTTCTAATTACATAAATCTGTGCTTAGCAATTCTATAGGCTGTGGGAACAATTCTACAGTGTTGCTTTGGACCAATTTCAATAAAACGTAGTCGACATTTATAAAGAGATGCGAAAACGCGCCGAGTGGATGACGCGGGCAGACGACGAGATCCTCGAGTTTCTCGACTCTGAGGGGGGAGGAACGCCGAAAATGATCGCCGACGGAATTGGGAAGACGAACAACTACGTCGGCGAGCGGTGCCGAAAGCTCACCGAACTCGGGCTGCTCGAGCGACCATCCCGTGGATTCTATCGACTGACTATAGAAGGGGAACAGTATCTCGCAGGCGAACTCGACGCGAGCGACCTCGAGTCCGCCGAGAAATAGAGCGCCCGATAGTGACCGGGATCGAGCGTTCTATAGAATTTCGTAATCAGTCGGACGCTGGTACTCCGTTCCGGCTGAACATGACCCATTATCCAGCGACTCGAGGCGATCGGTATGCTCGCGGTCGAGGACGGTGGACCCGCCCTCCCGATGCAACCTGTCGTTCCCTATGATCGACCCGAGTTCTGGATCGACTATCCGCTAGTTACTGATTCGGAACGGGACGAGACACCAGCAAGCGTTGCGTGATCTGTTGTCTCGCCGGCTAGATCCCTCGAGTGGACCGACCTCGTATACGAGGCGGTTGCCGTGCTGTAACTGCTGGACGTGCTACCCGACCGACGCCGCCACAGCTATCGACGTTCGTTACCCGCTGTTTGTGGAACTCGAGGGAGATCCGCCACCGCCCCAGAGTTGTTTGCCACCAATACACATACTTAGAATTTTCTATACATGGGGTTATTTGACACCCTCCACAGCTACTTTATCCACACTGGCCAATTTTCCTCCGGGTTCTTTGGTGGCACCCACCAAAGAAACCTGGCACCGTCTCTCATGCTACACTCGGGCCTGAACCCCCGAGACCCGGTGCTTTTCGCGAGAGCAATTCTCGATAGACGGACGACTGTGCTCGTCGCTGTCACCTCGCAGACGTGGCTACCCAGATGAGACGGCGCTGGATGGCTGAACCCGTCGATCCAGTGCTGTAGATGGATTCCGAAACTGCAGTGGTCGGAGACATTTGAGCCAGAAGACGGGCAAAGCGAGTACTCTGGACTTGAATCTCACCGAATCACATACCTGTCGCTCGCGGGTTTGCTCGCGACAGAAGTATGGGGTCGGAGGGATTTGAACCCCCGATCGACTGATATCTCCGGTGCGCCTCGGAACTCCAGAGGGTCATCACACGAACGCTGATCAGGCGTTCGATCAGTATATCAGTCTGGAGTGTCGTCCCGGGCGCGTGCCTCTGGAGTCAGTCGCCATGCCTGGCTTGGCCACAACCCCTCGCCTTTTCGTAAGGGGATGCCCCCTAAATTGGTTTCGATTCGAGCTATCACAACCAGGGGGCCCGGCCTTCGCTGTCCGTCGTGTCGTCACCGGGATACGTCTCCTGGTCGCCGGACTCGGCACCGTCGCCCGATTCCTGCTTCTTCCGGCCGTAGGCACCCCAGTTGCCGCCGTCCGGCAACGGTCCCGTCCCCACCGCCGGGGCCAGTGACTCGTCGTCGTCCTCCTCGTCGCGCTCGAGCGGCGGGTCGATCGCGAAGATAGCGGCGACGATCAGTGCGGCCAGTGGTGCCTGACCGAAAGTGTCTGCCACCAGCGCGATCGGTAGCAGACCGAGCGCGACCGCGCTACCGAATCGGAACCGGTCGATGTCCATGTACTTGCGCAGGTACGGGCCGCCGAGTGCGACCCCGAGCGCGAAGACGACGCCGACGACCGCCGCGAGCACGGAGTTCGCGACCAGCGCGGGGTCGTCCATCACGGCGAACGTCGCACCGTTGGGATCTAAGCTCGCGATCAGTCCGAGCCCGATGATGACGGCGGGGCTCGGCAGGTACTCGCCGATCGTCGCGCTCGCGGTCTTGGCCGCGATAGCGAGGATGACGAGCGCCGCGAACCGTTCGAAGATGACGATCTCGAGGACGCTCTCGATCGCCGGCGCGAGCGCCGCTTGCACGGCTGCAAGCAGTATCAACGGGATGCCGACCAGCAGGACGACCTTGGCCTGTTCGCGGGGCGTCCCGGTCATCTCCGCCAGGATGACGGCGACCGTTGCGCTCCCGCCGAAGATCAGCAGGCCGACCTGAACGGCTCCCATGGGATCGTCCAGTGCGCCGGCGAGAATCAGCGCCGGGAAGATGCCGTCGATCAACGGCAGCATCATCACCAGCGCCAGCAGGCGAGCGTTACCACCGACTAACGACTCGAGGCGGAGGGCAACCGGGTGTTCGGACGAACTCATGGCTTAGGGTCGATGGCCATGACCCGAGGCCTGTGGGTGATATGACGGACGTTCCCGTTCGGGTTGTGACTGGTGGCAGGATCGAAGCAGGTTCCACCAGTTCGTCCAATTGAGGCCCCGTGCTGTGAGTTTAATTTTCCCGAATGTAAATTTGGAGGCGGAGACGGCACTCATCCGACCACCGATTCGGGCTTCGCTGGAACTCACAGCGTACATACCCAGACCGATGGCCGGATTGTCAATAAACGTTGTGTGAGACGGCCTTTCACGATACATTTGTCCGTAAACACTAACGCCCAGATACGGCTCGCGATGTACGGATCTGGAGTTGGCGTCTATCGACCGGAGCTATGGAAACTGTGCCGTCCATTCACAGCCGGGTTACATCTCGCAACGTTTTTTGCTCGCGGGTCCGGACGGATTACATGGCGAACGACGTTCCACAGCACGAGCCCTATTCTTCGAAACTCCAGGTACCGGAAGCGCTGACGTTCGACGACGTCCTCCTCCGACCGAAGGAGAGCCGGGTCGAACCGGACGACGCGGACCTCACCTCGAAGGTATCGAAAAACGTCGAGGTTTCTGTCCCGATTCTCTCGGCCGCGATGGACACCGTCACCGAGAGCGACATGGCAACCGCGATGGCCCGCCACGGCGGACTCGGCGTCCTTCATCGCAACATGAACATCGACGAGATGGTCGAGGAGATCGAGCGCGTCAAGACTGCCGACGAACTCGTCATCCCTGCCGAGAACGTCGTCACTGCCGACCCCGAGATGTCCGTTCGCGAAGTCGACAACCTGATGGCCAGCCAGGGCGTCGGCGGCGCACCCGTCGTCAACACGCGCGGTGAAGTGCTCGGCATCATCTCGAGTACGGACATCCGCCCGCACCTCGAGGTCAACGAGGACGACGCGGTCACGGAGGCGATGACCGACGAGGTCATCACGGTCGACGAGGGCGTCGATCCACGCGATGCGTTCGACTTGATGTACGACCACAAGATCGAGCGCGTGCCGGTCGTCGACGACGAGAATCTCCTCGTGGGGCTCGTCACGATGCAGGGCATCCTCCAGCGTCGCGAGTACAAGGAGGCCGTCCGCGACGAGGACGGCCGCCTGCGCTGTGGTGTCGCCGTCAGCCCGTTCGAGCAGGATCGTGCCGAGGCTGCAGACGAGGCGGGCGCGGACGTCCTCTTTATCGACACTGCACACGCGCACAACCGAAACGTCATCGAGGGCGCCCGCGAGATCAAATCCGCAGTCCAGGCGGACGTCGTCGTCGGTAACGTCGGCACCCGCGAGGCTGCCCAGGAACTCGTCGATTTCGCTGACGGGATCAAGGTCGGCATCGGTCCTGGTTCGATCTGTACGACCCGCGTCGTCTCCGGTGCGGGCATGCCCCAGATCACGGCCGTCGCACAGGTCGCCGACGTCGCAGCCGAACACGACGTTCCCGTCATCGCGGACGGCGGCATCCGCTACTCCGGTGACGCGATCAAGGCGGTCGCCGCCGGCGCGGACGCCGTCATGCTGGGCTCGTACTTCGCCGGAACCGACGAAGCTCCCGGCCGCGTCGTCACGATGAACGGCAAGAAGTACAAGCAGTACCGCGGCATGGGATCGGTCGGCGCGATGAAGTCCGGTGACAGCGACCGCTACCTGAAAGAAGAGCCCGACGAAGAGGAAGACTACGTCCCCGAGGGCGTCGAGGCCGCGACGCCGTACAAGGGCACGCTCAAATCCGAGCTCCACCAGCTTGCCGGCGGAATGCAGTCTGGCATGGGCTACGTCGGCGCGGCGACGGTCCCCGAATTCAAGGAACGCAGCGAGTTCGTTCGCGTCTCCTCGGCTGGACAGGCCGAGAGTCACGCCCACGACGTCGTCATCACGGACGAAGCACCGAACTACTCGCCGGATAACTGATCGCCCAGGACACCGTCGACCCGTTCGAGAGCCGCCGTCTCTATTCTATTTTAGAAGAGATACCATCGCGGGCGGACCGTCTTCTCGGGTGAGATGCCTGCTACGTACCGGAGTTCTCTCCCCCGCGAGGCTACACGTCCACGTGTGGCGTCTCGAACGCTCCCTCGTCGCGTTCGGTGTCGTACTCCTCGAGCGCCATTCGAACGAGTTCGAACACGCCCTCCTTGCTCCAGCGGGCAGTGTTGATCGAGAGGTCGTAGAACTCCCGGTCGTCGATGTCGATCTCGTAGTACGACTCGTAGCGGCCGGCTTCGCTGACTTCGCGAACGCGCATCTCCGCTTCCGTCTCGACGCGATCCTCGATCCGGCGAGCGCGGACCTCTTCGGGGGCGTCGAGCCAGATCCGGAGATCGGCACGGTCCCCCGCGAGCCACCCTGCAAGTCGCGACTCGAGGATGAACGGCTTGTTGGCCATTCCCCACTTCTCGGCGATCGTCTGCAGTCGCTGGTCGAGCGCACGGTCGATCTCGTCGGACGCTTCGGCTTTCGCTGTGAGTTGGGTGAGGCTCAGTTCGCGTTCCTCCGCGAGTTCCCGGAAGATGTCGCCGCCGGAGACGTACGGGCAGCCGATCGCCTCGGCGAGTCGATTACAGAGCGTCGTCGCACCACAGCCCGGCGGTCCCGAGACGGTGATGAAGAGAGTGGTATCGATCTCCGCCGTGGGTGTGTCTTCCGTACTCATATTCGGCCCGAACACGGGTCAGCGTGAAAAAACGCCCGACCGTTGCGTTGCCGGGACGCTCGCCGATACGAATAGACGCCAGGAGACGCGGTCAGTCGATCACGAACGAGTCTCCACACGCCGAACAGGTCAGTTCGAACCCCCCACTGTCGGTGATGGAGAGTCCGTGGCCTTGCTCTTCCTCGCAGCGACGGCAGAAGACCAGCGACTCGATCTGGTCCCAGTCGTGTTTGGCACCTGGCGCACCGAACGCGAAGCCGACGACGCGTTCCTCGGCGTTCTCGGCGTTGTACCCCTGCTGGAAGTCGCCGGGCGCAAAGCGGATCACCTCGCCGGCCTCGACGGTGATCTCGCCCTCGTCGGTGTCGAAGACGGCGGTTCCCTCCTGTACGTAGAACACTTCCTCCTGATCGTGGTGGGTGTGATAGCCGCTCGAGAACGCCTCGCCTGGCTCGAGTTCGAAGTAGTTCATCGCGAAGTCCGTGAAACCGAGTGCCTTCGAGACCGGGCGTCTGACCGAGTGGACGTCGCCGGGAGCGACCTCGAGGTCGACGTCGTCGATCGCGGTTTTCTCCATGGGCCGACGTTCGTGAACGTTCACTATAAGTGTCGTGATACCACTGGACGCGGAACTGATACACACGGGAGACGGGTTGGAAAGGTAACGCCTACGTTCGTTCGGTTCCGACTGTCGAACGTGAATCGCCGCACGGTACTCCAGTCGGCCGGTGTGGTCGGGATGGCCGGACTCGCGGGCTGTCTCGACGGCATTCAGGAACACTTCGGTCTCCAGGGAGTCGTTCCGATCGAAATCGAGAACCAGGCGGACGAAACCTACAACCTCCTCCTGGAGGCGCACGACCCGGAGACGGGACGCCAGACCTACGACGAGAGTTTCGCGGTCTCCCCGCAGGGTCGGACGATGCCCCAGCATCTCGACCGGGCCGACCAGCGGTTCCGGGTCGTCAGGTTCACCGTCGACAACGAACCGCTGGAGACGAGGGAGGTTTCGATCACTTCCGAGACCGAACTCGTGATTATTCACATCACGGGCGACGACCTCGTCATTGACGTCCGGCGTGGCGACGCTGCTGGCAACGAAACGGTCACTGAGGACGACACTCCCGGTGACGACGCCGCCGGCAACGAAACTGAGAACGACGACGCTGATACGTCGTAATCTGGAGCAGTTCTTACAACGTATACCGACTTGGATCGGTCCAGAATGCCTGCAGGTTCGTTTTCCCGCTGGTAACCGTTTTCCGTTCATGGTCGACGAGACGACCGCCCTGGACGAGGTAGAACGATCGATCCTGTATCATCTCCAGGAGGACGCTCGCAACGTCACGAACGCCGAGATCAGCGAGGCAGTCGGCGTTTCCGCGACGACCGTCGGCCAGCGTATCGCCGATCTCGAGGAGCGCGGCATCGTCGATACCTACCACACGATGGTCGACTACGAGCGAAGCGGCTTTCCACATCGGATCCTCCTGTTCTGTTCGGTCCATCCGGACGATCGCCACGATGCTGCCGACGACGTCATCGACGTCCACGGCGTGATCAGCGTCCGCGAACTCATCACCGGTAACCGCAACCTCCACGTCGAGATCGTCGGCCGCACCCGCGAAGAGATCGTGGACACGATCTCGGCGATCGAACACAACGGTATCGCCGTCGAGGACTCCGAACTGATCAAAAACGAGAGCCGTCGGCCGTTCGACGACTTCGATCCCGACTGCGAAGAGTGAGGGTGGAGTTGATTCCGTTTCACGAATAAGGAAAATAGGTTGCTGACTGGCCAGACACAGGGTAACTATCCACGGATTTTAACCCGGAATAAACGTTAGCAGGGGTGGAATGGCCCCCAATTCTCCACCGGACCCCGAGCGAATCACGTACGCCATCGTCGACGCGGTGGCAAACGCCAAAGACGTCGACCCGCTCGAGCTCGATCCCCTGTACGACGCGATCGATCCAGACGCCTTCACTGCGCTCTGTGCCCCGGAATTTTCGGGGCAGATCGAGTTCCAGTACGTCGATTGCAGGGTGGTTGTCGACGATGCGATCGACGTAACAGTCGACACACCACCACACGAAGGTGACCTCCTCGAGCGGGCCGAAAGCACGAGCCAGTAACGACGATGACCACAGACGTCGAGTGTGACGACTGCGAACGCGTTCTCCCCGCGTTCGAATCGGTCACGCCTTCCCCGATCGAGGCCGACGAATGTCCCGACTGCGGCGGGACGTCGTTTTCCTTCCGGGAAAGGTGACTGTCCACGGACACCCTCGCAGATCTTCCGCGGTCGACGCTCGAGGCGGTCCACCCGCTACGGATACGGATGGAACGCCCGCTCGAGTCGCGGCTCGAACCCGAGGTCTTCGGGCACCGCCCGTGCCCTGTCACCGAAGAACGGCTCCCCAGTAAACAGCGGCTGTGCGCCGGGGACGACCACCCGGACCGCCTCGAAGCCAAGCGTCTCGACGTCTCGAGTCGTCAGCCGCGCCGCGTACGGCGTCAGTCCGGCCGCTTCCGTTCGGTCGACGACCTCCTCGAGCCGTGCTGCCCCCGAGGGAGCCGAGTCGGGGCCGACGCTCGCCGCGGGAACCGTCCGATCGACGTCGACGACCTCCCGAACGCGCTCCGGGAACGCGGCGTACTCGTCGATCGCACCCGAAGCCTCGTCTGCGTCTTCGGGACCGAGGTTTCGTAGCTCCATCCAGTTCTGTAGCGCCTCCTCGAGTGCCGAGATCGCAGCCTCGGTCGGATCGAGCCCGGCTGCGGAGCCGGTCGCGAACGCGGGCCAGGCGTCCTCGTCTTCGTTGACAGGTGCATCTGCCGGGTCGCGGTGGACGGCGACCGCCACCACCGGGACGTCGACGTCCTGCGTGACCAGCAGCGGCGTCACCGACAGCCCCTCGCTTGCGGCGCGTTTCTCGAGCGTCTCGAACCGGTCGTCGTCGACGGTCAGTCCCAGCGGCTCGAACGTCGAGTACCACGCCAGCATCGTCGCGTCGCGTTCGAGAACCTCGGTCAGCCCCGACAGCAGGGCGTCGACCGTCGACGATCCCAGTCCGAGGCCCGTCGTGATCGCGGGCACGAGTCGTTGACCCGGCGGCGGGAACTGGACCGCCGCGGCCGGCAGGTACGCCTCCTCGCCGGTCTCGAGGTTCTCGCCGGGTACCCACCGATGTTCGTCGCTCGGATCGTACTCCGGCGCGTCCTCGGGCCGTACCAGGTCGGTCGGTGAGACTGCGTTCCCGAGGTCCTCCTCGCTCGCGCGGACGAACTCCGAGTCGCGGTAGACGCCGGCACAGTAGCGCTCGAGGCCCTCGCCGACGGCTTTCATCAGCGCCTCGTTCCAGTCGTCGGCGACGCCGGCAGCCTGCGTGGGCGCGCTGGCGTCGCTGTAGACGCTCGTGTCCGCGTTCGTCGCGAGGTAGTACGGTATCGGAAACGACTCGACCTCGCCGATGCTCTCGACGAGACCGACCCTGTCGTCGATCGCCGCCTCGACGTGTTCGACCGCCCGATCGAGCGCGAGCGTCTCGTCGTCGCGCTCGAGTCCTCGATCTCGATCGCCACCGCACGCACAGCCTGGAACGGGGAGGAACCGCCGGCGGCGATGTGGAAGCTCGATGGCCTTCCCGATGATCGAATCTTCGGTTCCCGAGAAGACGCGAACGCACTCTCGGCCCGCGACGGCACCGGCCAGCCGTGCAGCGCTGCGATCCGCCTGTGGCCCGTCCGCCTGCTCGTCGACCTGGGAGGCGACCCGATCGCGGAGACAGTCGAAACAGCCCGCGCCGGCACCCGGCGCGAATCCGGAAACGGCCGCGTCGACTCCGGGGAGCGGATGGCCGCCGACGCCGCCGATTTCGACGGCGATCCATGGCGTCGATCCCGCTCGCGTGGCCTCGTTCGCTCGCTCGAACGTCTCGGCGCCGGCGACGTCGCTGACGACGGCGAACCGTGCGTCCTCGAGTTCCGCCGGCGTTGCGTCCTCGACCGTGACGTCGACGTCTCCGAGCGCAGCGACGAGGGCCGACCTGACCGGATCGTCGCCGACGACGTGGACTTGCATACCCCAACGGTCTCCCGCAGGGGCCAAAAGAGCCGCGTTCGTTCGCTGCGATCGGAACGTTATGCATACTCGATCTACACGCTATCCGAGATTCCTCCGGACGTCGCGGCTGCAGTCATCACTCGTGCCTCCGCTTTCCTGATCAGTTCGCCTGCCGTACTACGGGAACAGTCGAGTTCGGCCGCGACGTCCGCGACAGCACCCGTTCGGGGAACGTCGTAGTAACCGACGGCGACGGCGGCGTCCAGCGCATCCCGCTGTCTCTCCGTCAGCTCTCCTCTCGATTCTCGCCTGGCAAACGGCCGGACGCGCTCGATCTCGCAGCCTACGTACTCGCGAATATCGGCGTAAAACTCGCCGAGAGAACTGGATTCGCCGACCGCCTCGAAGCGGACAGTGCCGCTGTCGTGGAACGTGATCGGCGGGAGAAATACGACACGAGCGCCTGTCACTAGCTCGATGATGGCGGATTCGAGTTCGTACTCGGACTGGTGGACGAACGCGTACGTTCCCCCGTCGCCAGCGATCAGGTCGACGGTCGAAACCGCCTCGATAGGAGCGAGCAGTTCGTCGACGACTGCGGACTCCGCGTCGTACCAGGCGAGCGTCGTTGCGGATCCTCGCGGCCCCCACGCGAGCAACTTCCCGCGGGATACCCCATCGACCTCGGTGATCCGCCGGTGAATCGGGTGTCTGACCGACTCGGGGTACCGTCCACGGAACGTGACGCGCTTCACGCTCGAGCGATCGCTCCCCACATATAAAAAACCGTATCAGTACGGGAAAAGACTCTCTCGAGCGCGACGGAAATCCGAACCCATGACGGAGCCCCGTTCGGTCCCATCGACGCCCGATTCTCGCAGGAAGTCCGGCGAGCAACGAACCGTCCCGTTCGAGGACGGACGGATCGTGTACGCCGAATACGGGAGCCCTGACGGGCGACCGGTACTTCTCTTCCACGGGACGCCCGGATCGCGTCGCGTCGGTCGGCTCTTCGAGAGCCACGCACGAGCCCAGGACGTTCGCCTCCTCGTTCCTGATCGGCCAGGATACGGACGCTCGACGCCTCGATCGGACAGAACACTGGCCGATACCGGCACTTTCGTCGAAGCAGTTCTCGAGAGCGCCGGCGTCTCACGGGCGGACGTCGTTGGCTTCTCGGGTGGCGGGCCCCACGCGCTTGCGCTCGCGGCAACCCACGAACATCTCGTCGGCGAGGTCGACGTCGTCTCTGCCACGCCGCCGCCGACGCTCTCGCCGTCGCGCTCGCAGATGCATCGCGTTCTCGGCACCCTCGCGACGACCGCACCGACCGTTCTACGGGGACTGTTCCGAATTCAGGCGTGGGCCGCTGCCCGTCGCCCGCCGTCGTTCGTCCTCTCGGGGTTTACGACCGCCGAGGAGCAGACTGCGATCTCCGACGAGGCGGCCGAACTTCTCAAACAGGATTTTCTCGAGGCGCTCTCGTCGACCCACGGATTCGTCACGGAGACGGCGCTTTTCGGCCAGGAGTGGGGTTTCTCGCTCGCAGAGATCGACCGTCCGGTCCGTCTCTGGCACGGCGACGCCGACGAGACGGTTCCGGTCGAGGGGGCTCGTGCGATGGCGGACGCGATACCGGACGCACGACTCGAGGTCGACGCCGACGGCGGCCACGTGACGACGCTTCTGCGGCGCTGCGATCGATTGCTCGACCGATCGTAGTCAGTCGGGCAACGGCCGGACGACGCCGTACCACAGCCGGTAGACGATCACGCCGAGGGAGTTGCCCGCGATTGCACTCTGGGCAGCACGATTCGATTCCATCGGGCTGATCCCCTCGAGGACGCCCACGAGCGCCGCCGCACCGAGCCACCGCAGACGGTGATCCGTCTCGAGAATCTTCCGGTCGGCGACCGCACGCGAGAGGACTCCCTGGCAGAATCCGGCCGCGAACCAGGTTCGGGACCGCGCTGTCTCGTCGGTTCGAGCGTATCTGATGGCTGCCAGGAACGCCGCGAGGTTCGCGACGAGATCGACGATCGCACCGGTTCTCCGCGAGGCTATACGGCCAGTACCGGTTCCGCGACCGTAACTCGTCGGGTGAAAATCAGTTCGCGCGAACGGCCCGATCAGTCAGGACTCGTTCCCGTCCGAGCCACCGTCCTGGCGCGTCTCTGCCACGTCGATGGCGTCGCCACCCTCCGCGGGCATGTCTTCGCCCTCCTTGATCGCCTGGGCCTCCTGTTCCATCGCCTCGACGTCCATCTCGGTGTCTTCGATCTCGCCGATGATCTCGGCGATGTCGTCCAGACCGATCAGTTCGCGCGTCTCGTCGTCGAACTCGAGGCTCTCGAGCTGGCCGTCCCCTTCTTCGACGTCGCTGCCCGAGAGGTGTTTACCGTAGCGACCGACCATCGAGGTCAGTTCCTGGGGCATGACGAAGGTCGTGGACTCGCTCTGTCCGATCTCGGTCAGGGCGTCCATCCCCTTGTCGATGACTGCGCGTTCGCCCATCGATTCGGCCGAGCGAGCGCGAAGCACGGTCGAGATGGCGTCACCCTGCGCTTCCAGGATCTGACTCTGCTTCTCACCCTGGGCGCGGATGATGTTCGACTGCTTCGACCCTTCTGCTTTCTCGACGGCACTGCGGCGTTCACCCTGTGCCTCGAGGATCATCGCACGGCGTTTCCGCTCGGCGGAGGTCTGCTGTTCCATCGCGCCCTTGACGTCACGCGACGGCGTCACTTCGCGGACCTCGACGCTCTCGACGCGAATCCCCCACTCGTCGGTGGGTTCGTCGAGTTCCTGGCGGATCCGCTCGTTGATCATCTCCCGGCGGGAGAGGGTGTCGTCGAGTTCCATATCGCCGATCACCGCACGCAGGGTCGTCTGGGCGAGATTCGAGACCGCCCGTTCGTAGTCGTCGACCTCGAGGAACGCTCGTTTGGCGTTCATCACCCGGATGTAGACGACGGCGTCTGCGGTCACGGGGGAGTTGTCACGCGTGATCGCTTCCTGGCTCGGCACGTCGATCGTCTGGGTCCGCATGTCGAACGTGTACACCCGGGAGACGAACGGCGGGATGATGTTCAGCCCGGGCTCGAGGAGTTTGCGGTACTCGCCGAAGACGGTGAGCGCGCCCCTGTCGTAGGCGTCGACGATCTCGACCATCGACCAGACCGTCGCGACGACGAGCACGAGGACGAGTGCGCCGACGAACAGCAACGGATCGCCGACGTCGGCCTGCAGCGGGACGGCACCGAAGAGTGTGTGTTCCACCATCACATACCCTATGACCTCCGGCCGAATAACTCTTGGCCGTGCTGTTGTCCGTTCTGGGTAGTTCGATCTCGAGTCGGTCGAACCCGTCTCACGAACGGGGAGTGCGAAGCGTTATTCACGATTGTCGACATTCTATCAGTATGCAGTCCTCCACACGCAGACGTGTTCTAGCCGCAAGCGTCGCCGGTACTGTCGGTCTCGCTGGCTGCCTCAGCGAAACAGGCGACGACGAAACCACTGACGACTCCGCCAGCAATACTGACGAGACGGAAGCCGAAGCCCCATCCGTCGACTGGGAGTCCGTTCCCGAATTTCGCCGGTGGCTCACCGACGAACCACAGCGAGCGGAGAGCAACCGTCGGTTCGATTACGTCGATACCGTCACCTCCATGTTTATCTCCCCGGCGATCGGGTTCGTCGAGGAGTTCGACGACGACATCACCGGTTCGCTCGTCCACGACGGCCACGAGATCCACCTCGGCGACTTCGACCGGGACGCAGTCGTCGATGCTGCCGCGTCGTTTTCGGGGGAAGCCGGTGGCCCGACGGACGGAATCGAATACGAGCGAACGGAGACCTACGAGGGATATACCCTCTTTACCGATGGGCTAGCGGTCGGCGAGGACGCGATCCTCTGGAACTTGCGTGACGAGACGGCGACCGCCGCGATCGACACGCGACTGGACAGGGACATTCGACTCGAGGCGGCCGAGCCACTGTTTACTGCCGTCTTCGACCGACTTCCCGACGGGATAGAGGTAGTTGGACAGTACGGCCCTCCCGCCGGTGGGGACGTGAGTGCAGACGAGATCCTCCTGTGGGGTGGAACGCGCGAGAGTCTCGAGAGCACGGATATGACCTGGATCTTCGTCGCCGAAGACGAGGCGTCCGTCACCGACGAATTACTCGCCGAACTCGAGACGGTCGCCGTCGATCCCGAACTCGAGGTCGATGGACAGTTCGTACGGATCGACGGCTCGATGGGTCTCGGGTAATCGACTGGAAAACGAGTCGGCGAATTTCCTGCCCGCGAGGGCTACTTCTCGTCTCGCAACCGCTCGAGAACCTCTTCCGCGTTCTCGACGGCTTGCTCTTTCTTCGCGGGGTAGGCCTCGACTTTCCCGCGGAAAGTGATCCCCTGGCCCAGACGAACGTCGCCCTCGAAGGCGGCTTGCTTGTCGAGACGCAGGAATAGTTCGGTGTTTTCGGTGACCCGGTCGTCGAGTTCGTCGATCAGGCGATCGAACCCCTCGAGATCGGCGAGTCGTGAAAGGACGTGACGGACGTCGTCGGCGTTCTCGACGCGAGCCGAGAGGACGAGAATCCGGTCACCGTAGTGGCCCTCGCTCTCGGCGCGCTCGAGTTCGAACGGTTCGTCGTCCTCGCCGTCCGGGAGGAAGGTTCGCAGCGCCTCCTCGACGCGTTTCTCGTCCTCGGTGGCGTAACAGAACGTCCGTAAGTCGACGTAGTGAAGCGGTATCTGTGGCATCTATCTCTCTGGAGCGATAGCGGCTCGATACCGTCGAGCCGGTAACTCGTTACTCTTCGTCGGCTTCGTCAGCGTCGCCGTCGGCCGCCTCGAGTGCGTCCTCGGGGACGCCGGCTTCCTGGCCGTCCTCGAAGCTGACGGTGTAGGTGACGTCGCCGAACATCGATTCCATCGTCTGGGTGATCGTACCGGTTTCTCCGTTGAACTCGCTGTGTTCGTCGTTCAGGACGACCTGATCGTCTTCCTCGAAGCTCATAGTGGTCGTTCCCCGGCAGTCCGTAAAAAGGGACTGATTCACGGGTCACTCGTCGCTGGGGACGTTCTGACGCCATCGGCTGTTCACCGGAACGATTATCGTGGAGAGAATAATTAGAAATAAAATATGTTTGGTGTGCTGACTCTCTTGATTCCACTCCTCGGCGCGTACGCCGTCTACGTCGACGCGACCGCCCGCGAGACCGACAGCCCCATCGGATGGGCGGCCCTCACGCTCATCGTCGGCTACGGGCTTGGGACGGTATTCGTCGGCGCGTTCCTGTCGGTGTACCTCGTCTCACACGTCGTCGAGGAGTGGTGGACGAGTCGACAGACGAACGTCTGATCGGGCGTCGGGCCCGTCCGGACGACTCTCCGTTCGAAGCGGTGCTTGACGGAGCGCGGTCACAGCATGTTCTCGAGTGCGACCACCGTATCGGACATGAGCCACGCGTCTTCGCGTTCGGCCTCCTCGATACTGAGCGCGTAAAACGATTCGCGTCCCTCGTCGACGGTGATGCGATAACTGCGACTCTGTAACGGCTGGGGCGTGTTCGATTCGGCAGGGACCACACGCGCTCTCAGGGAGCGACGCGCATAACTTACTCGGTCCAGAACCTACGCGAGAGAGTGACTCTCTCCCTTTCGTGGCACTCTGGTCAGATCCCAAGCTCTTCGAGCAACCGGTCGGCCGCCGCCGTCGAGGACTCGGGACCGCGGGCGGTCAACAGGTCGCCGTCGACGGTGACACTCGTGTCTGACTCGAGTTCGGCGTCCCAGTTGCCGCCGGCGACTTTCACCTCGTCTTCGACCCAGTAGGGAAGTTTTCGGCCGCTCGGCATGCAGTCGTTCTCGTCGACGATGTCTTCCTCCCACGCGTTCGGGAAGCCGGTGACGTCGCGACCGTTGACGAGAAACGCCCCGTGGCTGTCGCGGGCGAACGCGAGGATGCCGACGGCGTGACAGACGACGAGCGCCTTCCCGTCCTCGCCTTCGACCGTCTCTCGCAGCAGTCGCCGTGCGTCACTGTCCTGGTTGACGTCCCATTCGGTGCCGTGGCCACCCGGGAAGACGACGGCGTCGTAGTCTTCGGCGTGAGCCTGCGCGGTCGGGATGGGGTCGTTCAGTCGCTCGTCGGTCTCGTGGACCTCCCGGACGTGTTCGGCGGTCTCCTCCCCGACCTGCGCCGGATCGATCGACCGCTCGTCGATCTCCGGCGGGTTGCCGGAGGGAGTCGCGACCGTGACGTCGACGCCCGCATCCGACAGCGTCTCGAGCGGTTCGACACATTCCTCTCCCCAGTAACCTTCCTCGCTGACGACGAACAGTGAATCGGCCATATCCGGTATTATGCCGAACGGCCCGAAAACCTCAAGCTTGCGTTTTCATCGCTGGGCGTCTTCGCCATCGAGATTGAGCGCGTCGAAGAACCGCCGCGTGAGTCGACCGTCGACGAACGAGAGGAGTTCCTCGGTGTCGTCCGCTTCGTCCCCGAACAACCCGAGTTCGATTCGGCCGCCGGCCATGTCGTGGTGACCGCCGACGTCACCGAGTTCGTCGAATCCGTCGACGAGAGCGTTGCCGATGTGGACTCGCGGATCGATCGACCGTCCGCTGATCCGGATCGCGTCGTCGACGATCCCGTAGACGAGCACGGTGTCGACTCCCTCGAGGTTGAGCAGGTAGTCGGCAGCCTGCGGGAGTGCGTCCGTCTCCGCCGTCTTGCCTGCACTCGCGACCATCGACGAGCCACGACGCTTTCGGGTGGCGATCGCTCGCCCGATCGCATCCAGCGTTCCCGGCGAGAAGGCGCTGCCGTACAGCTGTTCGAGGATCTCGAGGTCGGCATCGGGATAGAGCGCCAGTGCCGCCTCGTACTCTCGGCGTGTCGGCTCCCGGACGAAGTCGAGGCGCTCGCGGTGCAAGGCAAAGAGTAACGCCGAGGCCAGTCGCGTCGTCGTCTCGACCGCGAGTTCCTCGAGGTACTCGACGAAGATCGTCGCCGTCGCGCCGTACTCCGTCCGGACGTCACCGAACGTGACGTTACCTGGATCGTCGGGGTGGTGGTCGACGACGATGTCGGGGACGACGGATGTTGCTACTTCGGTGTTCGATCCGGAGCGAGTGTGATCGACGAACGCGATACAGTCGTAGTCGTCGAGGGAGACGTCGGCAACGTGCTCGAGCGAGATCGAGAGCATGTTGACGAACGCCCGGTTTTGCTGGTGGGAGATCTCGCCGCCGTAGGCGATGGTGACGTCCTCGAGACCTCGGTCGAGCGCGATCGCCTCGAGTGCCAGCGCACTCGCGAGACAGTCCGGATCGGGGTTGTCGTGACAGACGATAGCGAGCGAATCGGCCGTCTCGAGGACCTCGGCGAGCTCGGCCGCGCGGGACATATCCTAGCATAGGGGTAGGAAACGCTTGAACCCACGGTCGGTTCGCTCTACACTAAAATGGGATCGGTGGAGAACGGGCCGCGATCACACTCCGGTGATCGCGGTCTGCCGTACGGAAGGTGGTTCGGGTATCACTGCATCCGAAATCGAGCGAGAAAACGTCGAATCGGCGGTGACTGGATAGCGACGGCAGTTAGTCCGCGTTCATCGGCGGCCGTGCGGACTGGGCCTCGTCGGAGGCGTCAGCTGGCGTATTGACGAACATCGCGTGGCCGATGATTCCCATGGCGACGAATGCGCCGATCGGCACTGCGGACGTCAACGACAGTCCTACGAGCAGGAGGGCTGCAGTGATCCCGATCAGTGCGACTGGGATGAGGCCGAGAACGATGTCGTAATATCCAGTCATAATCTATCTAATAGTATGAGGAATAAGTATATAAGCGTTTCCCATAACTGGCCAGTACAAGATCAATCTATAATTCGTATTTGCTGCGTCGGATTCTCATAAGTTATGAGTTGCTTATTAGGGACTGATTACGATTACAATTTTCGCAGTTGGCGCTGGTTACTGTCGGGAAAGTTGTGTGAAAACCACTTCTATTTTATTAACCGGGGGATGGGAGACGGCCAATCGAGTTTCGAGAACGACCGGTCGCTCGAAAACCACGATAATTGTTGATGTACACTACTCGAACCCTCGACCTCCTGCATCCGTATTCTGATACGTTCGTGACGTGTGATCAACTCGAGCAATATACTGATGAGTGATCGGTCGATGCGAGACCGAACAGTTCCGGTCCTCGAAACTACGACTGTGATAAAGATTATTAGCGCATACCTGCGTCTTCAGGCGCAGATCGAGCGATAGGCAGTGGTCGTCCAGTATACGAGCATGGCGATACCTGGATTTCCCACGTTTACTTTCAGTCCGCATGGCTGACGTATATCCTTTCGCGGAGCGTAGTGAGGACACAGAACGGATGTCTGCAGTTACGAAGACGCTGGAGTTGCACCTCGCCGAGCCCAACACGCACAAAGAACGCAAGTTGTGTGAGACCCGCAAGGCGTACCAGCAGGCACTGCAGGCAGCCTTCGACGCCGACTGCACCACCAAGTCAGCAACAAACGATGTCGTGGTCGAATACGACCTCTCTGGCTACGCCAAAAACGCGCTCAAACAGTACGTCCCGCAACTCTGTGGTGACAGTTACGATGCCGACGAACTTCACGACGATCACCCGGTGAAGTTCACCAACGACGGTATCCAACTCGATCACAAACCACAGAACACCATCGAGTGGTACGCCAAAATCCCGCATCACGAGGATTACCATCTCTGGATCCCGGCACACGCCAATCCTGATCAGCGGGAGTGGCTGGAAGCGGTGTACGCAGACGACGCCGAGATGGGTGAGAGTCGACTGCTCGAGCGGGACGGGTCGTGGTATCTCCACGTCACCGCTACCCGCAATGTGGAGGATCAATCTGTGGCGTCCGCCGATGAGCGGACGCCGCCAGACGAGTCTGGCGAGCCCTGTCTCGCTGGGCTCGACAGGACGCCGATCGGCGTGGACATCGGAGAAGCGAGCCTCGTCACGGTGTGTCACCGCGACGAGAGCGGTTCTCCGGTTCGCCCCCGACTGTGGGCCGACGACGGCAAAACCGTTCGTCGGCTCCGCAAAACCTACTTCACCGCCAAGAGACGCCTTCAGAAGCGTGGCAGTGAGCGAATCGTAGAGTCCTACGGTGACGCACTGTGGGGCCAGATTGACGATGTGTTCCACCGTGTGACCCGCGAGGTCGTTGAGTACGCCGAGTCCGTTGAGAACCCGGTACTGGTGCTGGAAGACTTGACGTACATCCGCGAGAACATGGACTACGGCGAGTACATGAATCGGCGGTTGCACGGATGGGGATTTGCGAAGCTTCACGCACAGATTCGCTACAAAGCCGCCGAGAAGGGGATTCCCGTCGAGACGGTGAATCCCCGGAAAACGTCGAAGGCGTGCCACGCCTGCGGTGAACACGGCTACCGACCACGACAGGCGACGTTCCGATGCTCGAACGACGGCTGTTGGGTCGGTGAGTATCAAGCCGACGTGAACGGGGCGATAAATATTGCAGACCGCTACCGTAGTGGAGAGAGTCACCGCCGAAGCGACCGGAGTTCCCGGCAGAAGGCCGGTGATGATGACTCGGCTACGGATGGGGCCTCTTTGACCGGGCCACAAGACAGCCAGGCCGTTAACGAATCGCGTAGCGATTCGTTCGCACACCAGAAATCTTCGATTTCTGGGGACGATGCTGAAACCCAGCAGAAGACGCCTGGAACGTATGCGTCTTGAAACCTTAGGGCCGCTTCGCTCGGCCTGAAATCCCGTGGCGGGATTCCTCCGCGTTCACGCGGAGGAGGAGGTCAACGGTAGACTGCGTACCCGATCCGCCAGCCGACCAGAACGACGAGGCCGAGTCCCGTCATGACGACCGTAAACGACCACGGGGCGTCGCCCGCGAATAGCGGCGACCCACGCAGGAGGAACGCGACGTTCGCCGCCCCGAGCCAGGTTACCGTCGCGAGGCGGGCGACACGGGTCGGCGAGGACGCGACGCCACGCGCGTAGAGCCCCGACAGAAAGGGAGACGACGAGCCAGCCAACGACGAACGGAACGACCGTCTCCGCCGACGCGAGCGGCTCGAGGATCGGGTTGATGTCGTGCGATAGCTGTCCGAAGAGGATCAGACCGACCAGAAGCGCGAGGTCGACCGCTCCGAGCGGGAGCGACTCGCGGTCGAAGACGTTCCGGGTGACGTCTGCTCGAGCTGCCGTGTCCATACCGGAACTCGGTGTCGGGAGACTATAGTAGCCACTGAAAGTCAGTGCGCACCCGATCGCACGACGGCTGTGCGGTCGGTGTGCAAACAGTTTCAGTTGTTACTATACGTGTGTTGGTTTCTCGAGCGAGAACTGATACGGACGCTGTAAGTCGGTTCCGGTGGGACTGTCTGTCCGTCGTTCTTGATGGGACTGGCGGACGAATCGCGGTCACGCCGGTAAATCGGTACGGCGTTCCGGATGACAGGGAGGAGGAACCCGACGGACGGTCACCGTCGGGTGGCATTGTCCAACGGAGAGTGTGCGACGTGCGAGGTGGTGTCCTCGCATGCGGTGGGTTCGGTCGTGTGGACTTCGTTATCCAGTGCGTTCGACGTTCCCGGCATGCCCGGCTCAGCAGGAGTTGCAGGTATAGTAGCCACTGCAAGTCAATGCATACCCGATCGCACGACAGCTGTGCGATCAGTGTGTAAATAGTTGCAGTTGTTACTATAGGCGGGCCGTAACCCGGCCGCCGGTGGCAGTATCGGACCGTGAAACCACCACGGAGGACTAATGAAGGACCGCCACCAACCCCGAACTGTGGGTGAGAACGTTCGAGTGACGTGTGATGGCTGTGACCGTACGGTCCCCCGCGCGAAGTTGACGGCGGTATCGATGCCCGACGGAAGTCGCGTCGCCTGTTGCCCGCAGTGTGAGGAGTACGCAAGAGCGGCCGCCGAGCGGCTCTCGGACGACGGATCGACCGGCTCGGTCGACCACCAGCGAACCGCCTGTGACGGCTGTGGACAGCCACTCCCCGAACGCGACCTCGAGGAGATCGTCGTCGCCGACGGAACCGTCCTCGCCTGCTGTCCGGCCTGTGTCACCGAAGCCACGAGCAGGGACGACGTGAAACGACGCTCCCGATCGCGACTCGAGTCAGGATCCGAACCGACGACCGAGAGCACGAACGCGGCGTCTACCCCGACCGACAGCGAGGAGCCCGATGATGGAGCGGACGGTGACGAGAACCAGGACCTCGCAACCGAGGAGTACAGCCGGTGTACGCAGTGTCGCGACCGGGTGTCGGACGAACGATTCCGCGTCACGACCGTCGACGGGCGAACCGAGCGACTCTGTCCCTCCTGTAAAGACGAGGCCGAACGCAACGGGATCGTCGAATCGGTCGCCATGCGCAAGACGAAAGCCCGCGAGGTGCTTGGCGTCTCGAGTGACGCCTCCATGGAGAAGATCCACAGCGCCTACCGAACGCAGGTCAAACGCGCCCATCCCGACCGTAAGAGCGGTAGCCGGTCGGCGTTTCGGCTCGTCACCGAGGCCTACGAACGGCTTCGAGACGCCGAGGACTGATCGGACGACTTATCGTTCCTGTCCCGTCGACACCGTCTCGAGCACCCGCTGTGAAAACTCGACCTCCGAGAGATCCGCCGAAAGCCGGTCGAACCACGCTGCCTCGACGTGCCACCGGCCCCGAACCTCGCCATCGGTCGAGAGCGACGTCGCCTCGAGTCGGCCGGGCGTCCAGTTACGTTCCTCGGCGACGGCGAGCAGCGTCCGCACGACTGCACCGACCTCGTCGCTGGTTACGACGGGCGCTTCGGCGACGGTCTCGTACTCGAGTTCGAGGTCGGTACCGTCGTCGACGCTCGCGTCGTCTCCCTCTGGACTACAGTCGTTCACGTAGATTCCGTGGCTCATGAGTCGATTCTCGAGCGCGACGCTGACGGGCCGCTCGTCGGTCATGCCTACTCGTTGGACGAGCGGTGAGAAAAGTGGTTGGCTGCTACAGTGGGTCGACGAGATCCTCGAGTGCGTCCCGCGGATCGTCAGCCTTCGCGACGCCGCTCGCGAGCAACACGCCTTCGGCCCCGAGGTCGCCGGCAGCGACGACGTCGTCGCCGGTACTGATACCGGCACCACATAGCACCGACACGTCGTCGTCGACGTTCTCCGCGGCTGTGACGGCGTCTTCGACGATGTCGGGGTCGGCCTGGCTGACCGGCGTTCCCGTCCCGATGAGTTCCGGTGGCTCGACGGCGACGGCGTCCGGGCCGAGCGCCGCCGCAGCGCCGATCTGTTCGGGGTTGTTGGCACAGACGACCGTCTCGAGGTCGGCCCGCTGTGCTGCCTGCACTGCACCGTCGATGTCGGCCAGTTTCAGCCGCCGCTCGGAGTGATTGATCAGCGTCCCGACGGCACCCGCGTCTGCGACCGACTCGGCGAGCGTATGGCCGGTGTTGCTGCCGTGGTCGATCGGATCGACGTGCTGTGCCCAGGTCTCGACGCCCGTCTCCGCGACTCGCTCTACGTGGGTCGCCTGCGGAGCGACGGCGAGTCGCGCGTCGGTCGTCTCGTCGACGTCGCGAACGGCTGTCGCGACCTCGAGTGGATCACACGGATACGTCTTCAGGTTGACGAGGACGAACATGGGCATGAGACGGCCCGCGCGAAAGAAATAGCTTGCGAGTCACCGACGGCCACGGCGAGAATAGACGGTGGCTACGTTGCTCGTCAGTCCTTTCGCTTGACGACGTCACCCAGCGTGTAGCTGCCGGACGACGAGCCACCAGACCACTCCGAATCCTCGCTCGAGCCGCTCTGTGCGCTGAGGTTGATCTCGAGGAACCGCTCGAGTTTCGACTGCACGTTGTCGCTTGGAAGCGTGTCACCGCGTTCGATCTTCCGGATGAGGCTGGACTTCTCGTTTAGCTCGTTGGCGAGATCGGACTGGCTAAGTCCTTTCTCTTCGCGAGCCTTGCGGACGAGATCGTCGTAGTCGGTCGCGAGTTCGTCCATGTCGTCGAACATGTCCGAGCGGGGCTGACTGCTCGAGCCGCCCGAGGCACTCGAACTCGTGCTCGTCGACCCGCTGCTGGAGGAGCTCGAACTTGACGACGAACTCGAGGTCGAGTACTTCGTCGAGGAACTGGAGCTCGTTTGTTGTTTGACCTCAGTGCCGAAGTCGGTACAGTTAGAGCACACGTCCAACTTCGCGCCCTCGACTTTGATGGTCTTCGGGGACGACGTCTCGGCGCCACACATCTCGCACTGAACCATGCCCGAAGCTATATCGCGGCGAGTGATAAAGCATGCGGCGCGCTCTCTTGCCGTGGGATTTTTCCTGCGATACGATCGAACGCACCGAAATTCGGCTTCGATAGAACGACCCTCGATTCGCTCAGTCCAGCGCCGACCAGGAGTAGAAGAACCGCTGGAGTGCGGTCAGGTGGCCGACGATTGCGAGAAAGAGCAACAGCCAGCCGACCAGTTCCAGCCCACCGTAGCTGCCGGTGATCGGGTACGCCAGCGCGCCGACGATGCCGATGATCGCTAGCCGATCCGCTCGGCCGACGGCGCCGCCGTACACTCGGTCCAGTCCGACCGCCTGGGCCTGGGTCCCCAGGTACGAGGTCATGACGACGCCGGTGACGGCGAGGAATCCGAGATAGTAGTTGCCGATGCCGGCCGCGAGGCCGCCGATGACGACGATGTCGGCGTACCTGTCGAGGACGTGATCCAGCAGGTCGCCGCCGGCCGAGGCGACGCCCTGTTCGCGGGCGAGCGCGCCGTCGATAATGTCGAGCCAACCGTTGAGGAAGACCAGTATCGCCCCGACGAGATACCAGACCGGGTGGGCGCGACCGCCCAGCAGGAAGGCAGCGCCGGCCAGGACTGCCATCCCGAACGCGATGACGCTTACCCCGTTGGGCGTCAGTCCGATCCGGTCGAAGCCGGCGACGAACGGGTCCAGAAACCGTGAGACGTAGGGACGAAGCTGATCGAGCGTCATGCGAGATACCCCATAAAGTCGACCTCGCCGGCACTCGGCTCACGATCCCCGGTGACGACGGCCTCGAGTGCGTCCGCGACGCCCTCGGGTTCACGGTCGGTCGTATCGATCTCGTAGACCGACTCGAGGCCGTGTTCCTCGACGGCCTCCGAGAGGACGACGTCGAGTGCCTCGCTCTCGGCGTTCTCGCGGGCCTTCGCCTCGGTCTCGCCGCGCTCGAGTAGCCGCTGCTCGAGTTGCTCGGGTGCACAGCGCAGGACGGCCACGCGGTCGGCGTCGAAGTGGTGTGCGAGGTGAGACTCGACGACGACGTCGTCGCGGCCAGCGAGCCACGCCGACAGCGCATCGAGGTCGGCGACCTTGCTCTCGCGGTCGGCGTCGACCTCGGTGTACAGTTCCTCGTCCTCGAGGACGCGATTGAGGTGGATCACTTCGAGGTCGGGTAGCGAGTCGTCTTCCGCGAGTCGGTCCTCGAGGAGCCCGGTCGCAGTGGTCTTCCCGGTGCCGGGCGTGCCGGTGACGGCGACCCTCACGCGTCGGGCACCTCCGTGTCGTTGCGGTCGGGATCGACGTCGAGGTCCGCGAGCACCTCGTTTACCGTCTCGACCGCCCGCTCGGTCTCGTCTTCCGTGCCGCAGGTGATGCGGATACAGCCCGGCAGCCCGAAACTCGTACAGTCGCGGACGATGACGCCCCGTTCCTGCGCTTCCTCGGCGACGCGTTCGGCGTCGCCGACGTCGACGAGGACGAAGTTACCCTCGCTCTCCCAGACGTGGGTCTCGAGGTTGTCGCGCATGTACTCGCGTGACTCGCGGGCGGTCTCGACCGTCCGCTGGACGTGTTCGTCGTCGTCGATCGCGGCCAGTCCAGCACGGCAGGCCAGTTCGCTCGCGGCGAACGGCGTGTTCACGCGGGCGTAGGCATCGGCCCACTCGTCGGGAACGACGGCGTAGCCGAGTCGGACACCGGCCAGTCCGTACGCCTTCGAGAAGGTTCGGAGGACGGCGACGTCGTCGCGAGCGTCGAACCCGTCCCGGCCCTCGATCAGTGCGACCGCACTCTCGCGGTCGGCGAACTCGCCGTAGGCCTCGTCGACGACGACGAGCGTCTCCTCGTCCGTCCGTTCGGCGATCTCGGCGATCTCCTCGAGCGGGATCGTCGACCCCGAGGGGTTGTGCGGGCTGGTGAGGTAGACGACGCGGTCGCCGTCGTAGCCCTCGAGTACCGTCTCGGCGGACTGCTCGAAGTCGTCGTCCTTCTCGAGGGCGTACTCGCGGACCTCGCCGTGGTGGAAGCGCGCGCTCATCCCGTAGTAGGCGAAGCCGGGTGAGGGAACGAGCGTGCTGTCGCCAGGCTCTAGGACGGCCCGCGAGAGGTAGTCGATCGCGCCGTCGCCGCCGTTTGCCAGCCACACCTGCTCGTCGGTGACGTCCCACCGCTCGGCGATGGCGGCAGTGAGGTCTGCGTGGGCGGCTTTCGGGTAGGAACTGGCGCTCGAGGCTGTTTCGCGAATTGCGACGGCGGCCGCGGGCGAGGGGCCGTGGGGGTTCTCGTTCGAGGCGAGTTTGACGAACTCGGACGGCTCCCGGCCGAGTTCCCGGGCCACCTCCTCGATCCCCCGACCCGCCTCGTACGCGACGTGATCGGAGAGGTCTCTCGGTTGCATACGCGAATTCTGTTTCCGATGGCTCTTAAGGATGCTCACCTGTCTCGAGGTGCTCGGGGGACCACCAGTAAAAGCGACGAACGATCCTACGCGGCTGTCGGGAGCGTGAAGTAGAACGTCGTCCCCTCGCCCGGTTCGGAGTCGACCCAGATGTCCCCGTCGTGGTGGTCGACGATCTTTCGACACAGTGCAAGACCGATGCCGGTTCCCTCGTAGTCGTCGGTCGAGTGGAGGCGGTTGAACACCTCGAAGATCTGGTCGGTGTAGTCCGATTCGATCCCGATCCCGTCGTCGGCTACCGCGAACACGCAGCGACTCCCCTGTTTCTCGGCAGTTACCTCGATACGGGGCGGCCCGTCGCCGCTGTACTTGATCGCGTTCGCGACCAGATTGGAGAACAGTTGCTGAAGGTGAGATTCGTCGCCACGGACAGCCGGTAGATCACTGACGGCTACCGTGGCGTCGGTTTCCTCGATTCGAACCTGGAGATCGGTCAGGACGTCTTCGAGTACGCGCTCGGACGAGACGGACTCGAGCGTCGAGTCGGCCATGTCGATCCGCGAGTACTCGAGCAATCCTTGGACCATCTCGCGCATCCGGTCGGAGCCGTCGACGGCGAAGTCGATGAACTCCTGGGCTTCTTCGTCTAGGTCGTCGCCGTAGCGGGACTCGAGCAACTGGAGATAGCTCGAGATCATTCGCAACGGCTCCTGGAGGTCGTGGGAGGCGACGTACGCGAAGCGTCTGAGTCGCTCGTTCGATTCCTCGAGTTCCTCGACCGTCTCGCTGAGTTCGGCCCGTGCCTGGGAACGATCCGCCAGCGTGTTCAGCATCTGCTCGACGTCCCTGGTGGGTTCACCGGGTTCGAGGAATTTCTCCGGCGGGGTGTAGTAGAAGTTGTGACAGACCGTGTTCTCGTAGACCAGATGTGGGTGGGTCCGGACGACGTCGACGAGTGTCTCCGCCGGAATCTGCTCGCAGTCGTAGTGACAGAGGGCGATGCAGTCTTCGCCTTCGAAAAGGTCGTTCACCCGGCTCTCGTAGGCCATGAACTCCTCGATCGTCACGTGCTCGTCGAGAATGAAGTTCGTACTCGCAGTGACTCGAAGCCCCGGATACGCCGTTTTCGCCTCCTCGATCGCGTCGCCGTACACCTCGAGCATGTCGTCGGCATCGAACCGACCCGACCGGAGGTAGGTCTCCTCGAGCGAGTGAAAGGTTAGCTGGCCCGACTCGAGTGCCGCGTCGACGTCGGCGGTTCCGCCACGGATCTCGTCGAGGATCTCCGATTCGGAGAACTCGTCGATGACGTACATGATTCGGTCTCCTTTCTCGATGCCCTGTCGAACGAAGGGCGTAACCGTCCCGAACCGTTCCTCGCGATTCCTGTAGAACAGGGCGATGTGCTCGCAGGTCTCGAGATCCTCGAGGCCGTCGAGCGGTTCGACCGTGCCGTGAAACTCCGGACTCGATCGAAGCGCCTCGAGTCCGCTCTCGACGGTCAGCGAGTCGAAATCGATCGTGTCCGCCGTCACCGACTCCGCCCGAGGACCGTAATCTGCCTCCTGACTCATCGTCGAGTGGAGGAGAGGGACTCGTAAGTAACCTTCGTCGAATTTCGTGTGGAATTTTGGTAACTCACGGTGACGGACTGGTTTCCGTCGCGGCGACGCCCTACGACTGCAACCGTTCGACCCGCTCGAGTGTGTCCGCGTCCACCGTCTCTTTGTCGTCCCGAACGGCGACGAACCGCGGGAACCGCAACGCGTAGCCCGACGAGTACGTCGGTGAGGACTGAATCTCCTCGTAGCCGACCTCGAAGACGACCGCGGGCTCTATCTCGACTTCCTGTCCTTCTTCCGCGGCGATATGGGGCTCGAGTAGCTCCGTCAGTTCGGCCAGTTTCTCGTCGGTGATCCCGGTCGCGACCTTGCCGACAGTCTCTAGCTCACCCGTCGACTCGTTCCGGACCGAGAGTTCGAAAGTGCCGAGGAAGGTCGCCCGCCGACCCTCACCCCACTCCGCACCCGTTACCACGCAGTCTAACGTCTCGACGTCGGGCTTGCGCTTGCGCCAGTTCTTCCCGCGTCGCCCCGGCGAGTACGTCGACTCGGGGTTCTTGAGCATGATCCCCTCGTGGCCCGACTCGAGCGCCTCGGCGTCGATCGACTCGATCTCGTCGGGGTCGTCGGTCAGCCACAGCAGGGAGAGACCGTCGACGTCTTCCGGCCGATCCTCGCCGTCCGTGAGGACGCCCTCGAGACGCTCGTGTCTGGTCGTCAGTGGCTCCTCGAGCAGGTCCTCACCGTCGGCGTGCAGACAGTCGAAGAAGACCGGGCGAACGGCGACGTCCTCGCGAGCCTTCTCGACGTCGTGTTTCCGGCGGAATCGCTTGAGCACCTCCTGGAACGGCAGCGGCTCGCCGGCGTCGTCGACCGCGACGACCTCCCCGTCCAGGATGGCGGGCCCCTCGAGCGTCTCCTCGGCGTACTCGACGACCTCCGGGAGCGCGTCGGTGACGTCCTCCATGTTTCTCGAGAAGACGCGGATTTCACCGCCGGAGCTGTTATCCGCGGGATCGTGGTGCAGTTGTATTCTGGCCCCGTCGTACTTCCACTCGACGGCGACCTCTTCCCACTCCTCGAGTGCGTCGGTCACGGTGCCGGCCTGGGCTAACATCGCCTGAACGGGACGGCCGACCTCGAGGTCCATCGCGTCCAGCCCCTCGAGTCCCTTCTCGCGGGCGACCTGTGCGACCTCGCCGTAGTCGTTCGAGACCTGTAGCGCCCGTTCGACGCGTTCCTCGGGGACGTCGAAGGCCGCAGCGATGGCGTCTCGAACCGTGCCTTCGCCGACGCCGATACGCATCTCCGAGAGGACGAGGCGGGCGAGGTACCGTGCCTCGTCGCTCGAGCACTGATTGAAGAGGCCGAACAGAATGTCGATCTTCCGGTCCTCGCTCCCCTCTCCTTCGGTGGCCGCGAGGTCGACGAGGTCGTCGTATACCTCGCGGACTGTGAGGTCGTCGCTCCCGTTGCCGGCGCCGAACGCGTCCAGCCCTTGCTGTCCTCCGAACTCGTAGCTCGCGGCGACCTCGCCGATCTCACCCACATCGGCGAGCCGGTCCTCGACGTCGTCGGAGTCGACGTTCTGCCCGGCCGCGCGTGCGATCGCCGCGTAGCAGGCGCTCGGACCGATATCGAGCGTCGTCGAGTCCCAGGCAGGAAAGACACGTCCCTGGACGAATCGGGCGACGATTTCGATGGTCCGGGGCTCACTGGACTCCTCGCTGCCTCCGGCGTCCTCGAGGAGGTCCCGCACGTGTTCGATGATCTCCAGATCGGCAGGCTCGGCTTCGATCGCGGCGGCTCGGTCGGCGAACGTGGCGAACTCCATCGGTGTCGCCTACCGCCGGTAGCAGTAAAACGATTCTGTGATCCGGCCAGGCAGCGACCGAGCACCGACACTGGTCGGTTCAAACGGCCCATCCCGAAAGCGAGAGCCGATACCACTCGTCCTCGTACCGGACGTAGTCGATCCGATCCGGCGACTCGTCCTGTGCCTCGAGATCGGACAGGATCGTCCGCAGTTCCTCGACTGCTTCCCGACGGGCTTCCATCGCTTCTTCGTCCCCCTCCTCGTCCTCGTATCCGGACTCGCAGACGTTCACACGACCGTCCTCCTCCCTGGCTTCCGCGAGCAACGCCCGAGCGTCATCGCTGAGTTCGGGTAACTCGGCACCGCGGCGGTCGAGAACGTAGTCGGCGAACGCCTCGACGTCGTCGGCGACGCGTTCGCGGCCGTATCGAAGCTGTTTCGCGGTCGTCGTTCCCTCACCTAGCCGCTCGAGTTCGACGTAACTCCCCTCGATCTCGAGGTACGGCTCGTCGACGCCGGCCGCGAGAACCGACGCGTCCTGGTCGTCGGCCTCGAGGTAGCCGGCGACGGTCGAAATCGAGAACCCCATCGTCTCTACCCGTTCGGCGTTGTAGTCGACTGCTTCGTCGACCCGCCGTCGGTCGTGCGTCGGGAGGACGGCGTACGACAGCGCGTCGACTCCCGCGAGTTCCTCGTCGTCCATCTCGCGGTTGCGGGAGAGTTCGTACTCGGGTCCGGCCACCTGCCCCTCCGCGACCGTTTTCGTCGTGATTTCGTAGAACGCGCCGTTCCAGTGGACGTACCCGAGCCAGCCCAGCGGGGACCGGTGGGTGACTTCGATCGTCGGCTCCTCGCCTGCGAGCGCTCGCGTGGCGAGATCCGCCATCACCGCCGGCGTCTCCTCGAAGTCGTTCGTCGCTTCCCGGTCGGCGATGGTGGCCGCGTCGACGGGTTCGAACCGGACGTCGGTACCGCCGGTACAGCTGCCGCCGAGACAGCCCGCGAGCGCGCCGGCTGAAAGCACCGCCAGCGATGAAATGACGCTGCGTCGATACATACACGCTGGTTTCCTGTGAGACAGCAAATGTTTTCTGTAGCTCGTCCCCATTGGAAGGATGATCGCTCGAGTGGCGTGCTTTAAAGACAGTCGGGCCCGCATCCGGGTAGTATGAGAGAGCCGGAGCTCGCAACGCGGGTCGCTGACGTCCTGAGCGTCGACGCCGAGGACTTCCGGCGGCAGGCCGAGGAGGACGCCGAGGTGATCAAAGAGGCCGTCGAGGACGGCGTATTCGACAACCCCCAGGCGATCGTCGGCCTCGAGTACGAGTTCTACGCGATCAAGGACGACGACTGTACCCTCCGTCGCGTTCCACGGCGGCTGCTCGAACTCATCGGGTTCGAGAAGGAACTGGGGCTGCACAACGCCGAGATGACGACCAGCCCGCAGCCGCTGAACGAGGACGGGATCGTCGCTCAGGAGTCGGAGGTCAAGGCCCGGTTGCGGACGGCGCTGGACGTAACCCAGTCCGAGCGCATGCGGCTGGTCAGCGACGCTCTCTGGACGTTGCCGCCCGAGGGTGAGGACGCAGCGACGTACCTGACCGACAGCGTCGAGCGGACGGTCGGCGACACCGACCAGACGGTCCGGGTTGCGACGAACATGAGCGACTCGGCGCGCTACCACGCGATGGCCAACACCGACCAGGCTCAGGCCGCCGGCATGCGCATCGAGGCACCCCACGTCTCCCTGCAGGCGGATACCGTCATGCCAGAGAGCGTCATCACGTCGATCCAGCCCCACTACCAGGTCCCCCACGCGATCGACCTCCCGACCTACTTCAACTACGCCCTCCGCGTTGCAGGCCCGCTGCTCGCGCTCGGGGCCAACTCGCCGTTTTTCCCCGCGGACCTCTACGACGACGACGCGACGCCCGACGACATCCTCGCGGACGGCTGGATGGAACACCGGATCAGCGTCTTCGAAACCGTCCTCAACGATCCCGCGACCGGCGAGGGGAAAGTGCGGTTCCCCCGCGACCTCTCGAGCGTCGACGAGGCTATCGATCGGGTCGCGACCGACGATACGATGGTCCCGATGCCGGTCGAGGCCGGCGAACGGTTCGACGACCAGTTCCCCCATTTCCGGCGCAAGCACGGCACCTACTGGCGGTGGGTCCGTCCCGTCTTCGGCGGTCCGACCCGGTCGGCCGCGAACGCCCGCATCGAGTTCCGTCCGATCCCGGCCCAGCCGACCGTCCGGGACTCCGTCTCCTTCCTCGCGGCCTTCGCTGGCCTGATGGAGAGTCTAGTCCGGCTCGAGCACCCCGTCCACGAACTCGACTGGCCGGTTGCCCGCGAGAACTTCTACGCCGCGATGCGGGACGGTCTCGAAGCCGACCTGACCTGGATCACGAACGACGGCAAGGAGACGACCGACTCGCTTGCCCTCTACGAGGACCTGCTCGCCCACGCCGAGGACGGGCTGACCAACCGCGGCCTCTCAGAGGAACAGGCCGCGAAGTACCTCTACCCGCTGCGGCGCCGCGTCCGGCAGAAGGTGACGCCGGCCAGCTGGAAACGCGATCTGGTCCGGTCGGCCCTCGAGGACGGCGCGACGTTCCCCGAGGCGCTCGAGCGAATGCAGCGCCGGTACGTCGACCGACAGCGCGAGACGCTTCTGGACGGGAGCTTCGCCGACTGGATCATCGACGGCGACTGACGACCACGACCCCCGTTTTGCCGCTTTCCCTACCACCGAGTAGACCTCTTTCGTACGACTGGCTATGACGGACACACACCTCCCACAGCCCGGCTTCGGCACGTCGGGTCACGAGGGCGAGACCTGCACCAAGTCGGTAATCGAGGCGCTCGAGATGGGCTATCGCCACGTCGACACCGCCCAGATGTACGACAACGAACGCGAGGTCGGCCGTGCGCTCGAGCAAGCCGACGTCGACCGCGATGACGTCTTCCTCGCGACGAAGGTCCACCCGTCGAACCTCGCGTACGACGACGTGCTCGAGACGACCGAGGAGAGCCTCGAGCGACTCGGCGTCGACGCCGTCGACCTGCTGTACGTCCACTGGCCGATCGATGCCTACGACGCCGAGGAGACGCTGCCCGCGTTCGACGAGGTTCGCGACCGCGGCCTGACCCGCAACGTCGCCGTCAGCAACTTCACCGTCGACCTGCTCGAGGAGGCCGTCGATATTCTCGAGTCGCCGATCGCCGTCCATCAGATCGAGCTCCACCCGCGGCTCCAGCAGGACGAACTCGTCTCCGTCGGACTGGAACACGACATCGAGACGGTCGCGTACTGTCCGATCGCACAGGGTGACGTTCTCGAGATGGGGACGCTCCAGGAGATCGCAGACGACCACGACGCCACGCCGGTCCAGATCGCACTCGCGTGGCACTACGAGCGGGAGGGCGTCGTTCCGATCCCGAAAGCGACCGGCGACCACATCGGGGAGAACTACGACGCACTCGAGATCGATCTCTCCGAGGACGAACGCGAGCGGATCGACGACCTCGATCGCGGCGAGCGGTTGATCGATCCGGACGATGCGGCCTGGAACCGGTAACAGTCGTAGGCCGGTGCTGGGTTCGGGCATAAGCGATTAAGTAGCCCCAGGGAAGAACTGTTACGTATGGTTACTTTCCTCTCCGGGGGCACCGGAACGCCGAAGCTTCTCGACGGTGCCGGGGCAGTGTTCTCGCCGGAGGAGACCACGATCGTCGCCAACACGGGCGACGACGTCGAGATCGGCGGTCTCTTCGTCTCGCCGGACGTCGACACGCTTCTCTTTCAGGGCGGTGGCCTGCTCGACCGGGAGACGTGGTGGGGGATCGAGGACGATACACACCGGACGAACACGGCCCTGATGGATCTGGCCGAGGCTGCGGATCTGCCCGAAGGACCACAGTATCTCCCCGACGAGAAACAGACCGAGGGGCGACGGATCGCGAACTGGCGGCGCTTCTCCGGCGTCGCCGAGTTCATGACGATCGGCGACCAGGACCGGGCCGTCCACATCACGCGGACGAGCCTCCTCGACCAGGGATACACGCTGAGCGAGGCGACGCAGCGACTCGCCGACTCCTTCGACCTCGACGTCGAGTTGCTTCCGATGAGCGACGATCCCGTCGCGAGTCTCATCCACACCACCGAGGGAACGATGCACTTCCAGGAGTACTGGGTCGGCCACCGGGCCGAACCCGACGTCGAGACCGTCGAGTTCCGTGGCTCCTCGACGGCCGAACCCGCGCCGGGCGTCCTCGAGGCGCTGTCCGACACCGTCGTCATCGGTCCCTCGAACCCCGTCACCAGCATCGGGCCGATGCTCGCCCTGCCGGGTGTGGCGGACGCGCTCGCCCAGACGACCGTCGTCGTCGTCTCGCCGTTTCTCGGAGACGACGCGTTCTCCGGTCCCGCGGGCGAACTGATGGAAGCCGTCGACGCCGAACCGAGCACGGAAGGGCTGGCGACTGCCTATCCCTTCGCCGACGCCTACGTGATCGACAGCGACGACGACGCGGAGTTCGACCGGCCGACCATCGCGACCGACATTCGAATCGACGGTCCCGAGGACGCGAAACGCGTCGTTCGAGCCATCGACGAGGCCATCACCATCGTCGAGTGAGATGTTCCGACCACCGCTTGCCCTCGCGAGTCTCAGCGGCGAAGCCGACGCGGAGTGGGCACGCCAGGGTGCCGACTACGCCGGCGCAGCCTTTCTCGGCGGGATCGCACTCGACGACGACTCGAGGGAAGCAGCCCGAAAACTGGTCGAACGCGACCGAACCGAGTTCCTCCCGGACGATCCGCTGGCGTTTATCGACCGGCAACTCGCCGCGCTCGAGGACGCCCCCATTCAGCCGGCGTTCAACGTCCGCAGCGCGACTCGAGAACCGGTGGCCGAGGCCGCTCGCATCTGTCGGGATCGGGACGCCTCCCTCGAGATCAACGCCCACTGCCGACAGGAGGAACTGTGTGCAGTCGGCTGCGGGGAGACGCTGCTAAAAGACACAGAGCGGCTCGCCGGATACGTCGAGACGGCCGCCGACACCGGCGCGACCGTCGGCGTGAAAGTCCGTGCGGAGGTTCCGGGCGTCGATCTACCGTCGCTCGCCGGACGGCTCGAGGACGCGGGCGCATCTTTCGTCCACGTCGACGCGATGGACACCGAGTCGGTGATCGAAGGCGTCGCCGAGGCCTCGGACCTGTTCGTGATCGCCAACAACGGCGTCCGGGACGACGAAACCGTCCGCGAGTACGTCGAGTACGGAGCCGACGCGGTCAGCGTCGGCCGACCGAGCGATAATCCGGTCGTGCTCGAGCGAGTGCTCGAGGCCGTCGAGCGGCGACTCGTGACGGGAACGCCGTAATGTGTTCTCGCCAGCGAGACAGCTACCCGAACCGTCGATCCACCGTCGTATTTATAGTCTAACTAAAACGACCGGTAACTATGTCCTCGCTCGCCCCGCTCGCAGGACTCTTCGTCGCTCCGGTCGTCGCCCTCCTCGTGTACCTCGACGCGACGAGGCGTGAAACGACGGTCTCGAGTCGACTCCTCTCGGCCTCCCTCACGGGCGCCGGAAGCTTCGTCGGTTTCCTGGTTCCTGCCGTATTCCAGCATCGAATCGAGTACTTCTACGTTCGGAACGTAAAGCCGGGGGACGTGATCGCCTCCTCGCCGTACGAAGCACAGGCACTGCATCTGACGATCGGAATCGGGCTTACCGCACTGGTTCTGGTCGTCTACTGGTTCGGCCGCCGGTAACGGTCGTCCGGTTCGGCCGGGTGACGATCAAGACAGCTCAGTCGTCCCCGAGGCCGAGCACCTCGTCGATGACCCGCTGGACGCGCGTCGCTTCCGCGAAGGAGACGAGGTCGCCGTCGCCGCCCTCGAGATCGGTTACGAACTCGTCGATCAGCGCAAGCGTCGTCTCGCCCGCCTCCTCGGTAATCACGCGCTCGTCCGCCTCGCCGGGGTTCGCAACGAGTCGACGCCACGCCTGTAGCGACAGCGAACCGTCGGTCCCCTCGACAGTGATGCTGTTTTCCTCGCTACCGGCACAGTTACAGAGGAGGTCGATCGTTCCGTGGACGCTCTCGTCGTCCACTCGGCCCGCCTCGCTCTCGTCGCCACCCGCGATGAACGTGCCGACGATGGACTCCTCGTACTTCTCCGGGGCCGTGTACCGGACGTCCGCAGTGACGTCAGTGAGGTCGCCGAACAGTTCCTGGGTTCCGAACACGAAGTGGCTCCCGACCTCCCGGAGCGGGCCACCCTGTTCGCGGCCGGCGAGCCAGTCGACGTCCTGCCACTCGCGGGGCCACTGCGGGAAGCGAAAGCGGAGCGCGACGCGTTTCGGCGTGCCGATCTCACCGGCTGCGATCCGCTCGCGCATCTCGACGAACCCCTGCGTGTAGCGAAACGGGAAGTTGATCGCGGTCGTTCGGTCGCTCTCGCGTGCGAGGGCGGTTAGCTCGTCCCCGACCACCGCGTTCTCCGCGATCGGTTTCTCACAGATGACGTGTTTGTCCGCCTCGAGTGCAGCGCGAACGACGGCCGCGTGGTGCTTCGGCGGCACGCCGACGTAGACGATATCGACCGCGTCGATATCGACGAGGCCCTCGACCGCGGTGACCGATTCACAGTCGTACGTCTCCGCCATCGACGCCGCTTTTTCGGCGACGCGATCACAGACTGCCCGGATTTCGGTCCGTCCGTGCTCGTCGAACGCCTCCGCGAGCCGCGACCCGATGACGCCACAGCCGACGATTCCGACCTGATACATGGCCAGGAGGTGGTCCGCACGTTTCAAGAAGATGCCCATCGCGGTCGATCGTCGTCATTCGCCCGGTCAGAAACGAGTCGGCACACTCGAGCTGGTTACCAACCTTTCATCCACAGTGAATTTATATGTATAACACACTAACTGGAGGAATGTCATGTCCGCCCTCCATTTCGATAGTCCAGTCGAGAGACGCGCAGTCGAACCCGTTCTCGCCGCCCTCACGATCCTCCTGGCAGCCGCGATAGTCAACGAATCCAGGCTTCTCTTCGAGTCCGTCCTCGAACTGATCTGGATCCCAGCGACGATACTCGTTCCCGGTCTCCTCGCCTGTTCCGTGCTGGTCGGCGTGCTAGCACACGGACTCCGACTCGGCTCGGCACTGTTCGGCCCCGGCGATCGGATCAGGCCTGGTGATATGGCGGTTACCCGGATCCTCGCCTCGGTCGTGCTCGGAGCCCTCGCCGCGTACACCCTGTGGTGGGTCGTCGCGAGCCTGTTCGTCCACTATCTGGTGGCAGTAGGCGGCGTATCCCCAGTGATCTGGCCGCCGTTGTTTGGCGGGGTACTCGGTGCCCTCGTCCTGGGACGAGTCGTGTTCTTTCGGTTGTTCCCGGAGGGACCACTGGCCCGACTGAGTGGTTCAGCCGTCGAGTAAGCCGGTTTCTATCGTTTACGCAACAGTATTGTGTCTCATCACTGAGCGGAGGCTTACGGCAGGCAAACCGTTCGACTGACGACTTACGGCATCGCAACGACGAGACAACGATGTGGTACTCACCTCCCTCAACTCGGCAAATACCACAGTGAGCGGCCTGAGCAAGGAACTTATCCGGTTCGAGGACCTCAACGTGTATATGAGTGAACGGGCCGACCCATCCGAGATGACGGTCTGGGGAGATGCGGACGACACCGAGGCCCTGCAGTACTACCGTGCTCTCGTCAATGCGATCGACGACGGGATCTATCGACTCGATGCCGAAGGTCGGTTCGTCTCGGTCAACGACGTCATCCTCGAGCTAACCGGGTACACGCGCGGTGAATTGCTCGATGAACACGTGTCCGTGCTCTTCGGCGGCGACAGTGCGACGATCGAACACGAGATCAGTCGGATCCGAACGAACGCCGCCGACCAGAGCGAGGTACTCGATCTCACCCTGAAGACCGCCGAGGAGGAACAGATTCGCTGTGACGTACGGCTGAACGTGATCGATGCGGGCGATATCACACAGGAAACAGTCGGAATCGTCCACGAAACTGGCGAGCGCGAGCAGACGGAAACAGAAACTACCGAAGCGACCTTTCGTCGACTCTTCGAAAACGTCCCCGGAAACTATCTCATCGTACAGCCCGAAGACTACGAAATCGTGGCTGTGAGCGATGCATATCTGGACGCGACGATGACCGATCGGGCGGACATTCTGGGGAAGACGCTGTTCGAAATCTTTCCGAACAATCCCGACGATCCAGCAGACGGCGTCGAGAATCTGCGCGAGTCGCTCGAGCGGGTGGCGGAGGCCGGGGAGACAGATACCATGCCGGTGACGCACTATCCGATCCCCGACCGCGACTCCGGTGGCGACGAGTTCGAGGAGCGGTGGTGGAGTCCGGTCAATTCACCGGTGTTTGACACGGCTGGCGACCTCGACTACATCGTTCACAGCGTCGAGGACGTGACCCCGATCGTCGAAGAACTCCAGACAGAGCGTGAACAGGAGTTACTGCAGGAGCCTGATACGGCGGATTCACAGCTCGCATCGGACGTCGTGTTACGTGGACAGGAGTTGCTCCAGCAGGCAAAGCGAGAAGCGTACAAACAGCTGCGCGAGAGCGAGCAACGGTTTCGCGCGTTGGTCACCACCACGTCGGATGTAGTGTTCAGTACGAACGCGGACTGGAGCGAGATGCACAGTTTGGAGGGGTCGGATTTCCTCCCCGACACCGTCGAGGAAGGGCCGTCGTGGGTCGACGAATACGTTCCGCCCGAAGACCAGCCACGGGTTCGGGACGCCATCGACGAAGCCGTTCGCACGAAAAGCAGCTTCGAACTGGAACACCGGATCGTTCGTGACGACGGCACGGTCGCCTGGATCGTCTCGTGTGCGACACCGCTTCTGGACGAGGACGGCGAAATCACTCGATGGCTGGGAGCGGCCGACGACGTAACCGAACGGGTCGAACGCGAGTGCTATCTCGAGGATTCAAAAGAACGACTGGAGGCGGCGGCTGAAGCCGGTGCGGTCGGAACCTGGGAATGGCATATTCCCGACGACGTGATGGTCACGAGCGCGTCGTTCGCCAATAAGTTCGGGATCGATCCGGACGCGGCCACCGAGGGCGTCCCCCTCGAGCAGTTTCTCTCGGCGATCCACGACGACGATCGAGAGCGGGTCGAACGAAAGATCGAGGACGTCATCGAATCGGGAGAGGAGTACGAAGAGGAATACCGCGTCTGGGACGACGACGGCGAACTCCGCTGGGTCGTCGCGCGTGGTCACGTCGAGTACGACGACGACGGGAATCCGGTGACGTTTCCCGGTGCCCTGACCGATATCACCGAGCGCAAGCAGTTCGAGCAGCAACTCGAAAAATCCAACGAGCGCCTCGAACAGTTCGCCTACGCTGCCTCGCACGACCTACAGGAACCCTTGCGGATGATCACGAGCTATCTCCAGTTGATCGAGCGCCGTTACGCGGACGAACTCGACGAGGACGGGGTGGAGTTCATCGAATTCGCCGTCGACGGCGCAGACCGGATGCGCAACATGATCGAGGGATTGCTCGAGTATTCACGGGTCGAAACGCGTGGCGATCCGTTCGAGTCGGTCGACCTGGACGCCGTTCTCGCGGACGTCTGCGCTGATTTCCAGGTGGCAGTCGAGGAGAGTGATGCCGAGATCACGGCCGAGGCGCTGCCTCGAGTCGAGGGGGACCCAGGACAGTTACGCCAGGTGTTCCAGAACTTGCTTTCCAATGCGATCGAGTACAGTGGTGACGATCCGCCACAGGTGGATATCTCGGCCGTGCGGAACGGTTCGGAGGTACTCGTCTCGGTCACCGACGAGGGGATCGGCATCGACCCGGACGACAGAGAGCGTGTCTTCGAGGTGTTCCAGAGCCTGCACGCACAGGACGAGCACTCTGGAACGGGAATCGGGCTCGCGCTCTGTAAGCGCATTGTCGAACGCCACGGTGGTGACATCTGGGTCGAGTCCGAACCGGGCGAGGGCGCGACGTTTTCGTTTTCGCTCCCTGCTGCAAGCGGTGACGAGACCTGATATCACGTTACTGGTCGGTTGGACTGCTCCAGTCCGAGTCGGCTTTTTTCGGGATTTGCGCGTTGTGTCTTGCAAGGCGAAGAGAGTATCCATCGCAACTGGATTCGGTCGGCAGTCAGTACGCAGGGCTTTTTGCCAGTCGATCTGACGTAATCGTCCGGAATAAACGAGAGAGGTACTGAACTCACCTGCTAATGTAACATGGCGCTCACGATAGGTGCCCGCGAGTCGACCACGAAAGGACTATCCACTACGCTACCTTGCTCCCGGGCATGAGCCTCGAGGATCTCAACGAGGACGTACAGGAATCGTACTCCGCGTTCGGCGACGAACTCGCGGTGTCGCTGGACCGGGAGACGAAGAACGAACTCGCCCTGCTCGAGACGGCTCTCGAGCCCGAGGAGACCGACGAACTCGTCCGGCGGGCGATCCACATGCTGTTCCAGAGCAACGTCGAGACTGGGAAACTCGACTTCCACCTGCGCTCGGGGTTCGACGTTACCTACGACGAGTATCTCTCCGGGATGACCTTCGACGAGATGACGGGAGCGGACCAGTACCCGTCGATGGACGACGAACGACGCTATCAGTTCTGACGAGCTTGCGTCCGACCGTCGAACGCGTCTAAAAACTACTGTTTCTTCGAACCGTGAATATAATCGTGGTCCGCTCGCGTGTATGGGACGATGCGAGGGAGGCGGCTAGCTACGACGGAAGAGATCGTCGCGATCGTGAGCCCGGCCGAGGAGAGCGAAGCGGCTGTCCGGCGACTCGAGTCGTGGGCGAGTGATAACGGTCTGGGACTCGAGACGGTCGATGTCGGCGACGACATCGACGACGTCTACGATCCCGACAGCGAGACGCTTGGCGTGACGATCGGCGGCGACGGAACCTTTCTCGAGGGGATCCAGCAGTTCGAACCCAGAAACGTGCCGATCCTGGGGATCAATACGGGAACGCTGGCCTTTCTCGTCCGGGTCGACGTCGACGACCTCGAGGCCGCGCTGACGGAGGTCGTCCAGGGCCGGGCGACGATCGACGAGCGCCAACAGATCACCGTCGAGGCGAACGGTCTCGAGGCAACGGGGATCAACGACGTCATGGTCAAGCACGTCCAGCCGGAGGAGCCGGTCGATCGAAAGATCACGAAACTCGACGTGTTCGCCGACGGCCAGTACGTCGGCGAGTACGACGGCACCGGGCTGGCGATTGCGACGCCGACGGGGTCGACCGGTATCTCGCTGTCCGCGAACGGGCCGGTCCACAATCCGACGAACAACTCGTGTCTCCAGATCGTCCCGCTGCACACCCACCGGATGGGCGTCCGGCCGCTGATCGTCAGCGAGGACACGGAGATTTGCATCGTCTGCTCCGAGCGAGCGGACATGCTGATCGACGGCGGCCGGTTCCACGAACAACTCGAGGCCGACGACGTGATCACGGTGACGGGAGCCGCAAGTACGGCGAACGTCGTGCGAACGAGCCACGACGACGACTTCTTCACGGCGATCACGGAACTGCTGGGCTGGGGCGCACGCGACGCCGAGGGTGAGTCGCTCCCGCCGACCGTCTCGAGCGAGGCCGGCCCCGACTGCTTCGAGGAGCGGGCGTGTGAACTCGCGAAGGAAGCCGTCCGGAGCGTCAGGAATCCGCTCCGGAACCTCCACGGGAAAGTCGAGACGGAGCGGTACAAGACCGACACGTCGGACGTCATCACCGAGGCCGACTACCTCTCGGAGAACATCATCACGACCGCCATCGAGAACGAGTACCCCGCCCACACGATACTGACCGAAGAGGGCATCCACACCGAGACCGGCAGCGAGTACACCTGGCTGGTCGACCCCCTCGACGGCACCGGCAACTACGCCAACGGCAACCCCAACTACGCCGTCTCGCTCGCCCTGCTCGAGAACGACGAACCCATCGTCGGCGTCGTCTACGCGCCCGAAACCGACGAACTCTGGAGCGCGATCGCTGGCGAGGGAGCCTACAAGAACGGCTCGCCGATCACGACGACCGACCGCGATGCACTCGAGGAAAGCATGCTGATGTCAGGCTACGACCCAGAGGGGATCTTCCTCTCGTACTTCTACGACGATACTCGTGGCGTCCGCAGGCTGGGGTCGGCCGCACTCCATCTCTGTTATCTCGCCAACGGCAGCGCCGACGCCGTCTGGGAGTACGACACCTACCCCTGGGACGTCGCGGCGGGTATCGTCATCGCGCGGGAGGCGGGGGCGTCGGTGACCGACTCGAGTGGTGAGTCGTTCGAAGTGTACGGCGAGAAGGACCGCCAGGAACTCGTCGCGTCGAACGGCCACATCCACGACGACCTGACGAGCAGGCTCCGGGACAACGAGTACCTGTACAATACGGTCGATAACTAGCCTGTTCGAGTGTTATACTGCCACACAGGAACGCGCCTTCTCGCGATGGGAAGTGGTTCGTTCCAGGATATCGGGGCCTCACGAGTCGTCTAGTAGCGGTCCGCAGAGAGTCTCGTTTGCACCGGTTTCGTCTCGGTCTCTCGGGCTTCGAGCTCGAGTAACTGTCTCTTCGTCACGACACCGTCAGCCGCCGAGTAGCCCCTGAGTTCGCCATCGCTTCCGACGACGCGGTGGCAGGGGACGACCAGCGGAACGGGGTTGCGTCCGCACGCCTGGCCTACGACGATTGGCGACGTGTCGAGGTCGGCGGCGAGTTCGCCATAGGTGCGTGTTTCTCCGTAGGGAATCTCGTCCATTGCCGCCATCACTTCGCCGGTCATTCCCTCCGGAACGGTAACCCGCAGGTCGAACGTCTGCCGGTCACCGTGTTCGTACTCGCGTACCTGTTCTCGGATTTTAGCCGGTGGTTCGGCGATGGCTGATTCGTCGATTTCGATCGTGGTCCCCAGAATGGCTACGTTCATGAGTGTGACTCCGTATCCGTCACTATCTCTCGGATGCCGGAGAACATAAACGCCTTCTAGACACTGAAACTGGTCGGTATCCGAAAACCGCGGGACGCGAGTCTGTCTACCCGTATCAGTCGTCGATCGGCGCCGCACTCGAGAGCGCCTCGTCGATCTCGGCGTCCTCCATCTTCTCGACGAGTGCGTCGATCACTTCCTCGCGTTTTCCTTTGACGAACTTGATCGAACCGACGACGAGGTGACCGCCGCCGGAGACGCCGCCGCCGGGCACCTCTTCCTCGAGTTCGGTGACCATCTGCGGGATGTCGAGGCGGACACCGTCACTGCGGAGCACGGCGAAGTCGGGACCGTAGCCGACCGTGATGACGGGGTCACCGGTCTCCTCGATCTTGCGGTCGTGGATCTCGCCGGTGGTCTTGCCCGGTGCGGGGTAGGTAAAGCGGTGGGCGTAGTTCTCGACGTCGATCCGGTAGAGGTGAGCGCCGTTGTCCAGGTCCTCGTGCTCTAAGTGAGCCATCGCAGCGTCGAGTTGCTCGTCGACTTCCTCGCGGGCGCGGTCGGCGAAGAACTCGACGAGGTCGCGGTGGCGCTGTTCGTCGCCGTTGTCGACGTGGAGCAGGTCCTGGATGAGCTGGTCGCCCGAGTCGTAGCGCAGCCAGAAGGCCGCGTAGTCGAGCGCCTCGCTGACATCCTGGAGTCGGTCCTCGTCGTACCCCTCTTCGGCGGCGAGCTCGAGGTACTGGTCCATCGCGTCGGCCTTCGAGCGGTCCGAGAGGCCGGCGACGGCGGGGACGTGGCGGAGTTCGTCGGTCAGATCGGGGTAGATCATCCGCGCGAGTTCGACACAGAGCATCCCCGTGGTGATACGGTAGTCCTCGTCGTGGAGGTAGGGGTTGACGTGGGCGTCGAGCAGGTCGCCGACCGCGTCGGGGTCGGGATGGTGGTGGTCGACGGCGATGATCGGGATGTCGTAGTGAGCGAGCGTCTCGTAGGCCGGGACGTCCTCGGCCGTCGAGCCGTTGTCCAGCATGAGCAGGAGCGGCAGTTGCTGGCCGTGTTTCTCGCGATCCTCGAGCGCGAAGTTTAGGTCCCGGGTCGCGTCTTCCATCTCGTAGAACGGCGCTTTCGCGGGCAGGCGCTTGATGAGGTGACGCGGCGCGTTATCGTCCTCGTGGACGTCTGCGATGAACTTCTCGAGGGCGATCTGGACCGGTACCGCAGCGCACATCCCGTCGCCGTCGGCGTGGTGGCGAACGCGGATGGGGCGTCCCTCGAGGACGGCACGGCGGAGTCGCGTGGCGACTTCCTGCAGGTTCGGGCGGAGTTTCTCGAAGGCGGGCCAGTCGATCAGCGGGTCGACGTCGTGGGGCTCGGAGCGGGATTCGAGGGCCGTCTGGATTCGCTCGCGGGCTTCCTCGGCTGCTTCGTCCTCGAGTTTCGAGAGGCCGTCGACCTCGATCTGGACCGATCCTTCGCGGTGTTCGGGGGTGCCGGTGACGCGGACGACGTCGCCGACCTCGACGCTCGGGTACGCGCGGACGCCGGCCTCTTCGAAGGCTGCACAGGGGACGACGCCGGACTCGTCGGCAATGTGGAAGATCGTCGGGCCGCCGGTCTGTTTGACCTGGACGACTTCGCCCTCGAGGTGGATCTGGTCGCCGACGTTACCCTCGAGGCGGTCGGTGCCGGTCAGCGCGTAGTCGTGGGAGATCGACTGGAGGGTGTAGTCGTCGACGTCGGCTGGCTCGAAGGCCATGTCGCCGTTGTCGCGGACGCTCTCGAGTTCGACGACGAGTTCGTCGCCGACGGCGAACGTGCCCTCGAGGACGGATTCGTGAACGAGACCGGAGACGGATTCGGAGAGATCGACGAAGACGCCGTAGTCGACGATACCGTTGATTTCGGCGAGATACGCGGTGTCTTTTTCGACGTCGTTTGCGGTGCAATCAGGGTCGAGATCGTAGACGACGGAATCCCCGTCGTCCGCGCCGGTGTCCCCGGCGGAGGCTCGTGTCATCTTGATCCATCGTTTGGGGGCGGCCGCGTATAACCCTTATCAAGAAGGGACGAAACGACCGGCGACGCACCGGGGTCGATCACTCCGTCTGGGCGTCGACCGTCGCGATGGCACCGAGATTGACGATATCTTTGACCTCGTCGTCCCGCTGGAGGACGTGGACGGGTTCGTCCATTCCGACGAGCATCGGACCGACCGCTTCCGCGCCGCCGAGTCGCTGGAGTAGTTTGTAGCAGATGTTTCCGGCCTCGAGATTCGGGAAGACGAGCACGTTCGCCGGCTCGTCGAGGTCGGAGAACTCGTAGCTTCCCTCGAGGAGGTCCTCGACGACGGCGGTGTCGGCCTGCATCTCGCCGTCGACGGGGAACTCGACCTCGGGATCCTCGCGAAGGGCGGAAGCCGCGTCCCGTGGCTTGCGCGAGCCCTCGTTGTCGACGCTGCCGAAGTCCGAGTACGAGAGCAACGCAGCCCGGGGCTCGACGTTGAATCGACCGGCGAGGTCGGCCGTGTGACGGGTGATCTCCGCCAGGACGTCCGCGTCGGGGTCCTGGTTGACCGTCGCGTCGGCGAGGAAGACGACGCGGTTCTTGAACGTGAGCATGTAGACGCCCGCGGCGTAGTCCGCGTCGGGAGCCGTACCGATCACCTGCAGCGGCGGCCGAAGCGCTGACGGATAGTGGTTGGTCAGCCCGGTGAGCATCGCGTCGGCGTCACCTCGATCGACCATCACCGACGCGAAGTAGTTACTGTCCTCGATCAGTTCCGCCGCCTCCGTCCGGGTGATGCCCTTGCGCTGGCGGCGTTCGTAGAGCGCGTCGACGTACTCGTCGTAGTCGCCGGCTTCGGGGTCGACGATATCGGGATCGAACTCGAGCCCGAGCCGTTCGACGGTAGCCTCGATCTCTTCTCGGTCGCCGAGCAACACCGGCCGGGCGAGGTTCCGGTCCTCGAGTTGGGCCGCCGCGCGGACGATCTTCTCGTCCGTTCCCTCGGCCAGGGCGAGTCGCTTCGGGTCGCTCTTTGCCTTGTTGAAGACAGTTCGCATCATCTCGCGGGACTTGCCCAGACGCGCCTCGAGTTCCTCCGCGTACTCCTCGAGGTCGACCTTGGTTCGGGCGGCACCGGTCTCCATGGCGGCTTCGGCGACTGCGGGCGCAACTTCGAACAGCACCCGGGGATCGAGCGGTTTGGGGATGATGTACTCGGGGCCGAACTGCAGCGGCTGGTCGTCGTAGGCCTTGCGGACGGCGTCGGGGACGTCCTTGCGCGCGAGGGCTGCGATGGCCTCCGCAGCCGCGACCTGCATCGTTTCGTTGATCTCGGCCGCGCGAACGTCGAGCGCGCCCCGGAAGATGAAGGGAAACCCGAGGACGTTGTTGACCTGGTTGGGGTAGTCGGAACGACCGGTCGCCATGACGACGGTGTCGTCGCGGGCTTCTTTGGCCGTCTCGTAGTCGATCTCGGGGTCGGGATTCGCCATCGCGAAGACGATCGGATCGGCCGCCATCGACTGGATCATCGCTTCGGAGACGATGCCACCGACCGAGAGGCCGACGAAGACGTCCGCGTCCTCCATCGCGTCCGCGAGGTCACCGTCGGGAACGTCGCGAGCGAACTCGCGGCTGTACGGATCGAGGTCGCCGGCATCGGCTCGAGCGGTCGTCAGGATACCGTCGACGTCGACCATCGTCACGTTCTCCCGTGGAACGCCGAGCGAGACGAAAAACCGTGCCGTCGCGAGCGCCGCCGCCCCCGCACCCGCGAAGGTGACCGAGAGATCCTCGAGGTCTTTGTCGACGATGTCGACGGCGTTGAGCAGGGCCGCACCGGAGATGATCGCGGTCCCGTGCTGGTCGTCGTGGAAGACGGGGATCTCCATTCGCTCGCGGAGCCGTTCCTCGATCCGGAAACAGTCGGGTGCCGCGATGTCCTCTAAGTTGATCCCGCCGAAGGTCGGCTCCATCGCGGCGACCGATTCGACGAACGCGTCGGCGTCGTCGTGGTCGAGTTCCACGTCGAAGACGTCGATGTCCGCGAATCGTTTGAAGAGGACGCCTTTCCCCTCCATGACGGGTTTCGACGCCTGCGCGCCGATGTCGCCGAGGCCGAGGACGGCAGAGCCGTTCGAGACGACGCCGACGAGATTCCCCTTCGCGGTGTACTCGTAGGCGTCGGTCGGCTCCGCGTCGATCTCTCGACAGGGCGCGGCGACGCCGGGCGAGTACGCGAGCGAGAGGTCCCGCTGACTGGTCGTGGGTTTCGTCGTCCGCGTTTCGATCTTCCCGGACGGCTCGTCGCTGTGATACTCGAGCGCGTCTTCGTCCAGTGACATTAACTCGGGTACGTATTCCTATCCAGAAAAACCCTCGCTAGTACGCGTTCCGCTGGTACGAACGCCCTATTTGATCGGCGAAAAACATCACGTGCGATGGCACAAATCCCTGGGTCGCTCATCGGAACGTTTAGCAACCGTAAGCCCAGAGGTAGGGACATGGGGCTGCTCGACGCCTTGTTTCGCTCGAACGAGATCCTCGGCATCGCCGAGGAGACCCTCGAGTTCGCGATCGAGTCCTCGGAGGCGGCCCACCCCAACGAGTACATGGGCTTTCTTCGCGGGACCGAGGCACATCTGCTGGGACTGGACCGGGACGGACTCGTCATCACCGACATACTGGTGGTGCCGGGGACCGAGGCAAACAGCGTCAGCGCCACCGTCAAGACGAACCAGATTCCAAACGACGTGAAGGCGCTCGGAAGCGTCCACTCCCACCCGAACGGCGTCATCAGGCCCAGTAGCGCGGACCTGGAGACGTTCGGCCGTGGAAGCGTCCACATCATCATCGGTGCACCGTACGGCCGACACGACTGGAAGGCGTTCGACTCGCAGGGACAGCCGACGACCCTGAACGTGCTCGACGTCGACCTCCCCGAGTCCGATGATTTCTTCGATTTCACGCAGTCGGACATCGACGAGGAACTTCGAGGATGACTCTCGCTATCGACACACTATGACTCGGACCGTAATCGCTCAGGGGACGTTCGACATCCTCCATCCCGGCCACGTCCACTATCTCGAGGAAGCCGCCGCGATGGGCGACGAACTGTACGTGATCGTCGCCCGCCGAGTAAACGTCGACCACAAGGCCGAACCGATCTGTCCGGCGACACAGCGACGAGACGTGGTCGGCGCGCTCGAGGCCGTCGACGAGGCAATCCTCGGCCACGAGGAGGACATCTTCGTCCCGATCGAGGAGATCGATCCGGACGTGATCGCGCTGGGTCACGACCAGCACCACGACGACGAGGCGATCGAGAGCGAACTCGAGCGACGTGGGATCGACTGCGTGGTCGAACGGGCAAGCGCCCGCGAGCCAGCCGCCGACGAGGAGATTTTGTCGACGCGGCTGATCGTCGAGCGTATTCTCGAGCGGCGAGGGTAATCGGTTCGTTCGTCTCTCACTGGTCGCCGATGGTGACTGTCAACTCGTTTCGTAGACGTAGGCCTGGGCAACACTTGCCGCATCTCGAGTCATAAACGACCACTATACGTCGGGACAGCATCGGAGTGGAACGAACTGAAATCCCTACCCGAAAAACCGAGTCAACTCTTGCCCCTATCTCGGCTAAAACGTCGAATTTGCCACTTGCAGGGTCTGTACCCGGCATACTTTTCCATCCGGAGTCCGGAGTGTGACCCATGGAAATGGATCAGACTCGCAGGCGGTTCCTCGCGGGAAGCGCAACTGCTGGGGCGATTGCGGTCGCCGGCTGTACCGGTGGCGACGAAACAGGGGAAGAAGAAAACGGCGACGACGGCGACGAGGTGGAATTCGACTACGACATCGATCCCGACCTCGAGGAGGGAGACGGCTCCTACGAGATCTGGGCGCTCGATCAGGGGCGAGACGACGTCTTCGTCTACCAGCCCGCAGCCGACGGCGACGGCTTCGCGCTGACGGAGTACGTCGACCTCAACGATCTCGAGGGGCTCCCCGAGGAGGAAATCGTCCCGCACATGATCGACTACAGTTCGGACTACGAGTACGCCGCTATCGCCTGTACAGCTGGCGGACGGACGCTCGTCTTCCGGACCGAGGATCACGAACTGGTCGCCGACATCGACACCGGTGCTGGCTCGCACATGGCAGCGTTCTCGCCCGACGACGAGTACATCCACGTCGACGCGATCGACGAGGAGTCGATCGTCCGGGTCGACGCAGACCTCGAGAACGAGGAGTTCGACGTGGTCGACGAGATCGACCTGCGGGAGAACGAGACCGTCCTCGAGGCGGGTATCGAGGAGGGCGCACCGATCTGTCACCAGTACGCCGCCGATGGCCGCTCGCTGCACACGCTCGGGCCGAGCTACCACGACGGCGCGCTGGTGATCGTCGATCACGACGACTTCTCGGTCGACAAGGCGATTCCACACGAGACGCTGCCGACCAACTGCGGGACGATGCCGCATCCGACCGGCGAGGAGTTCTACCTCACGGCGGGACTCCCCTCGAGCGACGAGGAAGGCGTCGGCGAGTTCTACGTCTACGACACGGATGCAGACGAGGTCGTCGTCGACGGTGAGAGTACCGAGGGAATCGACGCCCACGGCTTCTGGTTCACACCCGACGGCGAGGAACTGTGGGTGCTGAACCGCGAGACCAACGACGGCGTCGTCGTCGACCCCGAAACCAACGACGTCGTCGAGGAGATCGACTCGTTCGGTCCCGACCAGAGCGACGACCCCGAACAGCGAGACGCACCCGACATCATGTGGGCCTCGCCCGACGGAGAGTACATGTTCGTCACGTTACGTGGCCCGGCACCGCTGTCCGGCGACCCACACGCCTCGACCGGCGTCACGCCCGGATTCTCGGTTCTCAGCATCGACGACCGCGAGATCGAGAGCGTCGTCGAGCCGTACCCGATCGACGAGTTCGACGACGAGCACGTCGAACTCGCCCAGGATCCGGACGAAGACGGCCCTCGAGTGCCGGACTTCCACGGGATCGGCGTCCGGCCGATCGAGGAGTTCGAGACGGGAATCGACACCTCGCCGCCGTTCTAACGGCCTCGAGGCCGCGCCCGCGGCCGTTTCCCGGATCAGTTCTCGACGACGACTGGCGGGGGGAGTCGTAACGAATCGACGGTGTGACCGGTCTCGACGAAGTGTTCGATTGCCTCCTTCGAGACTTCACGTTCCGTATATCCATCGGACGTGCTCGCGTGCCAGTCACAGTGGAGACAGTATTTGTACATTCGTCCTGACTTCTGTGATAAGAGAGGGAAAGACTCGTGCAAGACATGGAAGGGCGTGGCAGTCGACCCACGACCTGTTCGACTCCCCTGCGGGGATCAGTCCCGCTTGACGCCGGGGTTCGTCACCGCACCGTCGGCAGCCGAACTGAAATCCCGACCGAACTTCGCGAGCACGCCACCCTCGTAGGCTGGCTCCGGCCGATCCCACTCTTCGCGGCGACGCTCGAGGTCGTCGTCGTCCACGTCGACCTCGAGCGTCCGGTCGGGAATGTCGACCGTGATCTCGTCGCCGTCCTCGAGTAAGCCGATCGGGCCGCCGACGAACGCTTCGGGGGCGACGTGACCGATCATCGGGCCGCGAGTACCACCCGAGAAGCGGCCGTCGGTGATGAGCGCGACGTCGTCCTCGTGGCCGGCACCGACGACGGCGGCCGTGACGCCAAGCATTTCGCGCATCCCGGGACCGCCTTTCGGCCCCTCGTTGCGGATGACGATTACGTCGCCGCTCTCGATGTGGCCCTCCTGGACGTACGCCATCGCATCCTCCTCGTTCTCGAAGATACGAGCGGGCCCCTCGTGGTGGAACTGGTCTCCGCCAGTCGCCTTGAGCACCGCACCGTCGGGTGCGAGGTTGCCCGAGAGGATCTTGATCGCTCCCTCCTCCTCTTTGGGGTCGTCGACGGTGTAGAGGAAGTCGGCCTCGAGTTCGTCGTCCGCGGGCAGCCCGTGTTCTTCCTCGAGGTAGGCGAGTTCCTCCGCGATCGTCCGTCCCGTCACGGTCATCGCGTCGCCGTGGAAGAGGTCTGCCTCGAGCAGTCGCCGGACGACGACCGGGACGCCGCCGAGTTCGTGGAGGTCGTTCATCACGCTGTCGCCGCCGGGTTGCATGTCGACGATCTTGGGCGTCCGTTTCGAGATGTCGTCGAAGTCCTCGATCTCGAGGTCGACGCCGGCTTCACGGGCCAGCGCGAGCAGGTGGAGGACGCCGTTGGTCGAGCCACCGATGGCGGTCTGAAGGGCGATGGCGTTCTCGAAGGACTTCCGCGAGAGGATGTCCGACGGTCGACGATCTTCCTCGACGACCTCGACGGCGAGTTCGCCGGCGCGACGAGCGACGGCGTACCGTTCGTGGTGTTCGGCCGGCGGCGAGGCACTACCGAGGGGAGCCATCCCCAGCGCCTCGGAGACCGAGGCCATCGTGTTCGCGGTGAACATCCCACCACAGGAGCCTGCGCCCGGACAGGCGTTGCGCTCGAGGTCGTCGAGTTCGTCGGCGTCCATCTCGCCGGTACCGTACGCACCGACGCCCTCGAAGACCTGAACGATGGTGACGTCCCGGCCCTCGTGCTCGCCGGGCATGATCGACCCGCCGTAGAGGAAGACGGAGGGAAGATCGGTCCGGATCGCGGCCATCATCATCCCCGGCAGGTTCTTGTCACAGCCGGCGACGGTGACGAGGCCGTCCATCCGCTCGCCGAAACTGACGAGTTCGACGCTGTCGGCGATCACCTCGCGGGAGATCAGCGACGCCTTCATCCCCTCGGTTCCCATCGAGATGGCGTCGGAGATGGTGATCGTCCCGAACTCGATCGGCATCCCGCCGGCTTCGTCGGCCCCTTCGATCGCCGACTCCGCGACGTCGTCCAGGTGAACGTTACAGGGCGTGATATCGGCCGCGGGGTTCGGAACGCCGATCATCGGCGAGGAGAGATCCTCGTCGTCGAACCCCATCGCGCGGAACATCGCACGGTGGGGTGCTTTCTCCGCGCCCTCGGTCACGTCGCGACTCTGCAGGCGCTGATCTTTCCCGAAATCGAACTCGTCGTCGCTGCTCATGATCGGACCTTGGGACGGACCATCATAAGTCACTTCTTCCCGGTCAGTAGTGCGCCCGAACGAACGCGAACTCGTTCGGGTACCCAAGCCGAGAGCTGCTATGGTTTGCTGTACCGATGTCCCAGCGCAACCGCGACCCAGTTGGTGACTGTGGCGGAAATGACTTACAGCAACCCGTATGCGTCACTCGAGTCGAGCGGTCGCTTCTTTCAGGGCCTCTCGAGTGTCGATGCTCTCGAACGTCGCGTCGTCGACGCCCTCGAGATCACGTTCGTCGACGATAACGGAATTCAGGTCCTCGAGCGCGACGACGATCCGCGCGTCGTCACCCTCGAGCGTCGTTTCGGCCGCCTGAGCCATCGTCTCCGTGCGGTAGACCGCCTGGGTCGTCTGGTACCAGCCGTCCTCGAGTCGGACCAGTGCCGCGTCGTGACCCTGTACACGGTCGGCGAGCAACTCGAGCAGCGCCGGATCGAGAAACGGCATGTCGCAGGCGACGACTGCGGCGTACTCCCGAGAGGCCGCCTCGAGGCCTGTCCGGATTCCGGCCAGGGGTCCGCGGTCCTCGACGGGATCGATCGCGAACCGAACGTCGGGCTCACAGCCCTCGAGTGCGGCATCGATCGCCTCGCGTTGCTCGTCCCGGCAGTTGACGACGACCTCGTCGGTGACGGTCGCGAGTCGATCGACGACACGACGGATCATCGGCGTTCCCGCGAGGTCGGCGAGGGCCTTGTCCCCGTCCCCGAATCTGGTAGAGTGGCCGCCGGCGATGATCACCCCCGAGAGCGCTCGAGTAGTCATGGCCGTAGATAACGGTAGAGTGGTGAAAATACCTGTCGAGGGTATTCGTTCCGACTGCCGTTCCAGCATAGTAGCCACTGCAAGTCAATGCACACCTGATCGCACGACAGTTGTGCGATCAGTGTGTAAATAGTTGCAGTTGTTACTATAGCACTGCTACCACTTCACAACCATGGGGACTCTCAGAGAATTTTATACGCTACGTGGTCTAATTCGTTCGATCCGACCGTTTCCCGAGCAAAAAAGCTTATACCCGACCGTTCGACTCATCGAAGCATGGCACGCGACGATCCGGTACGCAGCCAAACAGCATCGAACGAAACCGACTCACTCCCGAATTTAGTTACTATCGTCGGCCGAGGAGTCCCATCGAAGTTCGAGATCGCCGTCGACGGCGAGATCGAGATGGTCGCGGACGACCCGGTCGCACAGGCGACGATCGTCTCCGAGAAGGTCGTCGAGGGCGCGATCGACACCGGCGTCCAGCGATTCCGCTTCTCCGGCGAGATGGCGAACGTCCGCGTCGTCGACTGGAACGGTGTCCCCGCGCCCGAATCCTCGAGCACGCCGAACGTCCACGTCGACTACGGCGTCCCCGAGCGATAGTCTCGATCGACGAGTACGTTCGAAGGTCGATCTTCCACACCCGGTAAGCCGGGTATCTCTTCTGCAGTTTCGAGCGACCAGCTCGATCGCCGTCAGGCGTTGCCACCGTCGAAACCCCCTTCCCGTGGGATTTCCTATCCGGGGTCAGGATGGCGAACGCGACGGTGAGTGCAGGTGCACGCCTCCACGTCGGCTTCCAGAACCTCTCCCTTGCGCGCGCAAGAATTTACGGCGGGATCGGTGTCGGCCTCGAGGAGCCACGCGTCACCGTCACCGCCGAACCCGCGGACGGACTCGCGGTCGACGACCCGCTGGCCCGCGAGTACGCGCGTCGTGCCGTCGACGTTCTCGACGTTCCCGGCGTCTCGATCGATATCGAGGAGCGACTTCCTCGACACGTCGGTCTCGGGAGCGGCACCCAGCTCGCGCTGGCAGTACTCGCAGCAACCGCACACGCACACGGCCTCGAACCGCGAGTTCGAGAGCGCGCGCCGGCGATGGGGCGTGGCGGTCGCAGCGGCGTCGGCGTCGCGACGTTCGAGGACGGCGGCTTCGTCGTCGACGCCGGCCACCCGACGAACCGCTTTACGACGGAGCCGCCGGCTGAAGGAAACTGGACGGTGCCGCCGGTCGTCGCCCGCCACGACCTCCCCGACGACTGGCAGTTCCTGGTCGTCGTCCCCGACGCCGAACCCGGCCGGAACGGGGACGACGAGGACGCGAGCATGCGCGAGGTCGTCGAACGCGCCGACCCGACCGTCGCCGACGAAATCGCCGGCGTCGTCACCCGAAAACTGCTGCCGGCCGCTGCGGAGGGCCGACTCGAGGCGTTCGGCGAGGCGATCGGCGAGATCGGCCGCAAGAACGGCACCTGGTACACCGACGTCCAGGGCGGCGTCTTCCGGCCCCCTGCAGGGGAACTCGTCGAGGCGCTCGAGGAGTGTCCCGTCCTCTCGGGTGTCGGCCAGTCGTCGTGGGGGCCGGTCGTCTACGGCGTCACGGACCGCGACCACGCCGACGAAGCCGCGGCCGCGGCCGAGGATGCACTCGCCGAGAACGGATACGACGGGCGCGTGTTGCTCCCCGGCCCCGTCGCGAAAGGAGACGGTGCCCGTGTTCGGATCGAGTAAACGGCCGAAGTACGAGGAATTTTTTCGCTCGAGCGCGTACCGGCGGCCATGCAGTTTTGCGACGACTGCGGATCGATGATGAAAGCCGACGGCGACCACATGGTCTGTACGAACGACGAGTGTGGCGTCTCGAGCGAGCGGGACCGCGACCGCGAAGACGAGTTCGTCACGACCGAGTCCCAGACGGATACAGACGTGATCGAATCCAGCGAGGACGCCAACTTCGAGGGGAAGCCGAAGGCGACCGACGTGATCTGTGACGAGTGTGGTAACCAGGAGGCGTGGTACACGCTCAAGCAGACGGCTTCGGCCGACGAACCGCCGACGCGCTTTTTCAAGTGTACCGAGTGTGGCCATCGCTGGCGCGGCTACAACTGATCGGCGAGAGGCTTCCGGAATATCCAGCACCACAAAGGTTTATTCCGTCTCGAGCCGATTGGACGGACATGAAAGAGCCCCGTCCAGAGCTGACGGCGACGGACGACGAACGCGCGGAGTCGCCGGATTTCGACGCGCTGACGGACCCGGAGGAACTCGTCTCCGGTAATCGCACGCGTGACGACTTCTTTGACGCCGTTCTCGGACTGGACAGCCCGGCGACGGTGAGCGAGGTTGCCGACCGCGCTGGACGCGGGGTCGACGCGGCGAGAGAGTACCTCGAGTGGTTCGAGCGAATGGGAATCGTCACCCGGGTCACCGAGTCGCCGGCGACCTACGAGCGAAATCGAGAGTACCTGCGCTGGCGACGCGTCCAGAAACTCCGCGAGGAGTACACGACCGACGAACTCCTCTCCCTGCTCGAGACGGAGCAGGAACGCGACGAGGAGTACGCCGAAACCTTCGACACCGACTCGCCGGATGCAGTTTCGATCGCGGCACGAGCATCGGAAACCGGACGATCGGTGGAAGACGTGTGGGAAGACGTGTCGACCTGGAAGACGACGCGTCGGCGGATCGGCCTCCTCGAGCGAGCGCTAACGGCCGGTCCGGAAAACGCCACCGAGGAACGAACCGCGGTATGACTGGCAGGGAAGACGGAACAGCCGACGAGGACAGCGGTGCACCGATCGATTTCGATCGACTCGAGGTCGTCGCAGAGCGACTCGCTACCGACGATCGGTTTGACCGGGTCGAACACCAGCCCGGGTTCGCACCAGATCGGGTCTTCTGCGTCTACGACGACGGGTTCTACCCAAGCAGCGTCGACGAGGCTCACCTGGAAATCGCGTGGTTCGAGAACGACGACTTCTCGATTCACTATCACGAAGATCACGAGGACGGACGGTTCGACCACCGGTGGGACCGGCATCCATCGGACCACAACGAACGCGATCACGTCCACCCGGGACCGGACGCACCGACTCCAGGGTTCGACGACTCCCACCCCGAGGACTGGCGCGACGTTCTCGCGATGGTTCTCAAGGAGATTGAGGAGCGCCAGCGGAGTTTCTGGACCTCGTGACGAACGAGCGGACGCAACGTTCACGTCCGTCCGCACGAATCGACTGATAGGACGAATGTCCGACGGGCCGCGGTTACCGGGCGTCGAGGAGAAACGGGAGGAAGAGCGGATCGTCCTCCACGTCGACGCCGACTGTTTCTACGCCTCCTGTGAGCGGCTACGAGAGCCGAAACTCGAGGGCGAACCCGTCGTCGTCGGGATGGGGTACGAACCCGGCGAGACGATCGGGGCGGTCGCCACCGCGAGTTACGAGGCCCGCGAGTTCGGCGTCGAGAGCGCGCAGGCGATTTCGACGGCGCTCGAGCGCTTGCCCCGTCGTGCGGCCCTGGACTCCGACGCGGACGACTACGATCCCGACCTCACGCGCGAGGAGACCGGCTACTACCGGCCCGTCGACATGGACTACTACGAGTCGATCGCCGAGGAGGTCCAGTCGATTCTCCACGACTGCGCCGACGTCGTCCGCGAGGTCAGCATCGACGAGGCCTACCTGGACGTCACCGAACGCACCGCCTGGGAGGTCGCGGACGGTTTCGCTCGCCACGTCAAGGACCGAATTCGGCGGGAAGTCGGCATCGTCGTCAGCGTCGGCGCAGCACCCACCATGAGTGCGGCCAAGATCGCAAGCGACTACGACAAGCCAGACGGACTGACCGTCGTCCGCCCTGGCGAACTCCGGGAGTTTCTCGCGCCGCTCGAGGTCGACCTGCTCCACGGCGTCGGCCCCGTGACAGCACGTGAACTTCGGGAGATGGGCCTCGAGACGGCCGGCGACGTCGCCGAGGCGGATCCGGAGCCGCTCGTCGAGCGATTCGGCGAGCGCGGCCGGGAACTGTACGACCGTGCGCGCGGTGACGACGACCGCCGCGTCGAACCGAAAGGGGACCCCAAGAGTTTCTCGCGGGAGTCAGCGTTCGCGGAGCCCGTCTCCGACCCGGAGCCGAAGTACGAACAGATCGAGACGCTCGCGGCCGCCGTCGCCGACCGCGCACAGCGAGAGGGCGCGCTCTACCGGACCGTCGGCGTCAAGGCCGTCACGCCACCGTACGACGTCAACACGCGCGAGCAGTCGCTTCCGGGCCCAATCGACGATCCGGACCTCGTCGATCGGATCGCTCGCGACCTCTTTACCGAGTTCGAGACCGAACCCGTCCGGAAGGTCGGCGTCCGCGTCGCGAACCTCGAGTTCGCAGCGGCGGATCAGGCGAGTCTCGACGGGTGGGAACGAACCGATGGCGGACACGGGGCTGACGATTCGGAGCCCGAGACGGACGGAAACGACGAGGACGCTCCGGCTCCCGAACCGAACGCGAACGACGAGGCCGATCCGGAGCCAGGCGGTGACGATACCGACGACGAGTCGACAGATCGCTCGAGTGGCCAGTCCTCACTGGCGGATTTTTCGTGACTGAGGCTTGTATGCGCCAATAGCGGTCGGATCGTGTCGAACAGAGCGGAACATTGAAATTATAACCCTCCGTCTATAACTACTCGGCATAGTCACCCGTCTCAGATCTTCATATGACAGACGACTTTTACGACCTTCTCGAAATCTCTTCTGACGCCTCTCAGGACGAGATCAAGGACGCCTACCGCGAGAAGGTCCGGGTCTACCATCCCGACGTGAACGACGACGACCGCGCTCGAGCGCAGTTCACGGCGGTCAAGAAAGCCTACGAGATCCTCGGCGATCCGGTCGAACGTCGGGCCTACGACCGACTGGGACACGAAGACTACGTCGCGAAGCGAACGAGCGGCATCCCGTCGCCGGACGTCTGGAAGCGCTCGGAGGACGGATCGTCGTCACGCTCGAGTTCGGGATCGACGTCGACATCCACCGGGACGACGACCTCGAGTTCGAGCACGCGGTCCCGTACCGCCGGTTCGTCCGGTACCACGTCGGGGTCGTCTGCTCGAGGAACGGGGCGGAGTGGAACGGAGACCTCGACGTCGTCCACGGGTCGTGGCCGTACGGACTCGAGTCGAACGACGAGCGACGAGACGGAAACCGGTTCAAAAAGCAGTAGTGAAACGACGGATCGATCGACCACGACTGGGTCGAGTGGCACGTCCACCTCGAGTTCGACTGGCGGCTCGAGGACTACCTCGTCCAGTGGGACGGAGAAGACGGCCAGCAGCACAAAGAAGACGACCAGTAACGCAGGAAAGACGTCAAGCACGGGCAAAACGACCGGAACCGCAGGGAAAGCCACAAGCGACGGCGGCCGGACGGCTCGAGCCGTCAGTTCGGGTACGACCGGGACGACGGCACGCACGTCGACGGCCTCGAGCGGCGGACGGTTCGCGGACAACGCCGCCGTCAGGTGGTGGCGTCGCCAGAACTTCTCGCTGCCCTTGATCTGGCTGTCGGTCCTGATCTATCTCTCCGGACTCGTCCAGTTTGCCCTCACGAACGTCGGCGCGCTCGCGGGAGTCGTCGCCGAACTAGGTGCCGTCGGGACCGACGTCGAGGGCATCTGGACGACGCTCACGGAGGTCCGACACGGAGTCGGCACGCCGTTCGAGTTCGTCGCCGGGCTCGAACTCGTCGCGCCGCCGGTCGCCTCCCTCCAGTGGTACGCTGGGGTCGCGGGTATCGTCGTGGCTGCCGTCGGTATCGTCGCCATCGATCGAGTCGTTCGGCGGGATGACACCTGGGAACCGATCTCGATCGACGAGACGATCTTCCTGTCGGTCGCGCTCGCGACGGCGACGACGCTCGTCGGCGGGCCGTTGCTCGCCGGCGCGGTCCTCATGCCGTTCCTGTTTACCGTGATCGTCCACCAGACCAGGCTCAAACCCGGCTGGAAACCGTCCTACCTGTACGTGTTGCCGGTGCTCGCGCCCGCGATTTCACTCGTCGTCTTCGCGACCGATCTCGTCGGGACGCCGACCCTCGCTGTCGACCTGCTTGCGTTCGTGATCCTCCCGCTGGCGGGCGCGTTCGGGCTTCCGCTGCGGGCGACGATCAGGAAGCACTTCGGTCGATAGTGGCGGTCAACCCCGGCAGTCGACTCCTGGGAAGGTACTCTGCTAACCCACCAGCGTCGCCACACCTTTCGTCTGCCGATAGTCGCTCGCGAGGATCTCCTCGAGCGAGGAAACGATCTTTTCGCGATCCCCGGCGTCCCACTCGGACGGCTCCCTGATCGGGACGACCATGAACCCACGCCCTCGGAGTTGGCGTGCGTGGAGATTAGCCATATCCAGTTCGAACCGGCGGCGCTGGGTCGTGTACTCCTGGAGAACGTGATCGGTCGCCGTCTCGCCGACCGGCAGGAGAATGTGTGCGTTGATCGCGCGCAGTTCCGCGTCGAAGTACCGCTCTAGGTCGTCGTACTCCCGCTGGCTCGGCTCGTGGCCGTTCGGCAGACAGCACATGTGGACGTAGTTCAGGTAGAGGTTCTCGAGTTCGGGTTTCTCTTCGGGCCCGGTGACGAAGCCGGTCTCGCGGAAGACGTCCTGGACGCCGCGGCCGGATTCGGTCTCGGTGAACGGGACGCCGGTTCGCTTGCCGCCGTGGACGCCCGGATGGTCGCCGATGACGTGGAAGTCGGCGTTGGCGTCACCGTAGCCGAAGACGGCAGTGCGCTCGCCGTCGGGCGTGCGGTCGAACGGTGGCCGGAGGCCGAACGGGTTGCTCGTCCTGTCGGTGACGTTTTTCACGGGTGAACGGAGTGGCCGCGTTCAAATAACCGTCGTGGTTGACCGCGTCTGTACCCGTAAACGGGGTCGGCGGCCGCAGTGGATTCACGTCGGCGATCGTCAAGAAACCGTAGCGGGCCGTTAGTAGCGGTGACAGGCGTTCCTCCCGTCGGGGGACCCAAGTGACTCTATCCACCATACCTCGGAACACTGCGGTAGAAGTCGAACGCGATACGTGTACTCCGCATCCTCGACGTATATCCCCCTGGCGACCACCGAGTGGTCGTATCCGTCGTGACGGTATGGCTCGAACACCGGCAACTCTTCGAGAGCGTCGAACGCCGTCCCGAACTCGCGACGCGAGAGTTCGATACGATCCGAAGGCCTGCGTAACGCTTCCTGCAGTGGCTCGAGGGACGCGAGTGGGTCGTCGTCGTGTGGCGTGACGAACTCCGCGGGTGGCAACTGGTCGTGCTCGTCGTCGTCGATCCTCGGCTCGAGCGGCGTCGCCTCGAGGTATCCGCCGAAGAACCCCGGCCAGTTCGGTCGGCTCGAGTACGCCGCCAGTCCGAGCAAAACGCCGCCGGCTGTGTGGAGGAGGGTTCGCCGGGAGACCGTTTGCATGGCTGTCGAGTTGCGACTCGTCGGGTAAGGTGTTTTTCCTTCAGTCCAAGAGACAGTCACCAACGCTTATGTACTCGCGACCGTAGCCGTCGGTATGGACCTGGAGCCGTTGCGCTCTCGCCCGCCCGGCGTCGTCGCGGTCGTCTTGCTCACGGTGGTGTTTGCCATCGGGCAAGCGTCAGCGAGTTTTTTCGCCATCCTCGGTTCGCCGCACCCGGCAGGCCAGGGGGAGTTCGTCTCGGCGATGGCAGGGTTCGTCGTCGCGTACTTGCTGTGGCGCGGCTACTTCGCAGGCTGGATCGCTGCCGTGATACTGTACGCCGCATTGTCGGTTGACCTGGTGATCGGAGCGACGGTCTTCGGTCTCACGGGCGTGCCACTGTTCGTCCTTCCGATCGCCGCGTTTGCGTACCTGCTGGTCGCGCGAACGCAGTTCTACGGACCCTCGACGGAGTCGTCTGCCACCTAGGGAGTCGACCGTTCGTCCGAGCGCAACAGCGTCACCGAGACGCGGCCGACGGCGTCGAAATCCTTCAGCCGGTAGACCAGCGATCGAATCTCGTCGGCGTCGCCGTGACAGAAGATCGCCTCGAGACACCACTCGCCGTGGTGGACGTGACAGGTCGTGTCGATTTCGGCCTGGAACTCGTGTTGGATCTCGTGGAGGTCCTCGATGATCTCCTCGTGGACGTAGTCGAAGACGACGGTCGCCGCGACGGTGCCACGCGCTCGTTCCAGAGTGTGGTGGGACTCGACGTACTCCTGGATCGCCTCCCGCAACGCGCGGGATCGAGAGTCCAGTCCTTCGGCCTGCCAGGTTCGATCGAACTCGGCCAACATCTCTTCGGGTACGTTGAGACTCGTCCGCATACCTGATCTTGGGTCGCCGGCGAAAAAGAGTCGACGGTCGTCACGTTACCCCTCCGATCTCGTTTCTGACCGGAATGTGACGGTGGATTTATGGCTCCACTTTTCCAGGTACCCAACCAGAATGTACCAGACTGGCCACTACGGCGCGTCTCTCCTCGCGTACGCGCCGCTTGGAACCGTCGTCGCACTCTTCGGTTACGAGGGAGTGGCGCTCGTCGGTGCGCTCGTCTGCGTGAGTCTCTCGACGCTGCCCGACCTCGATCACCGGATTCCGGGGATCGAACACCGGGGCCCGACTCACACCCTTCTGTTCGCTCTGCTCGTCGGCATCGCACTCGCTGCCGTCGCGGCCGTCCTCGTCGAGTCGGGGTCCGCACTCGCCGGCGTCGGCTTCGTCACGTTCGCGTTCGTCGTCGGCACGCTATCGATCGTCTCGCACCTGCTCGCCGATGCGCTGACGCCGATGGGAATCCGCCCGTTCTGGCCGGTCTCGAGTCGCCACTACTCGCTCGAGGTGACTCGAGCGGCGAACCCAGTCGCGAACTACATGTTGCTGGGGCTTGGCGTCGGTTCGACGGTCGTCGCGGCAGCACTGGTTGCCGTCGTCGGTTGAGAAAGCGTTGGGTGGACTACGAGGTCCGCCGAACGAGGTAGATCCCGGCCAGGAACGCGACGAGTAGCAGGCCGGCGGTAACGACGTAGAACAGGTCGAGCGCCGCGTTGAACGTCATTCCTGTCTGGCGGCCGAGGAAGACGACCACGAGCGCCAGGACGCCCGTCCCGGAGAGGTAGCCGGTCAGTCGGTCGTCCTCGAGGTGCCAGCGGCCGATCATCGGTGCGACGATGGCGGCGGCGACGACGGCCAGCGTCACGCCGTACTGGATCATCTGGACCGTCGGCGAGTACTCGGTGAGTTCGGTGATCACTGGTGGGCTAAACAGGACGTGAAGTGGTACCGCGACGGCTCCGAGCGCGAGCGCGCCGGTGACGTGTCGCGCCTGCAGCCGGTGTTCCCAGACCAGGACGGTCGCGATCACGAACAGTGCGAAGATCAACACGGCCGTCCAGAAGTGCAGCGACAGGATGTCCATCGTGTACTGTGCGACGGTCTGCCAGCCGAGGACGACCTGGATCGGCGTCAGAATCATTCCGAGGACGACGAGTGCGGTCACGCGTCTGTCGACGGTCGGCGACCGCCAGGCCGAGACCGCAGAGCCGATGATCGCGAACCCGGCGAACATGGCGACGAAGCGGTGGAACCACTCGTAGAAACTCGGGAGATTCGCGGGAAACAGGTTGTAAGGGCCCGCGTCACACTGGGGCCAGTTCGCTTCGCAGGCCAGCCCCGACCCGGTCGCTTTCGCGGCGACGCCAAGCAGAATCGTCGCGGTGACGAGCACGAGCGTCGACGCGAGCAGATGGTGGTAGCCAACGCGGTCGATCAGCGAACGAATACCCGGACGTCGGGAGGTACTATCGGACGACACGGTCGTTCAGCCGAGGGTTAGGACCCGCCGTATTTAGGTTGCCCGTGTCCGGTTGCCCGCCGTTTCGCCCCGTGTTCGTGCCATTCAAGAGAGTCCCCGCCAAGCACCCGCCATGGAGAAACGCGAGCGACTCGAGTCGTATCTCGAGCGAACAGGCCTCGATTCGGTCTGGTTCGCACGGCCGAACAGTTTCGCCTGGCTAACGGGTGGATCGAACGTCGTCGACCGCGAGGGAGACACGGGTATCGCGGCGATCGGCTACGACGGCAGCTTCCGCCTGCTGGCGAACAACGTCGAACTCGAGCGGATCGTCGACGAGGAACTCTCGGATATCGACACCGGAGAGCTGTCGGTCGAACAGTTCCCCTGGCACGCGGCGTCGCTGTCGGAGGCTATCGCCGACCACGTCGACGACGAACAGGCGGCCGCTGACGTCGACGTGCCGGGGCTCGAGACGGTCGATCCGACGCCGTTGCGACAGCCGCTGACGGAACGGGATCGGGAGCGATACCGCGAACTGGGACGACAGACTGCGGCAGCAGTCGAAGCGGTCTGTCGCGAACTTCAGTCCGGCGACACCGAACACGAGGTCGCGTCGGCGCTTCGGGTCGCGCTCTCGGCTCGCGAGATAGAGGCACCGGTCGTGCTCGTCGGGAGTGCAGCACGCGCCCAGCAGTACCGCCACTACACTCCCAAGCGAACCGAACTCGGCGATTACGTCCTCGTTTCCGTGACAGCCGAACGCGACGGACTCCACGCAAGCTGTACGCGGACCGTCGCGTTCGATCCACCCGAGTGGCTCGAGAAACGCCACGAGGCCGCGGCGCGAGTCGAGGCGACCGCGCTTGCGGCGACACAAGAGGCCGCGACGGGCGAGGAACAGGGAACCGCTGGCGACGTCTTCGAGGCGATCCAGGACGCATACGAGACGATCGGCTACGCAGAGGAGTGGGAACGCCACCATCAGGGCGGGGCAGCAGGCTTCGACGGCCGGGAGTGGGTCGCGACGCCGGGCAACGACGCGGCCGTCGAGGTGCCGATGGCATACGCCTGGAACCCGACGGTACAGGGTGCGAAAAGCGAGGATACCGTGCTAGTAACCGAGAAGGGATTCGAGGTGCTCACCGCGAGCGACCGGTGGCCGACGACGACCGTCGAGGCCGTCGGCGACGAACGGACGCTCGAACTCGAGCGACCGGGGATTCTCGACCTCGAGGACTGATCGTTACTCGTCGCTCTCTGTTTCGTCGTCCGATTCGGTCTCGAGGTCGTCCTCGTCGTCCGGTTCCGTGTCGTGAGTGGCGACGTCGACGTCAGTGTCGTCGTCGAACGGTTCGGTGTCGTCGACGGTGATCGTGACGGGTTCGGCGTCCTCGCCGAACGCTGGTTCGTCCCGGTCGTCCTCCTCGCGGTCGAGGACCTGGTCCAGCGTGAAGATGGTGTTCAGTTCCTGCTGGACCTGGTCGACGACGCCGCCGACGAGTTCGCTTGGCTGGATTGCCGTGTACTCGTAGGGGTTGTTCCCGGCACCCTCGCTGGCTCGTTTTTCGCGCGTGACGCGATCTTCCTCGTGAAGTTCGGCCAGCGCCTCCCGGACGGTGCTCGGATAGAGGCCGGTCCCTTTCGCGACCTCTTCGGAGGTGCTTCCTGGATTCGCGAGCAGGTGGACGTAGATCTTCGCTCGCGTCTCCGTATCCAGGATCCACGAGAGCAGGTCGACGATCCGCTGGTCGACCTCCTCGGCTGCCGTGGCTCGAATCCGTTCTTCGTCCTCGAACGCTGGTTCCCGGTCCGGGTCGAGGTCGTCCTCGTCTACCCGGTGCTCGTCAGTGTCGTCTGGAGCCATATGTCCTCTCGTGTAGGACGAAGTTTCGCGCGAGGTTAAACCTTTGTGAGGGGAGTTTTCGTCGCTGCGGGGAGCCGAGATCACTTTCACTCCGGTAACACACACCTTTTAGCCCCGCCGTTAGTACAGGGAGGTGATGACGTCGTTTCAGTCGACACTCGGTGACGAGCCGGGGATCGCCGAGGAGCTGGCGGAGAGTCAGCAGGCGATCTCCATCGCCGAGTTCTTCGAGAAGAACAAGCACATGCTCGGCTTCGACAGCGGCGCTCGAGGCCTCGTCACGGCCGTCAAGGAGGCCGTCGACAACGCCCTGGACGCCGCCGAGGAAGCCGGTATTCTGCCCGACATCTACGTCGAGATACAGGAGGATGGGGACTACTACCGGCTGATCGTCGAGGACAACGGGCCCGGGCTGACGAAGGAATCGCTGCCGAAAGTGTTCGGGAAACTGCTGTACGGGTCGCGCTTTCACGCCCGCGAACAGTCCCGTGGTCAGCAGGGGATCGGTATCTCCGCCGCCGTTCTCTACTCCCAGCTAACCAGCGGCAAACCGGCGAAGATCACCAGCCGCACCGAGGGGGCAGACGAGGCACAGTACTTCGAACTCATCGTCGACACTGACGATAACGAACCCGAGATCAGCGTCGAGGAGACGACCACGTGGGATCGCCCGCACGGGACGCGCATCGAACTCGAGATGGAAGCCAACATGCGCGCCCGCCAGCAGCTTCACGACTACATCAAGCACACGGCGGTCGTCAACCCACACGCGCGGCTCGAACTGCGCGAGCCGAAAGCCCACTTCAAGTTCGAGCGGGCGACCGACCAGTTGCCCGAGGAGACCGAGGAGATTCGACCCCACCCTCACGGCGTCGAACTCGGGACCGTGATGAAGATGCTGACGGCGACCGACTCCCAGACCGTCTCGGGCTTTTTGCAGGAGGAGTTCACCCGCGTCGGGAAGAAAACCGCCGACTCGATCATCGACGCCTTCCGCGACCGCCACTACGGTCGTGAGATGCGCTGGCGGCCGCCGGCGGCACACGAAGACGTCGACCTCCACGCCGCAGTCTCCGACGCCACGGCGAACAAGGGGGCGGATGCGACCGCTGCCTTCGCCGAAGCTATCGCCGACGAGGTCGACGACTACGACCGGATCTCTCATCACGAACTGCTCGAGGTCGTCGATTCGGCGGCCGAGACGGTTGGGGAAGAGCACGAAACCACGTTCGGCGACACTGTCCGGGAGAACGCAGTCGATGCGGTCTGGCTCGAGCTTATCGATGCCGCGCCGGAATCGGACGACGAGTCCGGCGACGAGGACGAATCCGAGGAATCCCGGCTCGTCGACGACGTTTACGCACTCGCCGACGAAGCGACGAGTACGCGCAAAGACGACGAGGTCGTCCGCGCGTTCAGCGAGCGACTCGCCGGCCGGTTCGAGGACGCCACCGACGAGGACGTTCGCCACCGGTTCACCCGCGATACGGTTCGGGAGTCCGTCGACCGCGCCGCGGAACTCACCGAGGAGTACGACGACGTCGCCTTCGGAGACACCGCCCGCGAGAACGTCGTCGAGGCGATCTGGGGCGTGATGGTCACCGTCCCCGACGACCCGCCGCTGGTTCGAGAACTCGAGGACGACCGCGACGCCACCAGCGACCTCGTCGACGGGATGCGCGCGACCGACATCATGGCACCGCCGACGCGGTGTCTCGCACCCATCTCGGCGGACCTGATCGAGGCAGGTCTCGAGAAGGAGTTCGACGCCGACTTCTATGCCTCCGCGACCCGCGACGCCGAGGTTCACGGCGGTGACCCGTTCATCGTCGAGGCCGGTATCGCCTACGGCGGCGAACTCGGGGCTGAAGGCAGTGCGGATGTCCTCCGCTTTGCGAATCGCGTCCCGCTGGTCTACCAGCGCGGTGCATGTGCGACGACGGACGTGGTGAAAAACATCGGCTGGCGTAACTACGGACTCGACCAGCCCGGCGGCTCCGGACTGCCGAACGGCCCCGTCGTCATCATGATCCACGTCGCGTCGACGAACGTGCCGTTCACGAGCGAGTCCAAGGACGCCGTCGCGAACGTCCCCGAGATGGAAGACGAGATCGAACTCGCGATCCGCGAGGCCGCTCGCGAACTCAAGAGCTACCTGAACAAACGCCGCTCGATGCAGAAACGGCGCAAGAAACAGAACGTCCTCGGCAAGATCCTCCCGGAGATGGCGACGAAAGTCGCCGAAGTTACCGGTCGCGAGGAACCGGACATCGACGACGCCATCGCACGCATCATGAACAACGTGCTCGTCGAACGCCAGGTCGAGGCAAACGGCGACAGCCAGTCGGTGTCGGTCGTCGTCGAGAACAACTCGAGTACGAACGAATCGCTCGAGGTCACCGACATCGTCTCGGCCGAACCCACCGACCTCTCCGATGGCGCGTCGGTCGTCGAGATGGACGGCGAGTGGTTCGTCAAGTGGGAACCCGACATCGACAGCGGTGACGAGGCGACCCTCGAGTACGAGGTCGACGACGACGCATCGTTCGATCTGGACGTAAAGGGAGTCGAAAGCGAGAAACTCACGGTGTCAGCATGAGCGCGGACAACAACGAACAAGCACGAGAGCAGTTGATCGATCTCGCGGCACAGTTCTACGACCAGTTCGAACTGGGCGAGATCCCTCACATGTCCGTCCCGACGCGGACGAAGAACAACATCGAGTACGACGAAGACAGCAACGTCTGGGTTTACGGCGACCGCGAGTCGACGCGGTCGGCGAACTCCGTCCGCGGCGCCCGGAAGCTCCTGAAGGCCGTCTACACGATCGACTTCCTCGCGGACCAGTTAGAGGAGGACCGTTCGTCGACCCTGCGTGAACTCTACTACCTCTCGGAGAGCTGGGACAACGAGGAAGCCCAGTTCGGCGATCAGGACGAGTCGAACAGCCTGATCGAGGACTTAGAGATCGTCTCGGGGGTCACTCGCGAGGACTTCCATATGCGTCCCGAGGAGTCGGGTGCGACGATCATGGGGCCGCTCCATCTGCGCGAGCAGACCCGTCGCGGCGAACGCGAGATTCACTGCCAGGAAGACGTCGGCGAGGGCGGCTACCAGATCCCGAACAACCCCGACACCATCGACTTTCTCGACTGTGACGCCGACTTCATCCTGGCCGTCGAGACCGGTGGTATGCGCGACCGACTCGTCGAGAACGGCTTCGACGACGAGTACAACGCCCTGGTCGTCCACCTGAAGGGTCAGCCCGCACGCGCGACCAGGCGGATCACCAAGCGACTCCACGACGAACTCGACCTGCCCGTTACGGTCTTTACAGACGGTGACCCGTGGTCGTACCGTATCTACGGCTCCGTCGCCTACGGCTCGATCAAGTCCGCCCACCTCTCTGAGTACCTGGCGACCCCGGAGGCGCAGTTCATCGGCATCCAGCCCGCCGACATCGTCGAGTACGACCTGCCGACCGACCCGCTCAGCGACTCGGACAAGAACGCCCTCGAGAGCGAACTCTCGGACCCGCGCTTCCAGACCGACTACTGGGAGGAACAGATCGAGTTGCAACTCGAGATCGAGAAGAAGTCCGAACAGCAGTCGCTGGCGTCGCACGGGCTTGACTTCGTGACGGATACGTATCTCCCCGAGCGACTCAGTGAGATGGGCGTCCTCTAGACGGCCATCGAACCGTCGGTCTGGGAGATGATTTCCGGAACGTCTCAGCGAGATGGGCGTCCTATAGACGTCCTCGAGCCGAGGTTCCGGTAGATTGCACCCGAGCGACTCAGTGAGATGGGCGTCCTATAGACGTCCTCGAGCCGAGGTTCCGGTAGATTGCACCCGAGCGACTCAGTGAGATGGGCGTCCTGTAGCGACGAGTTTTCTATCTATTCGCGTTCTCGAGGCGGCACCTGTCCGGGATCGACTGTCCGGCCCGCAAATGGGAGTGTCTCCTGTAGCCGCTCGACGACGGGTCGGTCGTCGAGCGTCGCTGCGATTTCCGGGAGCAGTACCGCGAACCCGACGACGGCGGCGTAGCCCACGACGTCACCGATCCAGTGAGGGTTCCAGTCGACGGTGATCAGACGGACGGCGACCAGAATCGGAACGACGACTGCCCCGAGGACGAGCAGCGACGCGCCACGCGGCGTCGTCGAGCGATCGCGTGCGTACGTCCACGCGAGCGCCGCTCCGATCGCTGCGCCGGTCGTGAGCGTCGTGTAGTGAGTCGACCCGAACGCAAAGGAGAGGACGGCGATCGCGCCGGCGAGGACGAACGTGTAACCAGGGTCGGGATCGGCGTAGTAGACGAGGGCTACGATTGCGATTCCCAGGATCATCCCGGCCAGTACATCACCGAGGAAGTGAGCCCCGATGACGACTCTCGACAGCGAGACGAGGACGATGATCGTCCCCGCGAGGAGGTATCGCACTCGTTTCGTCCACAGTTCCGCGTAAACCGCGATCGCGCCGTACACCGTCGCCGACCCCAGCGCGTGTCCGCTCGGGAAACTGTAGGGGCTGAAGACGGCGTGTGTAAAGGTGACGTCGGGTCGCGGTGCGGCGATGGCCCCCTTCAGTCCGGCCGAGACGGAGAATCCCAGCAGCCCGATCCCGATGACGAGCGCGCGCGTGCGTCGACTCGAGGCCGCGCCGAACCAGTACATCGTCGCCAGCAGTACGAGTAGCGTCGCACCGTCACCGAGGTGCGTGACTGTCTCGAAGAACGGGATCGCGGGATCCGGCAGTGCCGCTCGAACTGCTTCGTTGGTCGATTCGTCGAACAGGAGGGTTTCGAGGGTCGTTCGTCCCATCGTCAGTCGAGTCGCGTCGCGTCGGCGGTCGTCTCCGTGGATTCGGGTTCCGGGTCCGCCTGCCGCGGTTCGCTCGAGGACGCGGCCGTCGGCGGTTCCGTGACCTCCGCGTTCGCACACCGGCTACAGTAGTAGTTCCGGCCTTCGGAGCCCGTTAGCGGAACCCCGAGAAGACAGAATTCTGCGCGGTAGATTCGCTCGATCCCTCGCCCGACCGGTTCCGAACACGCGGTACAGGGTCGTTCGTAGTCGACGACGGACCGTTCCTCGACCGATCGCGTTCGCCCGTTGGTCAGGAGGGAGTGTCGCCGGGCCAGGCGGCTCGAGACCGACGGTAGTGATGCCATCCCGAGGAAGACGAATCCAGCGGCGAGGACGTACAGGAGCGGAGACAGCCCGGATGTGGCGACTGCGACGCCGATCGCTGCGAGGACGGCAGCCGTGAGCCAACAGGCGACAGCAGTCACACGGTGAAGCAGGTGACTGCTCGAGGCGGACTGTTCCGCGTCGTCGGCTCCGTACGGCTCCGAGCGGAGAACCATCCGATCGGCGTCTTCGACGTACTTGTAGACGCCGTAGAGGGCGTTTCCGAGTCCCATCGTCCACCAGATCGTCAGTAGCGCGACCACCAGGTGTTCGTCCGTCGAGCCGAACGTCCGCCTGATCATCACGGCGTGATCGCCGAAGTCGTGCTCGAGTTCCCAGCCGTCGCGGACTGCCGCGGCGATCCGGGACTCGAGGCGGTTCCGGCTGGCCGAGTCGACGGTGGTCGACGCCGACCGATCGGCGGTCGCCCGGTCGATCCGATCGCCACAGGACGGACAGTAGTTCATCGACGACTCGAGAGCCGTTCCGCAGTTCGAACAGTAGGTATCGGCTCGGCGCTCGTGTCGGTTCCGCCGCTGGCTGCCCATAGACGAATCGTCGGCGACGACGACACTAACTCTTGCGAGCAGTCGAAAAAGTGGACTCTCACCGGTCGAGATGGGTCGACGCTACAGATAGCCGAATTCGTGTGCTGCGCCCATGACGCCGAACAGGATCACAAGCACCAGGCTGACGCCGTAGTAGGCGATCCACGTGCGGGAGGGCTGGAAGGGTTCGGGGAGGTGTTCCCTGACGACGTACCAGTTCGCGGGATAGAACAGGATTTCGGTGATCGCGAGCAGCGCCGAGATCCAGATCAGGAACGTGACGGGAACGGTGCCGACCGTCAGCACGACGCCACAGCTGACCGCGACGATGCCCACGACGACGAGTTTTCGGATAGATTCGCTGTCCAAGTCCTCGCGCTCGAGTGCCATCGGGAGGACGTCGCCGACCGCGCGGGACGCGCCGTCGAGCAGCGTGATAACTGTCGAGTACAGCGCGGCGAAGGCACCGACGATCATCGCGTAGTAGGACCACTCGCCGAAGGAGGCGCTCAGGATGTCTCCGATCGCGACCGCGAGGTTCGCGTCCTCGGGCGGGTTGGGGTAGAGGACGTTCGCCGACAGGATCACCATCGCGACGATGAGCACGAAGCTGAAGGCGTAGCCGATGTTGAAGTCCCGGCGGCCCGTCCGGATCCAGGCACGGATGTAGTCGTGATGTTTCTCGTTTTCGGGGTCGAGCCCTCGTTCCCGGAGTTCGCCGGCGCCCTCGCCTTTGGCCATACTCCAGCTGCCGATGAGGACGCTCGTGCTGAATCCCGTCGGGGCGAACCCTGCGGCAGCGGCGAACAGACCGACGAACAGCGGCCCGGTGAGGTCCGGCGCAGTGAACGTGGTGGCGACGACGACCTCACCCGACGGCGGGCCGGCGAGGACGCCCATCAGGACGAGGGCGCCGAGTGCGATCGTAAACCCCATCAGGATCTTCTCGAGGAGACTGTACCGCGTGAAGAGTACGAGCACACCCGCGAGACCGACGAAGGTGACGAACGCCTGTGCGAACGAAAGCGGCGTCAGCGCCTCGACGAACGCCGCGGTGCTCATTCCGACGGCGGCCGTAATTCCGGTGTAGGCGATCGTAAATACTGCCACGGTGAACCACTGCATCCAGTTTTTGGGGCCGGGGAGGTCGCCGTAGGCCTCGACGGGGTTCCCGCCGACGCCGTAGTTGTAGCGGATGCCGAGTTCCCAGCCGCCGTACTTCGCGAGGTAGATGACCGCGAACACCCAGACAGCGAAGAGTCCGAAGGTGCCACCGAGCGTCGGCGCGAGAACGATGTGGCTCCCACCGATGCTGATCAGCGCCCAGAGCATCGACGGCCCGAAGTGGTTCTTGAAGAAGCCCGCCCATTCCGAGGACGGATAGGTGAGGTCGGTCCCTTCCGACGTCTCAGTGGACACGCCGATCACCGCCTTTTGTGCTCGCGCAGGTGGAATCGGTTCCGGTAGTCGCTGGCGGCAATACGCCCCATGTTAGCTCCCAACAATTTGAACAGTTGTCTGCACTCCCCATGAGTTCTATGCAGTAATTTGCGAGTCGTTACTTATAATCGCGGATTTGTCTCTGATTGTACAGACATATACATCGACTCGGTTCGGCGAATTGCGTCCCTGAGCGATCAGGAACTGTCGAGAACGACCGGCACGCCTCGAGTGGCGACGTCGACGACGAACGCTTCTTCGTCGACCTCGATTTCGGGAAACGTATCGTAGTGAACCGGCAGGACGAGGCCGGGTTCGATCCGCTCGGCGAGCGACGCTGCGTCGTGGCGGTCCATCGTGAACGTCCCGCCGATCGGCGGCAAGAACAGATCGACGTCCATCTCCTCGTGGAAGGGGAGGACGTCCGTATCGCCGGGCCAGAACGCAGAGACGCCGTCGACCGTGACGCCGAAGCCACACCCTTCTCCCTGAGGGTGGTGTGGTGTCCCGTCCTCGTCGGTGTGCGGGCCCGCAGGATCGTTGTACGCGGGCGTCGTGAACAGATCCAGCGGTCCGAGGACGAACGACTCGTCGGCACGGACGCGTTCGACCTCGTAGGGGAGTTCCTCTGGCGATTCGTCCGTGTGGTCGATCGTTTCGACGTCGATCGACTCGTGGACGACGACGATCGCATCCTCGTGGGCGACTCGCCGGATCGACTCCGGATCGTAGTGGTGGTCGTGCGAGACGAGTATCAGGTCACCGTCGCGGGGGTCGTACCCATCCAGGAAGCCGTACGTTTCCGGCCCAGGATCGACGTAGATGACCGCGCCGGTCTCGCCCTCGAGTCGGACGGTCGCGAGTCCGAACCAGTCGACGGTTACTGCGCCGAAGCGGACGCTCATGCTCGGCCGTTCGACGGACGGGACCGAAAAGCGTTCGACTCGTGCTGGACGGGGACGAGTCGGTCCCGTCCCCGACCCAATCCAACACGATTAATAAACATATAACCGGAACATATATAACAGTGTTGCCGGTTAGTTTATAAACAAGGCAAAACACTTATATGCGTTACGGCCTTACTCTATGTTAGCCGAGGCGACCGGGTTTCTTCTGGTTTCCCCACCCGGGAGCCCCGAGTAACCAACCCTATACACCATGACCAACATTCGAACCTATACCAACGAGCGAGAGGCGGAGGAGGAACGCACGGAGCGAGAGCGTGCCGACGAACAGGAACACTGCCCGGAGTGTGGCGGTCGACTCGTATCGGACGCAGAGCACGCAGAGACCGTCTGCAACGATTGTGGCCTCGTCGTCGAAGAAGACGAGATCGACCGCGGCCCCGAGTGGCGAGCGTTCGACGCCGCCGAGAAAGACCAGAAGAGCCGCGTCGGTGCCCCGACGACCAACATGATGCACGACCAGGGGCTCTCGACCAACATCGGCTGGCAGGACAAAGACGCCTACGGAAAGGCCCTCTCGAGTCGCCAGCGCCAGAAGATGCAGCGCCTTCGCACCTGGAACGAGCGGTTCCGCACCCGTGACAGCAAGGAGCGCAACCTCAAGCAGGCACTGGGCGAAATCGACCGGATGGCCTCGGCGCTCGGCCTGCCCGAGAACGTCCGCGAGACCGCAAGCGTGATTTACCGCCGCGCACTCGAGGAGGACCTCCTGCCGGGACGATCGATCGAAGGCGTCGCTACGGCGTCGCTGTACGCTGCGGCTCGACAGGCCGGCACGCCCCGCAGTCTCGACGAAATTTCGGCGGTCAGCCGCGTCGAGAAGATGGAACTGACCCGAACCTACCGGTACGTCATCCGGGAACTCGGCCTCGAGGTACAGCCGGCCGATCCCGAGAGCTACGTCCCACGGTTCGTCAGCGACCTCGACCTTCCCGACGAGACCGAGCGAATGGCCCGCGAACTGCTCGAGTCGGCACGACAGGAGGGCGTCCACAGCGGCAAGTCGCCGGTCGGCCTCGCGGCTGCCGGCGTCTACGCTGCGGCCCTGCTGACCAACGAGAAGGTCACCCAGAACGAGGTCAGCGAAGTCGCGAACATCTCCGAGGTCACGATCCGCAACCGGTACAAGGAACTCCTCGAGGCATCGGACACGGCGACCCCGGCATAGACGCCGATTACGACGGGTGGTTACTGTCGGCGTCCCTGTAACGCCGGGTTGTTAGTGGCGTTCGTCACGGCAGATGAGCGCGACAAGGTTTTTCATCCCTGGTGTGTACTAGCATAACATGGATGAAACGACAGTTCAATTGTTGTGTCCCGAATGTGCGAAAGACTGGCAAGTCTCCCCGGGCGAACTTCCGGAATCTACTGCCACGTTTCACTGTCCCAACTGTCACGCCTCTCGTCGGACCGCCGAATTCATGCGGACCGACCGCGATCTCCAGACGCTGAAACAACTCGGCTAACGCTCGTAGTCTCTTTTGTCACTTGGACAATATTTTGACGGAATTACGCCGGTAACGACGGTCTACTCCCGGCTTTGACTCGAGTAACTCCGGCATACTCGCCGACTGTCCCAGATTCGCTGGAACCATCCCTGAACGTACGTTCTAGACCTACCACTGCCGGAGACACTCCCTCGATAAGGAGTATATTACGAGTGCGTTCGAACGCTATAGTCGCGTTCGTTCGTTCGTTTCAACCGGCTAGAGACAGTCTTCGATCCATTCGCGAAAACGACAGTCTCGGCCACCTATGCGACATGCATGGTAACGCGACTCAAGATAATAATATAACCCTGCAGTGGATAGAAGAGCATGGTTATGAAGAAACAGGAGCTCATTCACCTTCACGGTCTTCTCGCTGAAGTATCCAACCAGTGCGCGGAATGGGACAACTGTGAGATTGACCTGGAGGAGTACGAATCGCTCGGTATTCGACCAACATCGATCCACAAATCGAAAACCGACCACAAGACCGCTGTCTTTGCGCTTGCCGGCGGAATCACGGCCAATATGCGTGAAGACGAACAGGAAGCAGTCGCCGCTACCGCTGACTAAGAATCTCGACGCATCCTACGGTAACCAATATACCCATCAGTGGCGAGACTGTTCCAGGGGTAACGCCGACAAAACGCGCGAAAACGTTAGTGTTGACTCACTCTACTCGACCAGATCCTCGAACTCGGGAAGGACCTCGTCGTCTGACTCCGTCTCAGTCTCAGTCTCTGTCTCCGGTTCGGACGACTCGAGTTCGTCCGTTTCGTCGACGTTCGTTTCGGATTCGTCGTCGGAGTCGTCTTCTGTTTCGTCGTCGATCTCTTCCTCGTCGACGACCTCGATGGACTGTACCTCCAGCGGAATGTTCTCGAGCCGTTGACCGATCTCTTTGCGTGCGATACGCGAGGCGTGTTCCTCGCGTTCGACGTTGAAGACGGTCATCTCGAGTTCGAGAGCGACGAGCGCTTCGTCGGCCGCGATGAACGCGGGTGGGAGTTCCTCCCCGGACGGTGACGTGCGCTCGCCCATGTTGATCTCGACGTAGTTCAGGTCAGGGTTCAGCATCTCGCCCGTCTTCGAGATGGCGATACGGATCGCCTCGTCTTCCGTCTCAACGTCGAACACCGGCACTGCGGCTTCGACGACAACCCTGCAGTTCATACCTAGACATTCTATCGCCTACAGTATCAAGGTTCGCCTCCCGGACCCCCTGGGAGCGCGAACGTCTTCGGTCACCTTCGAAAGGTCCAAGCCCACGCCCTCGAAGCATTCGACGAATGGAAACCGGCACGATCCCGGTTGCGGACCTCTCCGGCGGCCTGGACCTGTATCGAACCCTCGAGAGCGGACAGACGTACCTCTGGCGACGCGAAGACGGCGACATGTACACCGGCGAGCGACCCGACGACGCCTGGTACTACACCGTCGTCGACACCTCGAGCGGCCCCGAACAGGACGTGATCCGCGCGCGGACGCGAGACGGCTACCTCGAGTGGGAGGCGACGACCGACGCCGAGGCGACCGTACGCCGACTCCTGCGACTGGACGACGACCTCGAGTCTATCGTCGCGGCCGCGCCCGACGATCCGTTGTTACGGGATGCCTACGAAGCTCACCGTGGGATGCGGCTGATCGAGGATCCGCCGTTTGGCTGTCTGATCTCGTTTATCTGCTCGGCCCAGATGCGCGTGAGCCGCATCCACTCGATGGTGTCGACGCTCGCTCGCGAGTACGGTAATCCGCTCGAATTCGACGGCCGCACCTACTACGCCTTTCCGACGCCGGACCAGCTCGCGGCCGCGACTGAGGCGGAACTCCGCGAGTTAGGCCTCGGCTACCGTGCCCCCTACGTCGTCCGGACGGCCGAGATGGTCGCCGACGGCGAAGCCCACCCCGACGAGGCTCGAGACCTCGCCTACGAGGAGGCCCGCGACTACCTCTGTCAGTTCGTCGGCGTCGGCGACAAGGTCGCGGACTGTGTCCTCCTCTTCTCGTTAGGGTTCGACCAGGCCGTCCCGCTGGACACCTGGATCAGGTCGGCCATCGAAGACTACTATCCGGACTGTGACTGTGGCTCCTACGCGGCGACGTCGCGGGCGATCCGCGAACGGTTCGGCGGCGAGTACGCGGGCTACGCCCAGACGTACGTCTTCCACGAACTCAGAACGAACGGCTGACGGCTCGAGACGAGTACAGCGAGGAAAGTGAACTGCAAAATACCGGTGGTGACCGCGGTCGGCATCGGTGTGGTGGTTGCTTACAACCAGTGGCAGGAGGACTCTCACGGTGATCGAGAGTTGATTGCCGCTCCCCCAACCCCCCTGCCAGATCAACCGACGGCCTATACCTGCCTAAACGTACTGGCTTACAGGTCAGTCTCCGATTCTGGCCTGTCACTTTCAGTTGTCGTGTATCGTTCGGCAGGGGTGATGGACGAGAAAGACAGCCATCGAGGTCTATCTCCGACTACAATCCGCTCGTGGTCGGAACTTCAACTCCGGATATCTGCGAACTGGCGAGTGACCGCTCGAGTCCCCGTCACTCGCCGAAACTAATTTGCCGAATTACTGTCTCTATATTGGCATGAGCGTCGGCACATCGGTCACGCTTCTCGCCGCAGCGACGTTCGTCGGAACGCTCGGTGCCCTGATCAAGTACGCCGGGATGACGTCGTTGATCGCAGGATACGATCCGGACCGCGTGACCGACGAAGAAGGGCTGGCCGATTTCGTCGGGATGAACGCACTCTACGTCGCTGGACTCACACTCGCCGTAGCGATCGTCGAGTACGCCGACCCGTTCGGCGGAACCGGAAGCGACGTCGTCTGGCTCGTGTTCGTCGTCGGTGTTTTCGCGCTGGCGATTCGCATGATCGCTGGCGCTCGACGGTACGAGGACGGCAGGTAACTATACGCGCCCACGTCCACACTCCCGTTGACGGTCACTCCCGGTAGTCCGAACGACCCGTCAGCGCCCAGTAGGTCTGTGAGACGATCGTAATCGCGAATACGAGTGCAAGTACGACGACGACAGCGAGCGCCACCGTCCGCCCGAGGAGGTAGTACGCGAGTCCCCCGGCGAGCAGGACGAACAGGATCGATCCGACGGCCAACTCGAGCAACTCTTTCAGGGTCGCACGACTCGTCGAGACGTCCACGAACTCCTCCTCGAGTCGGTCCAGAATGCCCATCAGCAAAACTCCTCGAGCGTTCGCTGATCGCGTTTCAGCGGCCGTGCCCGGTAGCCGTGTTCGGTTGCGAGCCCGTCCGCGAACTCCTCGGCGAAGCCGTGGTGGGTGTAGACGGTTCCGGGATCGATCGCTTGCACCGTCTCGAGCAGTTCGTCGTAGTCGCAGTGATCGGTCAGCGGGAAGGTCGCGTCGTAACCGCCCCGGTACAGGAAGGAGTCGTCGACGGCCCACCCCGAGAAGCCTGCCTTCAGCGCGTCTTCGCGGTCGACCGCCGTCTCGATCCAGTCGGATCGTGCCTGGTTCGATGGGAGGACGACGATTTCGTCGGTCAGGCCCCGTAGCGAGTCGTACGGTTCCCCCGGAAACGCGAGGTCCGTCGCCGTCTCGATAGCTCGGTTGACTGCATCGATCGACTCCGAGACGAGAATCTCCCGGTCGCCGCCCTGCTCGCGGATCGCTTCGCGGGCGAGCCACTGGAGTTTCTGGGCTCGGCCCAGCGAGTAGCCGAACAGAAAGAGCGGTCGGTCGTCGTTGTCGGCCAGCCAGTCGCGAATCTCGGCCTCGAGATCCGCCTGCTCGGGAAACCGGTACTCGGGTCGGCCGTAGGTCGTCTCCATCACGAGGATGTCGATATCGCCCTCGAGGACTTCGGGATCGAACCCCTCGAGGTAACAGCGGTCTCGAGTCGAGAAGTCACCGGTGTAGCAGAACCGGCGTCGGCTCCCGTCCCCGTGCTCGGCGTCGATGATCGCCGCTCGAGAGCCGACGACGTGTCCCGCAGGGACGAGTTCGACTCCCGGCACAGCGTCGACGAACTCGAAGCCGTTCCCGGTGCGAGCCTCCGCGATGGCTGCCGTTTCGGGCGAGCAGACGACCGTCTCCGGCGCGGCACGGAAGGTGTGGTCGGCGTGGGCGTGGCTGACGACGTTGATCGTGCCGACCGCGCTTCGTGCATCGGCGACGATCCGCCCGCGCTCGCCGCAGTCGAAGTGGATCCCGTCACGGTGGCGTACGGCTCCGGTCACTGGCGGCGATATGGACTCGAGGCACGTCCCGTTGTCGCTCGCTCCCGATCTCGATCCTGTATTCGTCGCCGGTGGTGCCCGCCCGCGACGGACGGGATTTTTGACAGTCGCGGTCGACGACTCGACCATGTCCGACCGCACTCGCGCACACGTCTTCGTTTCGGGGACAGTACAGGGCGTCTACTACCGCGCGAACACTCGCGATACGGCCCGCGAGAAGGGCGTCGACGGCTGGGTGAAGAACCTGGCCGACGGCCGCGTCGAGGCGATCTTCGAAGGGGCCGAAGACGTCGTCGAGGAGATGATCGAGTGGTGTCACACGGGCAGTCCCGCAGCCGAGGTCGAAGACGTCGTGGTCGAGTACGAGGAGCCACGGGGCGAGGACGGGTTCGAGATCCAGTACTGAGTCATCGCGGAGGGGCAGTTTTTCAGTCGCTTCACGAACTGCAATCGGTCTGTTCGTTTGCTGGGACAGGTTCACAGGTCGAGATCAGGGCCCTCGAGTAGAGCGGCCGAAGTCGTCGGCTATGGGCTTCCACGACACCATACCGCGTTCGTACCCGATCGCTACGAACCGGGGGAGTGGCCTATCCGCTCGCAACTAGTTCCTTCGTAACCGAGCGAGAGGGTAGCTACGGTCTACGCACACCAGCATTATAGACGGTCGTGTACAACCGCGGCGCATGACCCGGTTCGCTTCCCCGTCGGGCGATTCTTCCTCCTGTAGCGACGAGTCGGACGACTCAAACGCCGACGACACACGTTCGAGAGCAGTCACGACGCGACGCCGATATCTCGGCATAGCTGCAGGCGGGCTCTTCGCGACCGGTGCCGGCTGTACGACCGATCGGCTCGACGAGTCGACACCGGCGTCCGAAACACCGGAACCGAGCGCCGCGCCGCCGGACGATCCCGAGACGGACGAGAGCGATTCGGAGACGGAAGAAGAGGACACGGAGACGGAGGAAGACGACCAGGATCCGCTCGCCGACCTCCCGCTGTTCGACGCACACACTCACGTCGTTCCAATGGCGACTCGCGGTCACGACCCTCTCTCTGCCGACGAACTCGTCGACTGGATGGATGCCTACGGCGTCGATCGGGCTGTCGTCCTCGCGTTCGATTCCCCCGAGGCGTACCCGGTCCAGGCACCGAGCTGGTGGGTCCTCGAGGAGGCCGCGTCCTACCCCGAGCGACTCGTTCCCTTCTGTACGATCGATCCCCGAACGCTGGTGTACGGCGAGGACACCGCCGAGGATCTGCTCGAGGGCTACATCGACCGCGGCGCACGCGGGTTCGGCGAACTGAAAGTCGGCATGCCGATCGACGACGAGCGCCTCGGGCCGATCTACGAACGCTGTGCGGAGTACGAGTTGCCGATCCTCTTTCACACCGACCGCCAGTCGCTGCCGGACGAGATCGGGCTTCCACGACTCGAGAGCGTGCTGGCCTCGTACCCGGAAGTCGACTTCGTCGCTCACGCTCACGGCTGGTGGGCACACATGGGTGCGGACGTGGAACGGGCGGACCTCGGAAGCATCCCGGAAGGACCGATCGAGTCTCGTGGCCGGATCTGGGAGTTACTCGCGGAGTACGACAACATTTATGGCGACATCTCCACGCGATCCGGCTGGAACGCGCTCGTCCGCGACGAGACACTGGGACAGGAACTGCTCGAGACCCACCACGATCAGATCGTCTTCGGGACTGACTACCTCTATCCCGGTCAGGCCGTCCCGCAGTTCGGCCTGTTCGATCGGTTCGACCTCGACAGGGAGGCGTGGGCGAACGTTCGGCATCGTAACATCGAGCGCCTGCTTCGCTAGCGCGGGCTGAATCGGCTGGTACGGTTGTCGTCTCCGCGGTCGTCGCCGCGACCGTCGGTATCGTTGCCAGTGTCGTCGGACCGATCGCTCTCGGTTTCGTCGTCGTAGACGTCGACGTGGTGGACCGCGCTCGGCGAGAGCAGCCGGTTCCCCTCGAGTTCGAGCCAGCCGTTCGCGTGGACGACGATCGGCCCTTCGTAGAGGACCTCTTCCGAGTTCGCGTCGGCGTAGATAACGACGTTCTGGTACGCGCGGGTGAGGGGGTCCAGGTCGTCCGCGTCCAGTTCGCCTTCGAAGATCGAACCTCGAGAGATGGGGGACATCGCCCGAAAATGACAGCGGAAGCAGTATAAACGTACCGCGTCTCGCGGGGCCGTCACTCGAGATCAGGGTCGACGCACGACTCCGACGTGTCCCGATACTCGGCGAGCCACGGCGGTTCTGCGGTGTAGTTCCACTCGGCCCAGGCCGCCTTTTCGCCGGCGTAGTAGGCACGGTAGGCGGCCACGGGATCGCCAGGCCGTTTGTACTCGTCGGGCATCGCCTGCGGGCGCGGCGTCGGCTCTGCGGTCGGGAACGTGATTGCGTCTGACTCGATCCGGTCGATTACCCGCCAACTCGCGTGATCCGCGTCCTTGTCGTAGCGTTCGACGAACTCGGCGTTGAGCGCCTCGGCGTGCTCGCGCAGTCGGAGCCAGTTGGCTCGCGACTCGACGGCCCAGCGGGTGACCGGGTGGCCGACGTGGGTCGCGGCGTAGAGGAACTCGGCGTCGTAGCCGTTCTCGCGGGCTGCCGTACAGAGGACCTGTGCGGCCTCGAGAAGCATCTTGTTGACGTGCTGATCGCAGTGATAGCGGGCGGCGAGCCGAGGCTCTTCGTCGAGCCAGAAGACGTTCACGCAATCTCTAGCAGTTCGTAGGCCATGAGCGTGTCGTCCGCAATCTTGAACGGTCGGCCTGTCGAACGCTCACGTATGATCACAGGCAGGCGAATGGCCGCCGTCGACGAGAACGCCGCGGCACTCGGCGTGCCGCGCAAGCAGCTCATGGAGTCGAGCGGGAACGCCGTCGCCCGCGCGGTCAGGGAAGTCGCCGACCCGGGCTCGAGCGTGGCGATCGTTGCGGGTCGCGGAAACAACGGTGGGGACGCGTTCGTTGCCGCTCGCTTCTTGGACGAGTACGACGTCACCACTCTCCTGCTCGGCCGCGCCGAGAATATCGGCACCGAGATCGCCCGCGAGAACTGGGAGGCACTCGAGCGGGCGGACTACGACACGCGAGAGATCCGAGACTCGAGCGGGTTCGACCTCCCCGACGCGGACGTGATCGTCGACGCGATGCTGGGAACGGGGATCAGCGGCGACCTGCGTGAACCCGTGGCGACCGCAGCCGAAGCGATCGACGCGGCTGATGCGACCGTCGTGGCGGTCGACGTCCCCACCGGGTTCGACGCGGACGGGAACGACCACGCCGAAAACCGGGTCGAGGCCGACCGCGTCGTGACGTTTCACGACACCAAGCCCGGCCTCGCGGATCTCGAGTCCGAGGTGACCGTCGCAGACATCGGTATCCCCGCCGCCGCAGAGCGGTTCGTTGGCCCCGGCGATATCTCCCTCGCGCGGCCGGACGACCGCGACGGGCGACCGTACGTCATCGGCGGTGGCCCCTACACAGGGGCACCAGCCCTCGCCGCCCAGTCCGCACTTCGTGCTGGCGCGGAACTCTCTTTCGTCGCAGCGCCCGAGACGGTCGCCGGCGAGATCCAGGGCTACGCCGAGGACCTCATCGTCCAGCCCTACGAAGAGGATATTCTCACGCCAGAACGAGCCGACGACCTGCTCGAGACCGCCCAGGAGTACGACAACCCCGTGGTGCTCGGGCCAGGTCTGGGAACCGCAGAGGAGACGCTCGAGGCCGCACGCCAATTTCTCGAGTCCTACGACGGCCGGGCCGTTGTCGACGCCGACGCGCTCGCAGTCGTTCCCGAGGTCGAGACCGACGCGACGCTGGTCTGTACGCCCAACCGGGCCGAACTCGCGCGGATGGGCGGCCCCGAAGCGAACGACCTTCGAGCGGTCGCCGGCGAGATCGAATCCTTCGCGGCCGACCTCGGCCACGTCGTCCTCGCGAAGGGTGCCGACGACGTGATCACCGACGGCGAACGGACCCGAATCAGCCGCTCGGGAACCGTCGGCATGAAAGTCGGCGGCACCGGCGACACCCTCGCCGGCATCGTCGCTGCCCTGCTCGAGTACGCGGAACCGCTGGACGCTGCCGTGGCCGCCGCCCACGTCAACGGACTCGTCGGCGAACGCCTCGCCGAGCGCGACGAACACGGCTTCCTCGCATCGGAGCTACTCGCTGAGATTCCCGCGGTACTGTGGGGTGGTTCCGATGTCTGAGGACGCAGACGCCGAAGACCTCACCCACACCACCGACGAGGGCGACGTCCAGATGGTCGACGTCGGGGACAAGCCGGATACGAACCGGCGTGCGGTCGCGGCCGGAGAAATCCGACTCCAGCCGTCGACGATCGAAGCGATTCGTGACGACCAGGTCGGGAAAGGCGACGTGCTCGCGACCGCCCGCATTGGTGCGATCCAGGCCGTGAAACACACCTGGGAGACGATCCCGATGTGCCACCAGATCCCGATCACGAACGTCGACACCGACTTCGACCTCCGCGAGGACCGGATCGAGTGCGAGGTCGCCGTCGAGACCACTGGAAAAACGGGCTGCGAGATGGAGGCCCTCGAGGGCGTCACTACGGGTCTGAACGTCGTCTGGGACATGGTCAAGGCCGTCGAGAAAGACAACGAGGGTCAGTATCCCGAGACGGGGATCGAGAGCGTACGCGTACTCGAGAAGGAGAAACGCCCCGAACAGGAGTAAGCGACGATGTCGTTACAGACCCGACTGTGTGAGACGATCGGGATCGAAGCCCCGATCGTACAGGCTCCGATCGGGAGCGCGACCTGTCCGGAACTCGCCGCAGCCGTCTCGAACGCCGGAGGACTGGGCCACCTCGCGGTGACCTGGCGCGACCGGGCGGAGACCGAGCGAGTGATCCGGGAGACGCGGGAGCGAACCGACGCACCGTTTGCGGTCAACCTCGTCCTCGACGAGCGAACGACGGTCGTCGAAACCGACGCCCACCTCGAGACGGTACTCTCGGCGGGCGTCGACGCGGTCTCGTTCTCGTTCGGCGACGCGACCGACTACGTCGATCGGGTCCACGAGTCGGACGCGATCGCGATGCAAACGGTCGGCAGCGCCGACGCTGCTCGAAAGGCTGTCGACGCTGGCGTCGACGTCGTCGTCACGCAGGGACTCGAGGCCGGGGGACACGTCCAGAGCGAGGTGACGACGACGGCACTCGTTCCTCGCGTCGCGGACGCCGTCGAAGACGCGGTCCCGATCGTCGCGGCGGGCGGGATCGCGGACGGACGCGGAATCGCCGCCGCGCTCGCGCTCGGCGCGGACGGCGCGTGGCTGGGGACGCGGTTCGTCGCGACCGAGGAAGCGAACGTCCACGGCGTCTACCGGGAACGACTTCGAGAGAGCGACGAAACCGACACCGACCTCACGTCGCTGTTCGACAAAGGGTGGCCCGGGATGCCCCATCGGGTACTGCGAAACGAAACGCTCGAACGATGGGAGCAGGCGGGCGAGCCTGAACCGGGCGATCGGCCGGGCGAAACCGACCGCGTCGCGACCGCGGAATCGGGCGATCCGATCGAACGATACGCCGAAGCGCTCGCGACGCCCGACGTCGACGGTGATATCGACTCGATGGCGCTGTTCGCCGGACAGAGCATCGGGCTGACGGACGACGTTCGCCCTGCGGGAGAACTCGTCGCCGGCCTCGTCGAGGAGACCTGCGAGCGGATCGACGAGCTTTCACGATCGTCGGCTCAGTAGCGATCACACCCGGATTCCCGTCCGCTCGTTGTCGGTTGAGCAACGTTCTTCCCCGTCCGTGCCAAGGTGTGACTATGGATTCCGAACAGGTCGACGATCCGTCGAGAAACAGCCAGGGGCCGAACTCGAGCGCGTCGACTGTCTCACCGACCACGGAGACGGCACGGACGGAACGCGTGTCGGAGCCAAGCGACGCGTTCCAGGCGCTCGGCAACGAGATCCGCATGGGAATCCTGGATACGATGCTCGAGCGAACCGATGGCGACGGTCCCTCCCGAGTCTCCTTCTCGACGCTGTTCGATGAATCGGACGTCGACACCTCCGCCGGGTTCGCCTACCACCTCGAGCAACTCGTCGGACTGTATCTCCACCACCACGACGATGGCTACGAGTTAACCTACGCCGGCGAGCGGATCGCCAGGGCCATCGCGACCGGGACGTACACGCACCGCGTCGATCGTCCGTCGGTCGAACTCGAGGATCCCTGTCCGTTCTGTGACCGACGGGAACTCGAGGCGCGGTCGAGCGACAACGTCGTGACGATCGCCTGTGGTGACTGCGACCGGTCGCTGTTACGTCTCGGCTTTCCGCCCGCTGGCGTCGAGTCTCACGGCGATGAGTTTCCAGCGGCGTTCGATCGCCACCACCGCCACCGACTCGCGCTCGCTGCCGACGGCGTCTGTCCGGACTGCAGCGGCGACGTCTCCGGCCGACTCGTGACGCCGAGTGCAGACGTCGCGGACGAACTCCCGGCGGAGTACGACGACCACGTCCAGGCGGAGTTCTCGTGTCACTGCTGTGGGATCGAACTGCGGTGTCCGGTGACCCTCGCCGTTCTCGATCATCCGGCTGTTGTCTCCTTCTACCACGAACACGGCGAAGACCTCGGAGACCGACCGATCTGGAACGTCGGCCACGAGTGGGCCGAGACGGTCCTCTCGGAGGAGCCACTCGCCGTTCGCGTCGTCACCGAACTCGAGGAGGACGTGCTCGCGCTCTACGTCGACGAACACGTATCCGTCGTCGACGTCCAGCGATCGACGGACGACGGATGACGGTCGCTACGAGCCGACGGTCGCGAGTACGTCCGCGACGCGATTCTCGGACAGCGTCTCGATACCGTCGGCGGTAATCGTTCGAACCTCGAGCCCCGTGGACTCGAGGTCGTCGTCGGCCGTCGCATCGAGCCCCTCGAGCGCGGTTTCGACCGCCCGCTGACGACCACCTGTGTCATCGGCCGCCGCCCCGAAGACTGATCTGACGTCGCTTGCACCGTCGCCGATCGCGGTCGCGGTCCAGCCGTAGGGCGTCCCGCTCGGATCGACCTCGAACAGCCGCGGTCGATTTGCGTCGCCGGTTGCGTCGATGCCACCGACCAGTAGGGCCGCCCCGTACGGTCGCGAGCCGCCGTTCTGCGTCCGTTCCTGTACGTGGTCCGCGAGCCGTTTCGCCAGCCGTTCGACGCCGATCGGCTCACCATACCGCAGCCGATGATGCTGGCTCGTGCGGCGGGCGACGTCGACCAGCTGTCTGGCATCGGCCGCGTGTCCCGCGGACGCAACTGCGAGGCCGTCGTCGACGGCGTGAATCTTCTCGACCGACGCCGACTCGAGCAGGGGTGACCGAAGTCGTTTCCGCGCTGCGAGAACGACGCCGTCGTCGGCGACGACACCAACGCTCGGTGCACCCCGTTCGACGGCTTCCCGTGCGTACTCGACCTGGTAGAGTCGGCCGTCCGGAGAGAAGATCGTACTTCCGCGGTCGTAGGCCTGCTGGCGGGCGCTCGAGTCCATCTCAGGCCACCTCCTCGCCCGTTGCGGCGACCGCCGCTTCCGGGGTGTCGAACGTCTCGAGGTCGACGCCGTCATCTGTCACTGTCGCGAGGGTCGCGCCGTCGCCGCTCGCGGTATCCCGTTCGGTCGCGCTGTGGACGGCGGTGGCGGCGACCCGTCGGAGCGTCGACAGCGAGAGGTCGGTCTCGTAGGCGTCCTCGAGGATGCCGTAGGCCAGTTGCATCCCGCTCCCGCTTGCCGCGTACTCGGCGCGCATGACGCCGCCACCGGGACCGATCCGGTACAGTGCCGGTTCGTCGTCGATACCTCCGAGCACGAGGTCGAGCGCCCGGTACGAGCCTTGCCTGATCAGGTCGCCTGCGACGGTCGCTACCGTCTCGACCGATGCGGGACTCTCGTGGCGCAGTTCGTACAGGCGCAACTCGGATCGCAGTTGTCGGACGAACGACTGTGCCTCGCCGACGCTCCCGGAGAACGTAAGCGCCGTCCGTTCGGTGACCGGTTCGATCTTTCGGGCCTGCTTGCTGGCCACGAACCGACCACCCAGGCTCGCTCGTCTGTCGGCGGCGAGGACGACGCCGTCCGTTCCGACGACGCCGACCGTCGTCGTGCCAGTCTCGACGATGCTACTCGAGTCGTCCGCCGTCCCTCCCTGGACGGGAACCGGGAGTCTCTCGGGCGCGGGAGCGATCGACTCGGACTCGCGTCCGGCGAGGGAGCGATCGTGAACTGTCTGTCGCATACTCCGTACGAGTAGCTCCGACGGATTAGATGTTAGCTAAAATATATTTTAGCGGCGGGGGCGTACGAACCCGACTCGGCGCTGCTGCAGATTGAACAAACGACGAAGTGGCTCGCCTAGAGGTCCATCCCGCCGTTGACGTCGATCACCTCACCCGTCACGTACGACGACTTCTCACTCGCGAGGAACTGGACGACTGCCGCGATGTCTTCGACTTCCGCCAGTCGCTCGAGCGGGATACCCGCGACGATCCGGTCTAAGACCTCGTCGGGAACGCTCTCGACCATGTCCGTCCGCGTGAAGCCGGGTGCGACGCAGTTCGCGGTCGATCCACCCTGGGCGAACTCGAGCGCGATCGTCCGGGTGAATCCGAACATGCCGCTTTTGGCGGCGGCGTAGTTCGCCTGGCCGAAGTTACCCTGTTTACCGACCACGCTCGAGATGTTGATCAGCCGACCTTCCTCGGCGTTCCAGATGTCGTCGTAGAACGCCTGGGTGCAGTTGAACATCCCGCCGAGGTTGACGTCCATCACGCGGTCCCACTCCTCGCGGCTCATCTCGGTGAACTGCTTGTCGGCCGTGATTCCCGCGTTGTTCACGAGGACGTCCGCCGGACCGAACGCCTCGTGACAGACCTCACGCATGTGCTCGACGTCCTCGCGGTTCGAGACGTCGGCCTGTGCCGCGACTGCGCTTCCGCCGGCAGTCTCGACGGCGTCGACCGCTTCGTGAGCGGCTTCCGCCGAAGACCGATAGTTGATGACTACGTTCGCACCCTCGCTGCCGAGGTGTTCGGCTATCCCCCGACCGATGCCACGTGCGGAACCAGTGATGACGCAGGTACGTCCCTCCATAGACATGTCCGCCGGCACGTTCTACGTCCGCTGGTATATAATGCTATGTGTTAGATATTGACACTGTTGTGGTCGTGCAGAAATACGCCTCGAGAACGCCGTTCTGCCCCAGTGGAGAGAACAGTAAAAGAGAGATATCGGTGAGAGACCTGTCGGTGCGGGTCGCTCCACCGACGTCGCTACTGGTCGCCAGCCTGTTCGATCCAGCTCTCGATCCGAGATGGCGAGATTCCCGTTTCGGCGGCGAGTTCCGCTGAGTCGGCCGCCGCGAGCTCGTCGAACGTCTCGATACCGGCCGCCGAGAGGTCCTCGGCGTAGGCCTGCCCGACGCCGTTCAGGTCGGTGAGGTCGTCGGTCTCGGCTTCGATGGCGGACTCGCCGCCACCGTTTGTGACCTCCTCGTCGACCCTACCGCTCCCCTCGAGGTCCTCGGGGCCAGTCTCGTCGCCCGAGACGTCCTCCGCGAGCGCAGCGTCGGGTTCCTGGCTGTCGGTCTCGGCACCGACCTCGAGGTCGGCGTCCTCGTCTTCCTCGAGCACCGACCGTTCCGCGAACCACTCACAGACGTCGGGCCAGAGTTCGGCGTGGCTCCGCGAGGAGACGGACATTCCGATGTGACCCGTCGCGAACTCCATGATCTCGGTGTCGTCGGACGGGATCTCTTCGGTGAACGGCTTCGACGCCTCCGGCGGGATGAGGTGGTCGTACTCCGCGACGATCTGGAGGACGGGCATCTCGATGTTCTCGATGTCGACGTGCTTGCCGTCCAGGTACAGTTCGTTGTCGACCAGCTTGTTGTCCTGATAGACGTCGCTGATGAACTGCTCGTAGGTCGCGCCGGCGACGTCGATCCCTTCGTCGAGCCAGCGTTCCATCCGGGCGAAGTTCTCGACGAAGTCCTCGTCCTCGACGTTGTCGTAGAACCGGACGTACTTCGTCACGTTGTTCGCCACGGGGTCCATCAGCGCGAAGCCGACGTCCAAGAACTCCGCGGGGACGTTGTCGAAGGTGTCGGTCACTTTCTCGGGGTCGTAGTACTCCTCTGCACCCCAGAGTTCGAGGACGCCGCCGTCGCCAGCGAAACAGAGGCCGGCGGCCATCAGGCCGAGGTTCCGGACTTTCTCGGGGTAGAGGGCGGCATACATGGCCGACTTCGTGCCGCCCATGCAGTATCCAAGGACGTTGATCGCGTCCAGACCGGACCGCTCACGGACGACGTCGACGCAGTTGTCGATGTAGCGATTGACGTAGTCGTCGAGCGTCAGCGACCGATCGAGTTTGGACGGCTCGCCCCAGTCGATCATGTAGACGTCGAAGCCGGACTCGAGCAGCGTCTGGACGACCGACCGATCGGGCTGGAGATCGAGGATGTACGGCTTGTTGATCAGCGCGTAGACGACGAGGATGGGGACGTCGTGCTGTTCCTCGGTCTGGGGTTCGTAGTGGAGCAGTCGGAGCTTGTTCTCCTCGTAGACGACCTCGCTCGGCGTCTGGCCGACGTCGGCGTTCTCGACGGTCTCGGTTCGCTCGGGTGCGACCTGGGACTTCCCGGCGAGGTCGGCCGTCGCTTCCCAGGCCTGTCGTTGCAGGTCCAGTGCGGTTGCGTAGGGGTTTCTCATTGCTCGTCTTCGAGGTGGTCGAGGACGCGGTCGAGTTTCTGCTCGACGTCGTGCTGGCGCCGCTCGAGTTCGACGAGGCGGTCACCGACCTCGACGATGTCTTCTTCGGTTGCGAAGCCGAGCGATCGGAGCGTCTCCTGGGAGGCTTCGTCGGCCTGCTGCTGGAGTTCGAGCACGTCGCCGACGGTCTCGCCGGTCATCTTCGCGAACGCGGTCGTCGACATCACGTCTTTGAACGCCTCGTTTGCCGTGTTGAGCCAGATGTCGCGGAACTCCTCCATCTCGACGTCCTCACCCTCGAGGACGTCGTTCATCCGCTCGACCATCTGCTCGGAGGCGTTCATCCACGTCTCGTAGGCCTTCGCGTACCCTTCGACGCCGTCGGAGATCTCCTCGTCCTCGCTGACCTCGCTGACCGTCTCGGACCAGCTCTCGACGAACTGGGCCTGTGCTTCCATGTTGTCCTCGAGGGCCTCGAGGAACTGTTCGTTCCACTGTTCGACGAACGCGTTCCAGTTCTGGTTCTGGGGCTGTGAGTCTGACATTGGTTAAAATTGAACGGGGTTCGTAAAAAGTCCGAGGCCGGGTTACGCCGACGCGTCGAACTCGTCGGCCGCCTGCTCGACGTTCTGAGCGACTGCCGAGACGTTCTCCTCGAACTGCTCGTGGGCTTCCAGTGCGGCGTCGAAGGAACTGTCGACGGCTTCGGCGTAGTTCTCCGCGAACTCGTCGTAGGCGGCTTCCGACTCCTCGATGGCCTCGAGAGCGGCCTGGACCGACTGCGACTGGGCTTCGGTCGCGGAGTCGAAGCCGTCGTCGACGAGTTCGCGCATCTCCTCGAAGTCGGCGCTGCCCTCGGGCATCGACGCCTCGAGCGCGTCGAAGTAGGCGTGGATGGCGCCGCGGGTGAACTCGGCGTTGGATTCGGCGAGTGACTCTGACGTTTCGACGGCGTCGGCCATCGCGTTCATCGAGGTCTTCTGGGCCTCGAGAGCGTCGTGGGTGAAGTTCTGGGTCTGTTCGAGTGCGACGCGCTGTGCGTCGAACATCGCGGTGAGTGGGTTCTGTGTCATGGTGTTAGTCCTCGTTGCGGTTGCGTTTGACTGGGACGACGATCGTCTGGACGATGTCGCCCTCTTCGATGTCGAGGGCTTCCCGTTCGGGGCCGGGAATGCTGATCCGACCGCCGCTCTGCACGCGGGCCTTGAAGGTCGCCGTGCCCATGTTCATCGGCCCGAATGCCGACATCTCTTCGAACGGGTTCGACGTCGTCGACGTCGCTTCCATCAGCTGTTTCATCATCTCCTGCTGGGACTGGGCAACCTGCTCGCCGGCCTCCTGCATCTGCTCTGTGAACATCGCGGGCGGAAACCACGGCGAGCGGTCGGTGTCGTCCGTCATCAACAGTGTCAACGCCCCGAGACCTAATAAGAGTTTCCACTAGATACCATTAGATGGTATGAGATGGTTCGGATGGCGCGACGCTCTGAATCCGTCTCCGGTCGGGAAGCAGTATCGACCCACTCGAGCGTCGATTTCACCGTAAAATCGTGTACGTAGTGTTCGAACGACGATTCGAACAACCGCGAGGGCTGTCGTGTCCCTTCTCACCGAGCGGGATTACGTATAATCACCTCTTATGGCCAGTTTCCCGTAGTAAAAGGTGGTTAGATGAGCCAAAGAAGTCATAATGTCTCCCTCCTTAATTCGTTCGTAGAATGTCTCACCAGAACTCCGGGACACCCGATTTCACTGCCGTGACTGACGCCTGGACGTCGATGACTCAGAGTTTCTTCCAGAGCGCGACCGCGGCCAACCGTGCTGCCGTCTCAGCGATGCTGCCGACGGCCACCTCGAGTCAGTCGACCGACGGCTGCGCGAGCGACGAGACGGTACCCGCATCGATTCCGTCGGTCGATCACTCCAACCTCGAGTGGGAGTTCGATCGGACCGTCGACGACCGGGAAGATATCGGCGTCGGTGACACCGTCACTTTCGAGAAGACGCTGACCGAAGACGACGTTCGTGCGTTCGCAGAGATCAGCGGCGACACGAACCGCCTCCACCTGGACGAAGAGTTCGCCGAGAAGACTCGCTTCGGCGAACGGATCGTTCACGGGACCCTCGTCTCCGGACTCATCAGCGCTGCCCTGGCACGCCTTCCGGGGCTCACGATCTATCTCTCCCAGGACCTCGAGTTCAGCGGTCCCGTCGGCATCGGTGACACCGTTTCCGCGCGCGTGGAAGTCGTCGAGAACCTCGGGAAAGGTCAGTTCCGTCTCGAGACGGTCATCCGAAACGAGAGCGACGACGCGATGGTCATCGACGGCGAGGCCGTCGTCCTGATCGACGAACAGCCGGACGCATAACACCCCCCGTCGCCGCCGTTCGCGCGTCGGATACGGTCGGGTGTCCCCTTTCTCTTCTGCCGTCGGCGCACTCTCCGACACTATAAGTGTCTCCTCTGGAAACGACCTCACATGACACTGTTCGGGACTGCCGGGATCCGTGGCCCGGTCGAGCAAATCACGCCCGCGCTCGCGCTTTCGGTCGGGCAGGCCGCAGGCCAGCCGGGAGAGACGTTCGTCGTCGGTCGCGACGGCCGCGAGACCGGTTCGGCGCTCGCGGCGGCGATGGAAGCCGGCCTCGAGAGCGCCGGTGCCGACGTCTACCGACTCGGGCAGGTGCCGACGCCGGCGCTCGCGTTCGCCTCGCAGGGGCGACGCGGCGCGATGATCACCGCGAGTCACAACCCGCCCGAGGACAACGGGATCAAACTGTTCGTCGACGGCGTCGAGTACGACCGCGACGCGGAGCGCACGATCGAGGGCCGCGTCGACGGCGACACGCTCGCCTCCTGGGACGACTGGGGTGATTCCGATCGGCTCGAGGTGCTCCAGCCGTACCGCGACGCCGTGGTCGACTACGTCGATTCGGCGTTCGGTGACGGCGAGAACGAGGGGAGCCTCCTCGAGGGACTGTCGGTCGCCGTCGACTGTGGGAACGGGATGGCGTCGGTCGCGACGCCGCAGGTTCTCGAGCGACTCGGCGCGGAGGTCGTCGCGGTCAACGCGACCGTCGACGGCCACTTTCCGGCACGCGAGAGCAAACCGACGCCGGAGACGCTGACAGACTTCTCGGACTTTCTCGCCGCTGGCTCGTTCGACCTCGGACTGGCCCACGACGGCGACGGCGACCGACTCGTCGTCCTCGGTCCCGACGGCGAGGTGATCCACGAAGACACCGTCCTGGCCGTCGTCGCAGCCCACTACGCGGCCGAGAGCGACGCCGCCGACCCCGTCGTGGTCACGACGCCGAACGCCTCCGCACGCATCGACGAACAGGTGCGCGAGGCCGGCGGCCGCGTCGAACGCGTCCGACTCGGCGCGCTCCACGAGGGAATCGCTCGTGAACGACGTGCAGGCGACGAGGGAACCGAGGTCGTCTTCGCTGCCGAACCCTGGAAGCACGTCCACACCCACTTCGGCGGCTGGATCGACGCCGTCGCGAGCGCCGCCGCCGTCGCCGCGCTCGTCGCCGAGGTCGGCGACACCGAGACGCTTCGCGACCCGGTCACCGAACGCCCCTACCGCAAGGTCAGCGTCGACTGTCCCGACGACGCCAAACCCGACGTGATGGCGACTCTCGAGTCCGACCTTCCCGCAGCGTTCCCCGACGCGGCCGTCGACACCGACTACGGCGTTCGCCTCGAGTTCGAGGACGCCTCGTGGATCCTCGTCCGGCCGAGCGGGACCGAACCGTACGTCCGAATCTACGCCGAAAGCGACGACGTCGATGCGCTGGTCGGGGACGCACGCGAGGTCGTCGTATCGACGGTCACTGACGTATCGTAACCGAATCCGCAAGCACGGTCGGTGCTTTCTTGCACGACTCGAGAGTACCAGTTTTCATGCCCTATCTCGAACTCCTCGAGCGCGCCCGCGAGATCCAGTCTGCCGCACACGTTCCCTACTCCGAGTACCGCGTTGGGGCCGCCCTCGAGACGGCAGACGGAGAGGTCTTCGTCGGCTGTAACCTCGAGAACGCGAACTTCAGTAACAGCCTCCACGCGGAGGAGGTGGCCATCGCCGAGGCGGTCAAGAAGGGCCACCGCGACTTCACCAGGATCGCCGTCAGTTCGAGCCGTCGGGACGGCGTCACTCCCTGTGGGATGTGCCGCCAGACGCTCGCCGAATTCTGCGGCGACGACCTCGTGATCGTCTGTGACGAAGGCGACGACGAACCGAGCGAGTACACCCTCGGCGAACTGCTGCCGAACACGATTTCGGAGGAGACACTCGAGTAGCGTTCTACTCCGCGCCGATTCGATCCTCGAGCCGCTCCCGGAGAATCGTCCGGTGACACCGTTTCTTCTCGGTGTTCTCGTAACAGACCAGCGCCAGCGACTCACCGGATTCGAGCCGGGACTGCAGGTCCTCGAGGGCATCCCCTGCCTCGTTCGAGGTCTCGAGATAGGTTCGAAACTGCTCGTCGAAGTTCACTCGATCCCAGGCCGCGTTGTGGGCACCCTCGGCACACAGCCCCTGCATCTTCAGTTCTTCCTCGGCGTCTTTGGTCGCCTCGAGCAGGTCGACGGGCGGCCCGAGTTCCGGTCTGTTCTCGTCGACCGCGCTGTGGAACCACGGCGCCGGTTTCCGGACGACCCCGATCAGCGTCGCCTCCTCCGGAAGTTCCGCCAGGTCGTGCTGGACGGCCGCGGCGTACGTGTCCGCGAGCGTTCCGCGTGCCATACCGGGAGTACGCGTGCCCCGCATTTATATACGGTGTCGGCGCGAATCACCGGCGTCGAATGACCGGCGACAGCGAAGACCCGAACGCGGACGTACAGTACCACCTCGAGGTCGGCCCCGAGGACGTCGCGGACACCGTCCTCCTGCCGGGCAATCCGGAACGCCTCGAGAAGATCGTCGCTCACTGGGAGGACCACGAGATCCGCGCACGCCACCGCGAGTACCGGACTGCGACGGGAAGCTACGAGGGGACGCCGATCTCGGTCACCTCGACCGGTATCGGCAGTCCGTCCGCGGCTATCGCGGTCGAAGAACTGGCGCGTGTCGGCTGTGATACGTTCATCCGGGTCGGCTCCTGTGGTGCGCTCCAGCGCGAGATGGACGTCGGCGACCTCGTGATCACGACCGGTGGCGTCCGGCAGGAAGGGACGAGCGACGAGTACGTCCGGGAAGACTACCCCGCGACGGCGGATTACGAGGTCGTCAGCGCGCTCGTCGCCGCGGCCGAACGGCTGGGCTACGACTACCACACCGGCGTCACGATGAGCGCCGACTCGTTCTACGCCGGGCAGGGTCGCCCCGGCTACGACGGCTTCGAGGCCGCCGGCTCCGAAGAACTCGTCGACCAGTTGAAAGAAGCGAACGTCAAGAACATCGAGATGGAGGCAAGCGCCATCATGACGCTGGCGAACCTCTACGGACTCCGTGCCGGCGCGGTCTGTACCGTCTACGCGAACCGCGAGACCGGCGAGTTCAGGACCGAAGGCGAGTCTCGAGCGGCGGAGACGGCGACGCTCGCGACCCACCTGCTCGCGAAGATGGACGCGAAAAAGCGCGAGGCCGGCGTCGACCGCTGGCACGCCGGACTCTCGCTCGAGGAGTACTGAAACCTCGACCGACCTACGTCTCTACTCGCTCGTTTTCGTGTAGTCTCGCCATCCGCTCTTCGAGGTCGACGCCGCGCTGGGCGAACCGACGAATCCGGACACGGTAGAAGACGTAGCCGAGGACCAGCCAGCCGACGAGTACGGCAACCATCTCGGGAAGCTGCGTCGAAACCAGTACCCAGAGGAACCCGGCGGAGACGACCGCGCCGGCGGCGACGAACTTGAGCAGCCATGGCGGTAACCTGTACAGCGAGTGTTCGTACCGCTGCGGGAAGGCTTTCGGCAGGTTCCACAGCGCGACCCCGGCGACGGCGAGCCCGAACAGGATCGTCAGCGAGAGCGCGACCGAGAGCGTCACCGTCCCTGGCGAGACTGGTGCGACGACCAGCGGCGGGATACCAAGCAGGAGAACGGCGACGTGAGGCGAGTTGAATCGGCGGTGGACCCGTGCAATCGGCGACGGGATGATATCGTCTCGAGCGGCTCGCATCAGGAGCCGTGAGTAGGCGGTGTAAGTCATGTTGATCGACGTGAGCGCACCCATCGCGGCGGCGACAAGCACGAGTCCCGTCAGCGGTGCCGGGAAGCTCCCCAGCGAAACCTGGGCGACGGCGGCGTCCATACCACCGAGCTGTTGCCAGTTCGTCGTGCCGACGAGGACGACGACGAGACCGATCAGCAACGAGAGGGAGACGGCGGCCGACAGGCCGAGCACGCGCGGGATGTTCTCTGCAGGATTTTTCATCTCCTCGCCGAGTTCGACGACGAGTCGGAACCCGCGAAGCGGGAAGTACAGTGAGACGATTGCGACGATGACGGGACCAGCACCTTCCGGGAACAGCGGCGTGTAGTTGGCCGCATCGATCGCGAACGCACCGGGAACGATGAACGCGATCATGCCGACGACGATGAGCGATACCATCGTGAACTGGACGATCGCAACCATCCTGATTCCGAGGACGTTCAGGACGATAAACGGGACGAGCAACGCGTAGACGAGCGCGAGTTCGGGCACCGACGGGACGAACGAGATGTTCTCCGCGACGAAGTCGACGTACTCTGCGAAGCCGAGTCCGATGAAGAGCATGCCGGCCCACACACCCGGGATTGTGATCCACGGCAACAGGAACCCCCAGAACGGCCCGACGAGCCGCGAGGCATACACGTAGCTCCCGCCGGCGACCGGAATCGCGCTCCCGAGTTGCAGTGACATGAGAATGCCGAAGACGAGCGGGATCAACGCGAGCAACAGCGCGACGATCACGCCCGGACCGGCGTCGCCGGCAAGCGGTCCAGGAAGGACGAACGCGCTGACGCCGATGACGTTTCCGATGATGAGGACCGTCGCTCCGATCACCCCGACCTGGGTATCGATCAACCGATGTTCTGCCATTGCATACCACACTCAAGTTTGTTCTACATAATCGTTTCTAACGCTAACAATGTTTCATGGGTGCCGGTGGCAGTTTACGACGATGAAAACAGTTCGACCGTCACCGCGCCGTGAACGTCAGTCTCGAACTCGAACGATCCCGTCCTCGAAGACCTTCCGATTCGGGACGATGTACTCCTCGGACTCGTCCTCGATCTTCGTGACGAAGAGATCGACCTCCTGGACGATCCCCGACTGGTCGCCGATCTCGATCTCGTCGCCGATACTGTAGGGCTGCTCGAGCAACAGGTAGATTCCCGCCGCACTCGAGGTCAGGAAACTCCTGAAGGCAACGACGAAGACGACGAGCAACCCGATGGCGTACACCGTCAACAGGATCAACAGGGCGAGGACGTGGACGCCGATCTGCCCTAACGCGATGACGAACGTGACGTAGAGAACGGAGTACTTGACGATCTTCGGGAACAAAGAGACTTCGGGAAGCTTGACTCCACGAAGGTACTCACTAACGGCCAGTTCCGACTTGTCCGCGACGATAAAGCCGAGAATCAACACGAGCACCGCGACGAAGACCTGCGGGATGAACTCCGTCACGCGGAACCAGAACGCGTCGGTGTCCAGCAACTGGGCGATGTGAATCGCCGTCAGGACGGCGATCCCGTAGATAAACCACGAACTCAGTCGGGCAACGATCTCGACCGTCGAGGTCCCGATCGACTGCGCCGTCCGCTCGAACGGCGTCCCCTCGACCGCTTCCGGAACGCCCGCGGCCGTCAGCAACTCGTTGTTGAGCCGCCCGACCAGGTAGCCAGCGACGAGCCCGAGGGCAAGCACCGCAGCGGCGATGACCGCTGGCTCCTCGAGTAACGTCTGCCACTCCATGTCAGTACGCCTCCGGATCGACCTCCAGAATTAGTTCACCGCCCTTGAACGCCCGGACGAGACCGTCGCTCTCGGAGAGGACGATCGCCACCGCGTTCGTATCCCGGGTGATCGCACCGCCAGCCATGTGCCGAGCACCCAGCCCCTTCGGAATATCCACTCCCTCCGCGGAGGGCTCGAGATACCGATACGCCGAGACGATCTTGCCGGCGTCGGAGATGACGAACGCGCCATCGAGCCGCGAGAACTCCTTGAGCATCACGTTGACGATCTGATCGCCAACGTGGACGTGGGACTTCTCGAACGGGTTGTACGACAGCGGCCGGGACTTGTTCATCACCTTCCCCGCGTCGCCGACGATGAACAGCGCCCCGACAGGTTTGCCCTTCTGCCCTTTCTTGCCGAGTTCGACCGCCAACTCGAGGACAGACTTGACGACGTCGGGTTCGGCACGGGACTTGGCGAACAGATCGTAAATGCCAGTGTGTGCGTCCGCACTCGCACGGACCCGGGAGACGGTGTCGATCTCGTCAGCGAAAATCCGGGTGGCACAGGCTAGCTCGTCCCCGTCCTCGATTACCTCCTGCTCGAGTGCTCCCTCGATGCCGAACTTGATCCGATCGGCGACGTCGTCGAAGGCAAGCGGGAGTTCCACGAACGTCTCCGCGCCGACCTCGTTTTCCGTCCCGACGACGATCACGTCGACTTCCTCGATCGCCGCAAACCGCTCGTAGTAGGAACCACTCGGCGAAAACAGCAGGACACCGTCGACACTCGAGAAGAGGTCACCGAACACGTCGTCTAACCCGTCCATTGATCATACAACCTGTGCCCGCTCGAATAAGCGTTATGGGCCGTCCGACAGGTGTCTGATTTTGTCGTGTCATGGGGGGAAAGAAATCGGGGTGGTTTGGGCGCTCGAGTAGGTGGTCTCAGGTTAGAGAGGCGCGGGACCGGATTCGAACCTCGCCGAGACGGTCGCTCACTCCGTTCGCGCTGCGACTCGTCTGGTTCGAACCGGCCGACGATTGCTGTCGCTCGCGGGTTAGCTCGCGACAGCAATGCGCGGGACCGGATTCGAACCGGCGGACCTCTACAGGACAGCGTCCTAAGCGCTGCGCCGTTGGCCTAGCTTGGCTACCCGCGCTCGTTCCTGCATTTTCACGAATCGAGTAAGAACCTGTCGATCCAGCGGTCACTGATGCTTGACCGGCTCCTCGGGGGACCAGTCCGGCGGAACGATGAAGGTTACGTGCTCCGGATCCCGTAGCTGGTGGAGTTCCGCGGCCTGTTCAGCCAGCGATCGGTCCCGGTAGGGCATCTCGAGCCCGCAGCCGGTACAGACGAGTTTGCAGGTTGGCTCTTTCATGTCGGTGTGCCCGACCGTGACCGAAGCCGGGCGAAGGGTCGTGGACGGTCGTGAATACTGTCGGGTCGTCCATCCGTTCATCTTCCCCCCGCTTTAGTAGCCACCTCCTAGTGAAATCCGGAGAGAACGGCCGGTTCACCTACCCGTTCGTAGCTGTCCGTTGGGTCCAGTAGCACCGTATTGGCGGTCCGGAACGGTAACCCGGTGAACAGAAACGGTTCGTCCGCGGATTTATTTCGGACGAGGCGATAGTTCGGGTATGCACAGCGCCCGGGATCGCATCGAGTACGAGTCCTGGCTCGAGGAACTCGATCAAATCGCCGACCGACTGGAGTTATCGAGCGAGGCACGGTCGTGTGCGGCCGATCTCTTTCTCGCCGACGTCCCCGAGGACGACCGATCCAAACGGCCCGCACTCGCGGCGAGCGTCTACGCCGGCTCGCTCGTCGCCGGCGAGGGAGTGAGTCAGGGAACGGTCGCCGACGCCGCGGACGTCTCACGGCTGTCGATCCAGTCACGCTGGAAAGACGTCCTGGAGACCGCCGGCCTCGAGCCACCGGGCTGGTAAGGCGATAAGACGTGGCAATCGCGAGTAACCGTAGCTGAACGTTAGCCGAGGTCGGCGAACTGTTGCTGGCCGTAACTGGAGAATACGATGCTGGAACAGCAGTCGGACTCGAGTAGCCGCTCGCTTCTCTCCTATTCCGTCGTCGACTCGTCGCTATCGCCGAGGACGTTTCCATGTTCGTCGATCTCACCCTTGACGATCCGGGTGCTCGAGATGATGTCGTCGTCTTCGGCTCGAACGTGGGGGACGACGACGACTTCGAGAGCGTCGTGCCCTCGCTCGCGGCGGATTTCGTTGATCCGTTCGCCACCCTCGCGCGTCTCCGGCGAGACGACAAGGTACTCGAACTGGGGCTCGGTCGCGATGCCGGTCGGCGACTCGAGCGTGCGAATCTCGAACTCGCGGTCGTACTCCTCGGCGATGGTCTCGAGTTCGTCCGCCAGATCCTCCCGTCGCTGCTCGAAGGATCTGATCTCCCGGTCGACCTGTCGTGTCTTGGGCGCGAGGTCGTCACTCGTCAGTCCGACTGTTACGTCCCCGAGTTCGAACGCCCGTTCGAACAGTTTGCGATGACCGTCGTGAACGGGGTCGAACGTCCCACCAAGCGCGACGTCCATATCCCTCCTGACTGGCGCGGTGCGTATAAAACGGTCGAAACGGGGAACAGTTCCAGTGACGGTTTCCACCGCCGATAATTCGACAGATGTCGAAATGCCCCTTCGCATTGTTTTTAGTGGTCGCCCCTAGTGTCCCTGGTATGGGACTGGACGAGGACTCACTCGACTATCATCAGACCGATCCGCCAGGAAAGATCGAAATATCGACCACGAAACCGACGAATACGCAGCGTGATCTCTCGCTCGCGTACTCGCCGGGCGTCGCCGCACCGTGTATGGAGATCGACGCGGACGAAGACGAAGCCTACACCTATACTGCGAAGGGCAACCTCGTCGGCGTCGTCTCGAACGGCTCCGCCGTCCTCGGTCTCGGCGACATCGGCGCACAGGCTTCCAAACCCGTCATGGAAGGAAAGGGCGTCCTCTTCAAACGGTTCGCAGATATCGACGTCTTCGACGTCGAACTCGACGAGAGCGATCCCGACAAACTCGTCGAAGCCGTCAAGATGATGGAGCCGACCTTCGGCGGAATCAACCTCGAGGACATCAAGGCCCCCGAGTGTTTCACCGTCGAGGAGCGACTCCGCGAGGAGATCGACATCCCCGTCTTCCACGACGACCAGCACGGCACTGCGATCATCTCCGGTGCGGCACTGCTCAACGCCGCCGACATCGCCGACAAGAACCTCGAAGACCTCGAGATCGTCTTCTCCGGCGCTGGTGCGAGCGCGATCGCGACTGCGAAGTTCTACGTCTCGCTTGGCTGCAAGAGAGAGAACATCACGATGTGTGACTCCTCGGGAATCATCACCGAGGAACGCGCCGGAAACGGCGAACTCAACGAGTACAAACGGCAGTTCGCCCGCGACGTCCCCGAGGGCGACCTCGCGGACGCGATGGAGGGTGCTGACGTCTTCGTCGGCCTCTCGATCGGCGGGATCGTCTCCCAGGAGATGGTCCAGTCCATGGCCGACGACCCGATCATCTTCGCGATGGCCAACCCCGATCCCGAGATCGGCTACGAGGAAGCGAAGGAGGCCCGCGACGACACCGTCATCATGGCCACAGGCCGCTCCGACTACCCCAACCAGGTCAACAACGTCCTCGGGTTCCCGTTCATCTTCCGTGGTGCACTCGACGTCCGGGCCACCGAGATCAACGAGGCGATGAAAGTCGCCTGTGCCGAAGCCCTCGCGGACCTGGCACGGCAGGACGTCCCCGACGCGGTTGTCAAGGCCTACGGCGACGAACCACTCCAGTACGGTCCCGACTACATCATCCCCAAGCCGGTCGATCCCCGCGTCCTCTTCCGGGTCGCTCCCTCGATCGCCGAAGCCGCGATGGAGTCCGGCGCTGCCCGTACCGAGATCGACCCCGACGAGTACGAAGAGGAACTCGAGGCCCGCCTCGGCAAGTCCCGCGAGATGATGCGAGTGGTCCTCAACAAGGCAAAGAGCGATCCGAAGACGGTCGCGCTCGCGGAAGGTGAAAACGAGAAGATCATCCGAGCGGCCTACCAGATCCAGGAGCAGGGAATCGCCGCACCGATCCTCATCGGCGACGAGAGCGAAATCCGCCAGACGGCGGCGAACCTCGGGCTGGACTTCGAGCCACAGGTCGCCGATCCGTCCGTCGGTGACTACGAGGAGTACGCCGAACGCCTCCACGACCTCCGCCAGCGCAAGGGGATCACCCGAACCGAAGCCACCGAACTCATCGAGAACGACTCGAACTACTTCGGGAGTGTGATGGTCGAACAGGGCGACGCCGACGCCCTCCTGACCGGTCTCTCCCATCACTATCCGTCGGCACTTCGGCCGCCACTGCAGGTCATCGGCACCGCCGCCGACGTCGACTACGCCGCCGGCGTCTACATGTTGACGTTCAAGAACCGCGTCGTCTTCGTCGCGGACGCAACGGTCAACCAGAACCCCGACGAGGACGTCCTCGCGGAAGTCACCAAACTCACCGGCGACCTCGCCCGGCGGTTCAACATCGAACCCCGCGCAGCCCTGCTGTCGTACTCGAACTTCGGCAGCGTCGACAATCAGGGCACCCGCAAACCCCGCCGTGCTGCGAACATGCTGCAGGACGACCCCGAAGCCGACTTCCCCGTCGACGGCGAGATGCAGGCCGACACCGCCGTCGTCGAAGACATCCTCGAGGGAACCTACGGCTTCTCGGAACTCGACGAACCCGCGAACGTGCTCGTGTTCCCGAACCTCGAGTCGGGTAACATCGGCTACAAACTGCTCCAGCGACTGGGCGGTGCCGACGCCATCGGCCCGATGCTCGTCGGCATGGACAAGCCGGTCCACGTCCTCCAGCGCGGCGACGAGGTCAAAGATATCGTGAACTTGGCGAGCGTGGCGGTCGTCGACGCACAACAGGAGTAACCCTATTTTTCCACTGGTTCCCGCTCGAGTCGTAGATCGAACGGCGTAATCGAGACGTGTCGTGCGACGATCGATATTCGCACTGCAAAGGCAGTCAACAGGGCTATCGGGAGGAATCCGATGGCGACTGTCAGTATCGCAAGCAGAATCGTCGCCATCGATAGTTCCGCGGCTGTTTCGTAGCCCGCCAGTCGAACGAGCATCGTGATCGCCAGGAAGACGGCAGGGATGCCGGTATAAAGTAGTGTCTGTGACAGCCGCGACAGTTCGCGCTGGATAGCAATCGAGACGAAATAGTACCGGGCAATATCTAGTTGCTCGAGTTCGGTGCGGACCTCCTCGAGTAGGTTCTCGTCGTCCGCGGACAATTCGTCTGCGAATTCGGTTTTGACGTACTGGACTGACTGGATGAGGTCCATGTATCTGACTGGAAGCACCGCGACGACGACGGCGAGCAATGGAGACGACGCGTCGTCCTCGAGGCGGGTTCGAACTGCCGAGACGTGCTCGTCGATTCGGGAATTGAACGTCGACACGGCAGCCGAAAGCTCACGTCCGGCTTCGTCGCTGTCCACAACCGATCGGCTGAGAGCGGTCGAGTAGGACTCGAGTTGGTCGACTGACGCCTGGAAGAACGGAGCCGGTTCGAACGGGACGTCCGTTCGGTTCGTCGCGGACCGGTGGAAGTCGATCGTTTGCCTGATCTCGTCTCGCAATTGATTCGGCGAGCCGAAGTCGCGAGAGAGAACCAGCTGGTTGATCGAAACGACGACGGTAATGAGGGTGACGTTCCCAGCGACGAGGCCACCGTAGAGATAGTACAGCGGGAGCGGGTTCGTGAAGCCGCTATCGAACACGACGGCTGCGAGAAGAACGGTTCCGACCGAAACGATACCGAAGGCGACGTACCGACGGTCTGCCTCCAGAGCGACGGCCCGGAGTCGGCGACGAAGAGACGAGACACTCATTGTGTGTGGTTCGTCCCGCGACACGAAATGGACAGTGGATTGGACCGAGGCGGGGTGGACGGGTCCGCCGGCGTGAAAGCGTGCATTCAAGTAGACGCCACGATTTCTCCCGTATATGCAAGATCAGGGACGCTCTACGCGCAAGCGTACCGGCGGTCGACTGAAGAACGTTCGCAAGCGCCGAAAGGACGAACTCGGCCGACTCCCGACCGAGACGCAGGTCGGCGAGCCCCGGTTCCGTACTGTCGACGTCCGCGGTAACGATACGAAGACTCGTGCGCTTGCGACGAACGTCGCAAGCGTCAACAACGGCGACGAGACCGTCTCGGCCGAAATCGAGGACGTCGTCGAGAACGAGGCAAACCCCAACTACGTCCGCCGAAACATCATCACGAAAGGCGCCGTCATCGAGACGTCCGAAGGGCAAGCACGCGTAACGTCCCGTCCCGGCCAGACCGGACAGGTCAACGCCGTTCTGCTCGACGAGTAAGCCGTTTTCAAAGGTTTTCTTCGACACTGCATTCCCGGTAGTACCAACAGGATCGAAACGAGCGGGGCCGACCCGTTTGCCAAATACAACGTGGGTTTCCTGCGTCACAACTCCGAAGAACGGGCAGGTTCGTCGCCAGGGATCGCACGCTGTTAGGAAGAAGAGGGGAGACGAGTTCGTCGCTCCAGGGCTGCCGAATATCGGATCTCGTACTCGTCGAGTTTCCGACGGTCACTGGGTTCGACGTACTCGCTGATGTCGTCCGGGACGTCCCACGTCTCGTCGTCGTCGGGGTCGTGTTCTTCGATCATCGCCTCGGTCGCCTCCTCGTGAATCCGTGCGACTTCCCGGGCTTCGTAACAGAATCGTTCGGAGTGTTCGTTCTCCGTCAGCTCTCTCGCAGATTCGAAGTAGGTGGCAGACTCTCCGTACAGAAACATCGCGTCTTCGAGTTCTCCCTCTTCTCTCGAGACCTCCGCAGCCTGAAATAGCTGATCCGCTTTCTTGTAATAGTTGACGACGTCCATATTCGCCAGACAACCGGACAGCGACAGCAGTGAGGCCGTAGCGACTCCACCCAACAGTTTCCGCCTCGAGACCATATCTTCATTCACTAACAGGTACAAATCTACCTTCTGGCCGCTTCCGGTTCGACGATCTGTGTGACGAACGTGCCGTTTGCCTGCTCTCGTCGCTTACGACCGCGGACGAGGCGCTGCCTTCTGGAGCGCGGTTTCGGCGATGTTGCCGCCGTAGTCTGCACTCCGGGACAGCGAGTCGACGATCAATCCCAGCGACTGGGCCTGAACGGGGTCGAGGTCTCGGAGCATGTCGTCGACGCGTCGCGTGTGTTCGTCGATCTCGAGAACGGCCTCGTGAGCGGCGTGACCGAGTCGATTCGCTTCGTCGGTTTCCTCGGCGAACAGCGCGTCCATCGACTTCTCGAGAACGTCCGACGCGTCGGCGTGCAGGGCTGCGAGCGCGTCGTCGACTTCCGCTGGAATGTCGCCGAGTTTGAGCGCGAGCTGGCTGATCTTGGCCGCGTGATCGGCGATACGCTCGAGTTGCCGGGCGCTCGAGTGGAAGTCGAAACAGTCCTCGCGGGAGACGCCGAGTTCTTCGGCGGCGCGGGGCGAGCGAAGCGTCGCCCGGAAGATCCGGGAGACGACCAGCCAGAGTCGGTCGACGTCGTCGTCGCGTTCGATGACGTCGTGAGCGATGTCGTCGTCGTTCTCGACCAGCGCCCGCACCGCGTCCTCGAGCATCGAGGTCGCGATCAGACGCATCCGCCGGACGGCGTTGACGATCGACAGTTCCGAGGAGTCGAGTAGATCCTGGATGACGACGCTGTCGGTCGTTTCCGAGAGGACTTCGACGCCGACGAGACTCTGTGTCGCGTCCCTGATCGCTCGTCGCTGGTCGGTCGTGATCCGGCTGGCCTCGAGACGGATGATATCGAAGCCGCTTACGTACATCGTCATTACGGCCCGCGTGAGCCGTTCGCCCTCGAGATCCGAGACGTCGAGGGTTCCTTCCTGCCGTTCGGTCTCGCTCCGTGGCGTCAGCAGCAAGGCGTCGTCCTCGGGGAAAAGTTCGACGACCGTCCCGGAACTGACGTCGTTTTCCGTCGCCCACCCTTTCGGGAGCGAGACGGTGTACGTCGACCCACCCGTCACCTGTACTTTGCGCGTCTCCATGGATCGGCGTTCGAGATCCAAACGTAAATCCACATCCATCTATAGATTCGAGTACGAGACGCCAGACAGTGACCGGTGTGCTGTCCTCATAGGCCGTCGTATACAGGCCGCCAGTTCACCTCGTGCGAATGATTGCCCCATATAGCAGTATATAGAGAACATAGTAGAGTATTTAGAGACGATATCCCCACTAGGTGAATGATGGGAAATGAGCCGATATCGAATCGGGCCGACGACGGTGGACTCTCACGTCGGCGCGTTCTACTCGGCACTGCGGGAACCGCTCTTGCTGGACTTGCTGGCTGTATCACACGTGGCGAAGACAGCGGGCTCGAGGGGCGAATCACGATCGACGGTTCGAACACGCTGTTGCCAAACAGCGCGCTCGTGGCCGAGCTGTTCATGTGGGAGAACAACCAGGTAGACATTCCAGTCAGCGGCTCCGGTACTGGAGCCGGATTCCAGCAGTTTTGCCGGGGTGAAACCGAACTCCAGAACGCGAGTCGAGCGATCAGCGACGACGAACGAGAACAGTGTGAGGAAAACAACGTCGACTGGCTCGAACTCGAGGTCGTGCTGGACGGCCTCGCAGTCATGAAACACCCACAGAACGACTGGTGTGACTGTCTCACGGTCGACCAGCTCAACCGGATGTGGGAGCGAGGGTCGGACGTCGAGACGTGGGCGGACCTCGACGACGACAACGATGGCTGGCCCGACGAACCGATTTCGTTCTACGGACGTGACGCCGCCTCGGGGACGTACGACTACTTCACCGAGCAGATAAACGGTGCCGTCGGAAACATCCGCAACGATTACAGCGGCTCGCCGGACACGAACAACATCATCCGTGGCGTCCGTGGCAACCAGTACGCTGTCGGTTTCGGCGGCGCTGGCTACTATTACGAGAACGAGGACGACGTCGACCTGATCGCCATCGACAACGGTGACGGCTGCGTAATCCCGACTCCGGAAACGATCGAAGCACAGGAGTACCAGCCCCTGTCCCGGCCAATGTTTCTCTACGTACGCCTGGACGAACTCGAGCGGCCCGAGTTCCGAGAGTTCATGCGGTTCTACCTCGAGAACACCCAGGAGACGGCACGTGACGTCGGGTTCTACGCCGTTCCCGACGAGACGATCGAAGATCAGCGGGAGAAACTCGAGGACGCCATCGAGAGGTATACATGAGTACTGAACCACTGGATCTGAGCCGGAACGGTAACGACGTCGGGACGCTGGGCGACAAGGTTGCTCGGTACGTCTTTTTCGCGTGTGCGTTCGTCACCGTCGCGACGACGCTCGCGATCATCGTCGTCCTGGTCGACGGCGCGATGGATTTCTTCTCGTACGTCTCGCTGACCGAGTACTTCACGGGGACTAACTGGTCGCCACGAGCGGCCGACAACCCGAGTTTCGGTGTGTTACCGCTGGTCTGGGGAACCCTGATGATTACCGTCGGCTCGGCGTTGATCGCGATTCCGGTCGGAACGCTGACCGCGATCTACCTCTCCGAGTACGCCGATCCGCGGGTCCGGAAGGTCGTAAAGCCGACGCTCGAGATTCTCGCGGGGATTCCGACGATCGTCTACGGCTTCTTCGCATTGTCGTTTATCACGCCGATCCTGCAGTCACTCGGGAGGCACGTCGAGTTCCTACCGGTTCCGGGGACGTTCAACGCTGCGGCGGGGGCGATCGTCGTCGGAGTCATGATCATCCCGATGGTGTCTTCGATTTCCGAGGACGCGATGTCGGCGGTCCCCGATTCGCTTCGAAACGCCGCCTACGGACTCGGAGCGACGAAGTTCGAGGTTTCGACGCAGGTCGTGTTGCCGGCGTCGCTGTCGGGGATCATGGCGGCGTACATCCTCGCGATTTCGCGGGCAATCGGCGAGACGATGGCCGTCACGCTCGCGGCCGGGGCCCTGCCCCAGATTACGAACGATCCGTTCGAGGAGATTCAGACGATGACGGCATACATGGTCGAGATCGGGACCGGTGACGCGTCGGTTGGATCGATCGGGTACCAGAGCCTGTTTGCGATCGGGCTGACCCTGTTCGTGATGACGTTCCTGATGAACGTCTTCAGTATGTGGATCCGGTCGCGCTACCGGGAGGAGTACCAATGAGTACGGAAACGAGCGAGTTCGAGTTCGACGAATCGGCGGTGAAACGCAAACGCCAGCTCGGGCGGGTCTTCCTCGGGCTGTGTTTTGCCGCGACGATGGTCGGCATCGTGGCACTCGTCGCGTTGCTGGTCGACGTAATCGTCGAGGCCTGGGGCTGGCTCACCTGGGAGTTCCTGACGTATCCGCCGTCCCAGATCGTCGAACACTACGATCCGTCGAATTACGGTGACCTCCCAACCGGTCCCGGCGGGATGTACCCGATGATCGTCGGCTCGATCTATCTGATCACGCTCACCGCTATCTTCACCCTGTTCCTGGGTGTCGGTGCGGCGATCTACCTCGAGGAGTACGCCGGTGATACCTTCCTGACGCGGTTTATCGAGGCGAACATCTCGAACCTCGCGGGCGTTCCGTCGATCGTCTACGGACTGCTCGGCCTGGCGGTGTTCGTCCGGGCACTCCAGACAGGGCAGAGTCTCATCGCGGGTTCGCTGACGCTTACCCTGTTGATCCTGCCGATCGTCATCGTCCAGTCCCAGGAGTCGCTGCGAGCGGTTCCCGACTCGATGCGCCAGGCGTCCTACGGTGCGGGTGCGACGAAGTGGCAGACGATCCGCAACGTCGTCCTCCCGGAGGCGGTCCCGGGCATCATGACTGGGATTATCCTCTCGCTATCTCGAGCGATCGGTGAAACGGCGCCGATCCTGATGGTCGGTGCGGCGACGACGCTGTTTGCGCCGCCGGACCTGACCGATCCGACGGGGCCGTTCGGTGCAATGCCGATGCAGATCTTCGAGTGGGCGAAACTCCCCGAAGACGACTTCCAGCACGTCGCTGCGGCAGGGATCGTCGTCCTGCTGACCGTACTGTTGCTGATGAACGCCGTCGCGATCTACATCCGCAACCGGTACGATCCTCGCGGGTGAGACTCGCTCCGTTTTCCTCTCGATTCCTGCAGACTATATAGTGCTACGTATCCCACAGTTTTCCGACATACGTATCATAGTGGAGTATTTGTCCGGGACGTGCCATCGACTACGTAATGGCAGCCGAACAGCCGATCGACCGACCGAATCCGGAACAGGTAACTGCGCCAGGACCAACGCCTAGGTACCTCGTATGACCGCGAACGGCGGCGGCCCACGAACCGTATCGACTTCCGAGACCGGCCGTTCCGAACCCGAGACCGGCGTGGAGACCGAAGAGGCACCGCTCGACGGTCCCGACGTCTCCGAAACAATCCTCGAGTCTCGCGATCTCGACGTCTACTACGGCGACGACCAGGCGCTCCAGGGTATTTCGATGGAGATTCCCGAACAGCAGGTGACCGCTCTCATCGGACCCTCGGGCTGTGGGAAGTCGACGTTCCTGCGGTCGATCAACCGGATGAACGACCTCATCGACGTCGCACGCGTCGAGGGCGACCTCTACTTCCGCGGAAAGAACGTCTACGACGAAGACGTCGACCCCGTCGCTCTCCGCCGGAAGATCGGCATGGTCTTCCAGAAACCGAACCCCTTCCCGAAGAGCATCTTCGACAACGTCGCCTACGGACTCCGCGTTCAGGGGAAAGACGACGGCGACGTCGAGGAGAAAGTCCGGACGGCACTCGAGCGTGCCGCGCTCCTCGACGAGGTCGAAGACCAACTCGACTCGTCGGGACTTGATCTTTCGGGTGGCCAGCAGCAGCGACTCTGTATCGCTCGAGCGATCGCGACCGACCCCGAGGTCATTCTGATGGACGAACCGGCCTCGGCGCTCGACCCCGTCGCGACCTCGAAGATCGAGGACCTCGTCGAGGAACTCGCCGAGGAGTACACGGTCGTCATCGTCACCCACAACATGCAGCAGGCGGCCCGTATCTCCGACAAGACGGCCGTCTTCCTCACCGGCGGCGAACTCGTCGAGTTCGACGACACGAACAAGATCTTCGAGAACCCCGAACACGACCGCGTCGAGGACTACATCACGGGCAAGTTCGGGTAAGACCGACTCTCGCCGCTCAGCGGTCGACGATCTTTTTGCTGCGGTTAGATCGACGCGACTACCAGCATCAACAGCACGTACCCGATCGCGATCAGCGTTAGCCAGCGGATACCCGTGTGGTTCCAGACGAATCGCAGCGGCGTGTCGTCGACGATCCGTTCGCGCACGGTCCGTGGCTCCCGGCGGACGGCGACCTGTGGCGAGGCGAAGATGCTCGAGCGGACAGGGGCGTCCAGCCGCCACGCCGAGAGTTCGTGGATCCCGAACCGGTGGTTTCCGGTCAGCGACTCCTGGTCGCACGCCGGGACGTTCTCGAGGGCGAACCCGGCACAGGGTTTACAGAGGGTGAGGTGGTCGGGGACGGAACCGTCGGCCGGCGGGACGTCCGTCCAGGCGACGAGTTCCTCGGGGTCGAACTCGTGTCCACAGCGACTACAGTCGCCGTCGCCTGGCTCGCGCATCCGTGCGACCGGATCGGGCGCGTCCGGTTCGGGGAACAGCGGCGCGTCGTCGCGAACGTCGTCGAACGAACTGTTCGACTGGTGGATGACGCCGTGACAGGGCCGACACAGCGTCAGCAGGTTCTCGAGTTCGTCGGGGCCGCCCTGGGATCGCGGGACGACGTGGTGGGCCTGGAGCGTCCGGTCGTCGGCACCACAGCGAGTACAGGCATAGCCGTCGCGACGTAGGGTTTGCTGGCGAAGGTCCTCCCATCCCTCGCCGTAGCCTCGAGCGTCGGACTGGTCGTCGGTGTCCGTCTCACTGCGATTCCCCATCTGTTCGGGGTGCTACGGTGGCGGGTATCAAAGATTCGTCGGCGGCTGGACTCGATTCCACCGTAGGGCGGTGTCACTGACACCCCTGTGTGTGCTCGATCAGCCGTTTTGACCGCCGAAACCGCGGAGAAATCGGTCCCGTCGCCCGCTACATTTCGGAGCGTCCATCGACGAGAGTCGCATGCTCGAGGTCCGCTATCGGCCTTCGACGGAACTGACTTTGACGCCAGACAGAGTCGTTCGAACGCCACAGACGGAAGCCCGAGCAGACAACGTCTCGCTCGGGGACTCTCTCGAGGTGTACGAGCGGATCGACGAGTACCGATCGGGGTTCGGCTCGGGGTGTCGAACGCGAGGCTGGACTCTCCGGCCAACCGACAGACGGGTGTAACGTTCGTCGTGGGCGCAAGCTATATTTACGCCCGCAAAGGTGCCTGCATCATGGCCAGAAAATCGTATCAGGCACAACTCACGGAACTCCGTGAGGACATTCTCTATATGAGTGAGGTTGTCATGGAGCGGCTTCGAATGGGACTCGACGCACTCGAGCAGAAAGACGTCGACCTCGCCCGGCAGGTGATGGATGGCGACAGCGAAATCAATCAGATGTATCTCGAGCTCGAACAGGAGTGTATCGACCTGCTCGCGCTCCAGCAGCCTGTTGCCAGCGATCTTCGGTTTATCGCGGCGTCGTTCAAGATTATCACCGACCTGGAACGGATCGGCGACCTCGCGGTCAACCTCGGGGAGTACACTATAAACGCCGAACAGGATCTCTTCCCGGACGTCGACGTCCAGTCGATGGGCGAGATGACCCTCGAGATGGTCGAGGACGCCATGGTCGCGTACGACACCGAAGATACCGACCGCTGCCGTGAGATTGCAACCCGAGACGACGAACTCGACGCGGTCGCGGAGCGGGCCAGCGAGACCGTCGTCCGGGACCTGATCGAGCGCGAACTCGAGTCACCCGATGAGGCCGAGCCGCTTCTGCAGGACGTCTCCAGATTGCTGTTGACGGTTCGTGACCTCGAACGCGTCGGCGATCACGCGGTCAACATCGCTGCGCGGACGCTGTACATGGTCGAAAACGACGACGAACTGATCTACTGACGGTCTATACCTGTTCTTGCTCGAGCGGGCGAAGTACCACTCGCCCCGTCGTATCGACTTCGACGCGACGGTTCGCGTAGGTGAACGTGACCGTTCCCTCGGACCGGTCGGGCCCGCCCGACGAGTCGAACAGTGCGTCCAGTGCGCCAGGATCGACGACCTCGTACAGCGGTCCGTACTCGCCGGCGATCGCTATCGGGGCGTCGTCGGTCTGGGCTGCGATTGCAGCGACAACCGCCTCGCTGGGTGGTCGTTCCGTCGCTGTCTGATAGACGAACTGGTCGTCGCCCACCGTCGCCATCGGCTGTTCAGTACTCATTAACGCAAGAAGGCCGACCAGCACTGAAAGCAGCGTCGTTGGCAGGTCAATCATTCAAAACGGGGGAGGTCTTTCCCGAGTGTCTGTGCCAGGAGGTTCGCCTGTCCGCGCCGGAGTCGTGCCGACAGCGCCTGATCGGAGATGCCAAGCTCTGCCGAAATATCGGACAGCGACGTGTCTCGCGGCACTGCGAAGTAGCCTGCTTCGAACGCGGCCAGCAACGCTTCGCGCTGCGATTCGGTGATTCCGTACCGGTCGGTCGCTCGCTCTTTCTCCTGGTAGATTCGCTTTACTCGAAAGCCGACGTTACGCTCGAGACAGCTGTCACGATAGGCATACAGCGCCTCGCGACTCGGCGCTCGAGCCCGGACGAGTGTCGAGTCGGTGACGACGCCCTCCAGTATCACGATGTCGTGTTCGGCGGCGAGGGGATACGTGAGTTTGTTCGCGGCTCTGTCGGTCAGGGTGACGCTGTAGAGTCGGCGATCGACCGTCTCCTCGAGCAACGAGAGTTCGATCACGTTCTGGTCGTCCCTCACGGTAGCCTGGAACGATTCGGACTCTTCCCCGATCGCCCAGAAGAGCAGTTTCAGTGCTCCGGATTCCGTACTGTACCCCTCTTCGAGGTGGATACGGTTGTCCGTCGCTTCCGCTGGCCGGAGTACTGGCGTCCGGAGTTCGTACTCGACGATCAGTGCCACGTCGATAGGCAGGGTCCGAACGTCGATGACTGTTCGGAGCCGTCGGACGCCATGTCTTTCGTTTTAGACGATACGTAGGCCGTTCGACCCTCACCGGGTTGGAACGCCGAGCAGTAACTGGGCCGTATCGATCACGTTTCGCGTCTCGAGCAACAGTTCTGCCGCCTCGCGAACCGTAAACGCCGCCTCCATCTCGACGCCGTGACACAGTGCGTAACACTCGAGCCAGTCGTTCATCGCTCCCTCGAGGGCCTCGAGTTCGGCCGCCGAGTACGGAACCATCCGCCCGCCGGTTCGACCCTCGACGTAGAGCCAGATGGCGCTGCCAGCGCCGTCCCGGAGGTAGTCGGCTGGCTCGTCGACCCGCGAGTCCGACTCGCGCTCGTCCTCGAGTCGCTGCCGGTCGCGTTCGGCCTGGCGCTGTAACGCGGCGATCCGGGGTCCGTATCGGCTCATTACCCCTCTCGGTACTCGACGCCTTTGCCGCCGCGTGGGTGTTCCCATTCGGTGTCGGCGACGATCGCACAGGTGCCACACTCGACGCACGGCTGCGTGTCGAGACTGACGACTGTCTCTTCGGTGCCGTTTCGTTTGACCTCCTCCGAGCGGTAGCAGCCGCCGCCGAAGTCCTCCGCGCTGACCGGGCAGGCGTAGACTGCCGTTCCGCTCGATTCGAAGGACTCGTCCTGGAGTTCGATGTGGGGATTACCGACGTCGGTGTCGTAGGTGAGGTCGCCGATCCGTTCCTCGAGGCTCGGCGGCTCGATATCGGTCTCCCACTGGATGGTGCGGCCGTGTTCCTCGCCGATGATCGACGGAATCGTCACGTAGCCCGTTTTCGTGTCGGGCAACATCGCCAGCATGAACGGTGAGTTGAACGCCCGCTGCAGGAGCCGATCCGCGATCGGATTCCCGAGCGCCAGCGAGCCGACTGGCGACTCGAGGACGCGTTCGACGGCGTTCGTGACGACGTCGCGTTCGCCGACCGTCCGCGCGAGTTCGTACCGCCGGGGACGGAGTTTATCCATCGTACCCGACTCCTCGAGCATCCTGGCGTATCGCCGGCCCGCGGCTTCGGGGTCAGCGTTGCCCCGGGTGACTGCGAAGGCGTCGGCCGCGAGCGCGCCGGCGGTGACGGCGTGGTTCATCCCCTTGATGATCGGGCCCTGGGCCTGCATCTGGCCGGCCGCGTCGCCAACGAGGACGAGTCGGTCCTGGTACGGTTCTGGATGGGCCACCTTCTTCGAGTCGGGGACGAGTTTCGCTGCGTACTCGCGTTCCTCGTACTCGTCGCCGAGCCAGCGGGCCATCATCGGGTGTGTCAGCAAGGCGTCGAGTAACTGGTGTGGTTCGGCCTGCTGTTCGACGAGGCTGTCGAGGTGGAAGACGGTCCCGATCGAAAGCGAGTCCTCGTTGGTGTAGAGGAAGCCGCCGCCGCGGACGTCCTCGAAGAGGTCGCCGGAGAAGAGGTGGGCGACGCCCTCGTCCTCCCCGATATCGAACCGGTCGTCGATGACGTCGGGATCCATATCGACGACGGCCTTGACGCCCTGGAACCACTCCTCGGGCTCCTCCCAGTCCATCAGGCCCGCGTCGCGGGCGAGTTCGGAGTTGACTCCGTCTGCGGCGACGACGATATCCGCCTCGATCGGATCGAGTTCGTCGCAGGTGACGCCGACGATCTCGCCGTCTTCCCGAAGTAGTCCGTTCACACGGACGTTCGTCAGGACGCCGCCCCCCGTCTCGCTCGTCTTCTCGTGAACGCGTGTCTCGAGCCACGAGTCCATCTGCCGGCGGAGTACGGCGTCACACCAGTCGGTGTCGTGCTCGTGGAGATCGGTGAGGTCGTAGGTCTTGACGCGATTGCCCGCGACGTTGTGGATTCGGTAGTCCGTGACCGGCCGTTCGGCGGCCGCCTCGCGGAAGCCGTCGAAGAGGTCGTCGATCGTGTACGGCGCGGAGTTCTCGGCGTAGATGAGGCCGCCGGAGACGTTCTTCGACCCCGCTGCCGTACCCCGTTCGAGGACGAGCGTCTCGATGTTGTGCTCGGCGAGCCGTGCAGCGGCCGCGGCCCCGCCGGGACCACAGCCCACGACGACCGCCTCGTAGTGTTCGCGGTCGCTCGAGTCGGCGCTCATTGTGACTCACCCCCGCTCTCGTCGCCACCGCTGCCGTCGGCGATCGCCTCGAGTTTCGTCTCGCCGGCTTCGATCGCCTCGATCAGTTGCGGAACGACCTCGAACAGATCACCTTCGACGAAGTAGTCCGAGAAGTCCCGGATACGGGCGTCCGGATCGGTATTGATCGAAACGATGGTGTCGGACTCGTCCATCCCGACCTTGTGCTGGACCGCGCCGGAGACGCCTGCCGCGATGTAGAGTTCGGGTGCGACGACCTGGCCGGTTTCACCGATCTGGCGTTCCTCCTTCGAGTACTCCTCGACGTGGCCCTCGAACTGGTAGGAGGAAGTGACGATACCCCGTGTGATGCCGAGTTCGGCATCCTCGAAGGCATCGACGAGGTCGAGGCCGAGTTCCATCCCCTCCGTGGGGTCGTCCGCGATGCCGCGACCGAGACAGACGATCACCTCGTGGCCCGTAAGGTCGATCCCGGCCTCGAGCTGGTCGTACTCGGTGATCTCGACGCGGAACCACTCTTCCTCGAGGTCCATCTCGTGTTCGACGACCAGTCCATCGCGGTCGTGGTCCGGTTCGATCGGGTCGAAGCTGCCTGGGATGACCGAGGCACCCTGCGGGTGGAAATCGCGTCCTGGATTGTCGAGACAGAGGATCGTCGAGTACTCGAACCCGGAGAAGTCGGGCCGTTTCATGTGAAGGACTTTCTCGAAGGTCTTCTTGACGCCGGGTTCGCCGGTCTTGACGGGATTCGAGACCTCGTTCTCCTCGATGAACAGGTCAGAACAGTCCGACGCGAGCCCGGAGTCGAGTTCGGCCTGTACCTTCGCCGAGAGGTCCCGTCCGTTGTTCGTCGCCGGGAAGAGGATGTAGCGTGGCTCGTCGTAATTGCGCCAGTCCGTACTCTCGACTGATCCCTCGCCGCGAGCCATATGAGTCGAGATTTCGGTGTAGGGCTTGTGCAGGAATCGCTCGAGTCGCTCGTCGTCGTGGTAGACCGCGACGTCTGCGCCGTAGGCGATACACTCCTCGGCGAGGCCCTCGCAGTCGTCGCCGATCAGGAAGGCGACGACGTTCTCCTCGTCCCCATAGTCCTCGGCGAACTGGTCCATCAGTCGCCGGGCCTTCCCCAGCATCTCCTTCGAGACGTCGACGAGTTCGCCCTGCTGGGTCTCACAAAACACCCACATGTCGGCGTACTCGCCGCCCTCGAGCGCACGGACGTGTCTCTTGTCGCGGGTCGGGTGAGAGAGTTCGTCGTCCTCTTCTTCTTCGTCTTCCTCCTCGTCCACCTCTTCGACCTCCTCACCCTCCGCTTGCTCGCCGACCGTCTCTTTCGTCTCCTCGTACTCGCCTTCGGTCTCGGTGTCACCCTCGAGTTTCTCGCTGTCGCCCTCGACTGCGCCGATCGCTTCCAGCCGTCGGTGGATCGCTTCACGAGCGGTCTTGCGGTCCCGTCCCGCCTGCTCTGCCTCCATGACCGACTGGAGGGTATCCGCGTCGTCGATCGATTCGAGCTCTTCCTCGAGTTCGTCTACGGTATGTTCGTCCGGATCGATAGTCATGGTCAATCACCTGCCTCCGCGCCAGCGCCGGCGGCAAACGGTTGCATCTCCTCGAGTACGTCGCTCATGTCGTCTTCGTCGGGATCGATCATCGTCGCGTCCCGTTCGGACGGTGCCTTCGGGATCGGATCGACCGACGAGACGATCGTCGGCGAGCCGTCGAGTCCGATGTAGTCGGGGTCGAGATTCAGGTCGACTTGACTCCACGTGGTCAGGTGTTCCTCGTGTTCGGCCGCCCGCTCCTGGGTCTCCGCCCGAAGCTGTTTGTGGGTCAGTCGATGTGAGGCCTTCCGATACGTCGGTTCGAACTCGGGGTCGGTGACGACGAAACAGGGAAGCGGCGCCTCGACCGTCTCGATTTCGTCGACGTCACCCTCGACGAGCCGTTTTGCCCGCAGAACCCGCTCGTCGGGATCGATATCGAGCGCGATCACGTGCGTGACGATCGGCCAGTCCATCGCCCAGGCAGTCTGGGGGCCGGTCTGACCCGTCTCCCCGTCGGCCGATTTGAACCCCGCGAAAACGAGGTCGATCTCCCCGACCTCCTCCTGATACTTCTCGAGGCCCGCACTCAGCGTGATCGACGTCGCCCACGTGTCCGAGGCGGCCAGTTCCCGATCCGAGAGCAGATAGCTGTCGTCGGTGTAGACCGACTCCATCGCCTCCTGCAGGACGTCCGCGTACCCCGGCGGCCCCATGCTCATCCCACTGACGTGACCGCCGTGGCGGACCCTGGTCTGCAGGGCCGCCTCGACCGCGAACGCGTCGTTCGGGTTCATCACCGTCGGCGTCTTGCCCCGCTCGAGGTGACCGTCTTCGTCGAACGACACTGCCCCCTCCGAGAAATCGGGGACGCCCTTGGTCAGTACGATCGATCGCATGGATACCTCCGTCCAACAAGTATGTTCTCAAATACCATGCCTGTCTCTCCCTATCGGAAGTATGGGTATTAAGGATGGGGGTGAAAATCGCCATTAGAAACAGTGCGCTCAGGCGACGGTAGGAGTTTTCTAGCAGCTCTTTACCGAGTCAACCGCCGATTACGATCGGCCACAAAGACTATTTCTCGCGTGTTACTCGAGTTCGCGCTCGGTCGTTCCCATCGTGACCTCGCCGCTTGCCCTGATCGTCCCGTCAACCTCCGCGCCGGGGGCCAGGTCCAGGTTCGTACAGGAGACGTCACCGAGTACGCGTGCGTCACCCTCGATGACCACGTCACCGTCCCGAGTCGTCAGGTCGCCGTGTATCCGAGTTTCCTCGCCGATACGGATATCACCGCGAGCACGCAGGCTCCCGAAGACGTTGCACTCGTCGCCGACCTCGAGGGTCTCGGCGCGAACGTTGCCGTGGAGTCGACAGTCCGAACCGATCGTTGCAGGCGTGGAGGTTCGCCAGGCGTCGTCCGAGAGCGTCGAATTGGGTGGAATGACGAGCGGATCGGTCGAGGGCTGGTCCAGTTCCTCCTCGTCGACGAGTTCCGAGATGAGTCGCTGTGCAGTGTCTTCCTCGCCGACCAGAAGCAGGTGTTTGAGGTAGACGAAAAGCAAGACGATCGTCGGCATCGGGTTCCGGATGACGATCCAGCCGTTGGCCTCGAACCCCTCCTCGATGTCGACGTCGTCACCGATGTCCAGGTCGCCGGCGACCTTTAGCTGTCCGCCGATGTGGACCCGTTCGCCGATGTAGGCGTCCTCGGCGACGAGAACGTTCTGGGCGACGTCACACCACATGTCGAGCCGACAGTCTCCCTCGGCCTCGATTTCGCCGCCGACCTCGACGCTCTCGCCCGCGAGGACGTTCCGGCCGCGGATCCCGAAGTCGATCGTCGCACGGCTCCCGACGAGGACGTCACCGTCGGTTTCGACGGCGACTTCCTTGACTTCAGTCCCGTCCGGGACGACGAGTTCGTCGAGCGGATCCCTGCTGAAGGACACACTTCCATCCAATGCGTTCCTTCGTTAATAAACCTCGCGCGTCGTCTGACGGACGGCGGACGGATATCATCGCGCGAGTCCGGCCCGTTTTTACTATCTCGGCTCATACGGATGGGCATGACTACACTTGCGTTCGACGACGAGGGTGTCGACGTCGTCTACGAAGGTACCGAGTTCCGACTCGAGCGAGAACTCATCGAAGAGGCAACGGAGAAGACCTACTACGACGTCACCGACCACGAGGTGCTGAAGATCGTCGCCGAACAGCCGAACCTGCAGGGCGAACCGCGACGCGTCGGCGACATTATCGACTGACAGACACCGCGAACGATATGCTGTGACCGCTACCGGTCGTCTTTTCTCCCGCGGTCGGTCGTCATCGTCCGATCGCCCTCCGGCGGTGCGTCCGCGTTATCCTGGTGGCGGTCACTGCCGGCTTCTCCCTCGACCTGCGACTGGTCTCGAGTCGCACCTCCGCGTTTCGCTCCGTTCTCGTTCCCATCGGCCATTCGTACGTCGTCTTCGGTTCGGTCGGCTCCGTCACCCTCGAGACGCACAGTTTCGCCGCCGATCACGTCCACGGAGCCGGGTTCGACCGGGAACACCTCGTCGGGATCGCTCTCCCAGCCGAGTGCCGCCTTGATTGAGTCGATGGCTCCGGGATCCGGTTCGACCATCGCGATGCCGTCGTCGACGGACGCGACGACGCCGAGCGCCGCTCCGTTCGAGTCCTCGACCGTCTTGCCGATGTCTTCCTCGGTGAACATAGTACCCATGTCTCGGACACGTGGCCGCCGGACGAAACGCTCGTTGCCTGCACCAGCAGGAAGCGCCCGGCCGTTGCCTACGACGGGACGTCGACCACTCGTGTCCCCGACTCGGGCGTCGTCTCGTCGAAGTAGCCCTCGACGCCCTCGAGGTCGAGGACGAATCCGGACCCGAACGTGCCAGCGGGCGTCTGGAATCCGCTTTCGGCCTCGCTCTCGAGGACGCGCTCGGTCGCTTCGACGGCACCGTTTACGGTCACGACGTAGGCGTCAGGTGTCTTCAGCCGGGAGACGGCCTGTCTGTCGGGTGTTTCGTCGTCTGTGCTGTCGACCGTTGCTTCGCCCCAGACGTAGGTCGATCCGAGCTTTCGCGACCACGGGGACGGCCCCTCACGGACGTAGCCTGCGAGCGTCTTTAGCGTCTCCTGGATCGGCCTCGAAGCGACTATCGGCGCGAGGTACCGGTGTGCTTTCAGTGCCGCTCTTGCAGGCTGGGGCATGAGCGCGTAGACGGTCACGTTCGGTACACCCGTCGTGTAGTGAGCCGTCGAGACGTCGCCCGTCGGCATCGTCACTGCAGGTCTGGTACCGCGACCGAAGTCGATGCGCCGCGTTCGCCACGCGGCGGGAACGTGCTCGAGCGTGCCGTCCCGGTAGACTGCACCGCCGTCTTCGGCACCCTCGATGACCGTCCGGACCGTACCGATCGACGGCGGACGCAGCGAGTCGACACCGAGTGCGAGCGCATCAGCCTCGGGGAGTCGGTCCGCGAGGTGGGCCGCGAGACAGTCCATCGCCACCACGGAGAAACCGACGGCAGGCAACAGCGTGATGTCGGCGTTTTCCGCCTCGCTATCGCGATCCGCGATCGATTCGATGACCGGAATCTCGCCAGTGATGTCGACGTAGTCCGTCCCCGTCCGCAGACAGCCCTCGACGAGCGGTTCCGCGGTATTCGAAAACGGGCCCGCACAGTTCAACACGCAGTCGACATCCGCGCCGTCGATCGCTTCGGCGACGACGTCCGGGTCGTCCAGCGCGAACCGTCGACCCGGCACCTCGAGTTCCTCGACCTGTTCGGCGACGGCTTCGGGGTCGCGGCCGGCGAGGACGACCTCGAGTCCGCGGTCGATCGCCTCCCGGACGATCAGGTCGCCGACGAAGCCGTACGAACCGTAGACGAGTACCTGGGACACGGCGAGCGTTCGGTAGCTGAGCGGTTAAACAACTCCCCGACGAACGCATGTGATCGACTACTCGTCGCTCGCTTCTGGATCGTACCGATCCGCGGCCGACGAAAACCCCAGTTCCTCCTGTTCACGACTCCGTCGCCCCTCGAGTTCCGCGATGGCTGCCGGTTCGGGCGAGGCGTCGTCCGTGATCCGTGCCCAGGAGTTGTGGACCTTCGAATGGCACCACCGACAGAGGTAGACCGTGATCTCGTGGGAGAGTTCCTCGCCGTCGCGAGCGTACGAGAGGTGGTGTTCCTCGAGCAGCGGCCGCTCGTCGTCGTGGGCCATCCGCTTCTCCTCCAGGCCACAGCGGACGCACTCGCGGTCGCGGTTGCGAGACCGAAAGTGCGGACAGTCGGCCCAGGTCTCCTCACGTTCGGGGTCGACGACCGGACACTCGTACTCCTCCTGTGCGCGTTCGCGAGCGAACTCCGGGTCGTGTCCGTACTGCTCGAGGGCGTAGCGACACTGTCCCTCTCCGGTGAGGTAGTCACAGACGCCCGCGAACTCGTAGGGGTCGTCGACGCCGACCGACGTTCCCTGGGGCGTCTTCTCCATATCGGCCCCCAGTATGGACTGGACCGTGTTGAATGCACCGACCCTACAGCAGACCGATACGTACTCTAGAATAGTAGTTGATTTTAAAGAAAAGGTTTTGGAAACTCGGTGGGAGGGGACATACATCCTGGATCATGATCGGGAAGCTTCGACGTCTCGTCCCACAGTTCGTCAGGCGCAGATACGCGCTCAAGTTCGCCATCGTACTCTCTCTGGCGACGTTCGCCCTCGGAACCGCCGGCCTCGTCGGTGCCGTCGCCGTCGACGGCATCGAACCGGCCACCGCGACGACGTACGGGCTCGTCGCTATCGGCGGTGGCGCACTCGCGACCGGACTCGTCGGGGCGCTTCTCGCTCACAACACGGCGAAATCGATAGACCGTCTCACCCACGAACTCGAGGAAAGAGACGACGACTCAGGGATCGACCTCGAGTCGGAGCGGATCGACGCAGTCGGCCGACTCTACGACGGCATCGACGCGACGTGTGACGGGTTCGAAAAGCGGATCCAGAAAACCGAGCGCCAGCGGGCGGCGTTGCAGGCCGAACGAGACGCGCTCGAGCGAAGCAACCAGCGACTGGAACGGACGGCAGCCGAGTACAGTCGGGTGATCCAGTCGGCCGCAAGCGGTGACCTGACCGCTCGTATGGAGCCACAGGGCGAGCACGAGGCGATGACGTCGATCGCCGAGGAATTCAACGGAATGGTTGCCGAAATGGAGGCGACGATCGCTCGCCTCGACGGATTCGCGACCGACGTCGTGGCCGCGAGTACGGGCGTCACCGACTCGAGCGAGGACGTCAGGACCTCGAGCCGAGAGGTCAGCGACTCGATTCAGGAGATCTCCGAGGGAGCGGAACGGCAGTACCAGGCCCTGCAACTGGTCGACTCCCGGATGGACACGCTCTCGACGACGACCGAACGGATCGCCGCTTCCTCGAACGACGTCGTCGATCTCGCGGAACGGACGACGCGAACGACCCGTGAGGGCCGTGCGGCAGCGTGGGCGGCGATCGAGGCCTGTGACGACCTCGAGTCGGAGTATCGCTCTGCGGTCGAAGAGTTCGACGACCTTCGGACGCAGGTCGACCGGATCGACGACCTGACCGAGACGATCACGGAAATCGCCGAACAGACGAACATGCTGGCGCTGAACGCCAACATCGAGGCCTCGCGCTCCGCGGGCGGGAGCGACACAGGTGGGTTCAGCACCGTCGCAGCCGAGGTCAAGGAACTCTCCCAGGACGTCAAGGAGGCCGCCAGACAGATCAGCGCCCAGCTCGAGGCGGTCCAGTCCCAGACCGACCGGTCGGCGACGGCCGTCGACCGGACGAGCGAGGAGATCGACCGCGTCGACGAACTCGTTACCCACGTGATGGACTCGCTCGACGAGATCGCCGACTACGCCGCCGAGACCACTGACGGAGTCAAGGAGATTTCGACGGCGACCGAACAGCAGGCGGCCTCGACCCAGGGAGTGGTCGCGGTCGTCGACGAGGTCGCGACTATCTCGGAGACGACGAGCAGCGAGGCTGAAACCGTCGCCGTGGCCGCCGAACAGCAGACTTCCGCACTCGCATCTGTCCTGGATTCGGCCGACGAACTCGGTCAGCGAGCCACGGATCTCTCGGAAGCGCTCGAGCGGTTCGAGACCGACGTCGGCCCGAACGCGACGATCGATCGTGCGATGGCGTGAGCGTCCCCGGTACGGGACGGGAGTTTTTTCACCCCCCGGTACCGACTCGAGGGCGTGCGATTACGACATAAACCGGCCGGCGAGGGGTCGTCGGTGCTCGCGACGAGCGTCGATCTCGCGGAGTCGATGCTCAGTCAGGTTCGCGGGTTGATGTTCCGCCGGTCGTTCCCCGACGGATCGGCACTCGTCTTCCGGTTCGACGGTGCGACGTCGCGTGACGTCCACATGCTATTCGTCTTCTTCCCGATCGACGTCGTCTGGGTCGTCGACCGCGAGGTGACGCGGGTCGAACGCCTCCAGCCATGGCGCGGGTTCGCCCGTGCGGAAGCCGACACGATCGTCGAACTCCCGGCCGGCGCCGCAGACGACGTCGAAGAAGGAGATCGACTCTTCCTCGAGGAAACCTGACGGCTCGCAACCACGACGGCGCAAACTCCGCCTCGAGGGGCGGAGTTAAGTAGGCCTGTTACAATAGGACGTGGTACGATGGCACGAGATTCCATGCCTGACGAGGATAGAGGAAGTCGGGGCGACCCGGCTGGGCGCGAAATTCCGCGACGAACGTAGTCGCAGTTCATCATTCTTGCCTGTTACTCACTCAGCCGAACAGACGATAGCATCCGACCGTACAGTCCGCCTTCTCGATACGACGCTTCGTGACGGCGAACAAGCCCCTGGCGTCTCGCTCTCACCGAACGAGAAAGTCGAGATCGCCCGCGCACTCGAGCGTGCCGGCGTCTCGACGATCGAGGCCGGCAGCGCCTGCACCGGTGCGGGTGAACGCCAGGCCATCTCGCGGGTCACCGACCTCGACCTCGAGGCCCGCGTGACGAGTTTCTGCAGGGGGCTCACGGGCGACGTCGACCTCGCGCTCGAGTGTGACGTCGACGGCGTCCACGTCGTCGTCCCCTCGAGCGACCGCCACGTCGAGGGGAAGGTCGGCACCTCCCGCGAGGACAACCTGGCGACGACAGCCGAACTCGTCGAGTACGCCACGGATCACGACCTGTGGGTCGAAGTCATCGGCGAAGACGGCTCACGGGCCGACCTCGACTACCTCGCGGACCTGGCCGAGACTTCGCTCGACGCCGGCGCGGACCGGTTCTGTTTCGCCGACACCGTCGGCCACACGGGGCCGGAACACACCGCGAAGGCAGTCTCGCGACTCGCAGAACTCGGACCGGTCAGCGCCCACACCCACGACGACCTCGGCCTGGGCGTCGCGAACGCGCTCGCGGCCGTCGCTGCTGGCGCCGACCTGGTTCACTGTACGGTCGACGGACTCGGCGAACGCGCCGGCAACGTCGCGCTCGAGGAGGTCGCGATCGCCCTCTCGCACGTCTACGACGTCGAGACGGTCGACCTCGAGGAACTGTACGACCTCGCCCAGATCGTCTCGCGGGCGACCGGTGTTGCGTTGCCGCCGAACAAGGCCGTCATCGGCGAGAACGCCTTCACCCACGAGAGCGGGATCCACACGGACGGTACGCTCAAGGACGACAAGATGTACGAACCCTACGCGCCCGAGACGGTCGGACGCGAGCGCCGACTCGCACTCGGGAAACACACCGGCCGGGCAGGTGTCGAAGCGACCCTCGAGGAACACGGCGTCGAGGCGACCGACGACGAAGTCGCCGATATCGCCACCCGTGTGACGGAACTCGGCGACCGCGGCCGGCGGGTGACCGACGCCGATCTGCTCGCCATCGCCGAGGACGTTACCGGCGACGACCGCGAACGCGTCGTCGAACTGCTCGACGTCCAGGCGACCAGCGGCGGCCCCGTCCCGACAGCCAGCGTCCGCCTCGCAGTCGACGGCGAGGAGCGCGTCGCCAGCGGCACCGGCTCCGGTCCCGTCGACGCGGCCGTCTCCGCGATCCGCAAGGCACTGGGTTCGCGCGCCGACGCCGAACTCGAGTCCTACCACGTCGACGCCGTGACGGGCGGAACGGACGCCGTCGTCACCGTCGAGGTGACGATGGTCCGCGACGACCGCTCCGTAACGGTCGCCCGCAGCGAGGCCGACATCACGCGCGCCAGCGTCGACGCGATGGTCGACGCGCTCGATCGACTACTCGCGACCGAAGAGAACCCGCTCGCGCTGGCGGACGACTGACCTAACTGGCGTATTTTTGCGGTAACCGAGACGATCAGTGGAACGGCTGTCGACTCAACAGCCCCCAGGGATCGAAGATGTAGAGGACGGAGAGAGACAGCGCAACGACGACCACGAACAGCCGCGCACCCTCGCTCACTGTCGACGGAATCGCGGGCTCGAGCGTCAGCGCCATCACTGCAGCGACGGAAAACCAGAGCGTGCCGACGATTACCCGGTCACGAGTATCCATATCCGGTTCTTCGGCCGAACCGTTATGAAAGCCTCGAGTTATACGGACTGCTGTCAGTCGTCGAAACCCTCGACAGACGATAGGTTCTAGCGGTTGAATTCAGAGCATAAGTGCAACACGACTCTGTTTGTTTCGCTACGAAGTAGGAGAAATAGTCGTTCAGTACACCTGTATATAGGACACCCCAAAGCCTATCATTTTCCTAATATTACCTCTAGTTGTGAACCCCACACCCTTACAGCTCCCTGGAATTCCGGAAATAACAGTCATATTGTTCAATATACTCCTCCTTCTCGCAGTTGTGTTTGTAGGTGTATGGCTCTATGACAAGATCATTGGTCGGTGATTGAGGAGAGGGGAAGTTGATTTTGGTGGTAGATCATCTCCTATTGACCGATCACTAACACTTGTAGATTTCCCTCAGTCCGTCCCACATTCGTGCCATGTATCCAGCACGCGGTTCCTATCAAATATCGGCCACTTTAACGACCACTCACTTCCGGGACGATCGAGAGCTATTCCGGGGTCGTCAAATTGCTACAACGGACCGTCTCAGAGATCGAAGCCGACCGTTCCCTCGTCGAGGACGTTCTTCCGATTGTCCACCATACCAACGTCATCGTAGGCGACGGGCCCCTCGACCTGCTCGGCGTGTGGCCCCGGCTCGTTGCCGATATACATCACGTTCGGATTCGTGTTGTACTCCTCGAGGAGCCTGAACCGCGAGTCGCCGGTGCCGTACTCGCTCTCGATGAGCGTGCGTGCCTCCTCGAGTTCCTCCTCGTCGGCGTCGTCTTCGTCCTGCAGTATCTCGATCGCTTCCTGGAGGTCTTCCTCCTCGGGATCGTGCTCGAGGGCGCGTGCGAGCGCGGTATCCTCGAGGTACTGCTGGGGATCGCTCTCGGGGTCGTTCATGTCGCCGAACTGGATCGCACCGGGTGGACAGGCGTCCTCACAGGCCGTCGTTCCGACCATGTCCTCGCCCATCTGTCCGTCCTGACGGGCTGGATCGAAGATGCACTTCTCCATGACGCCACGCGGTCCGGCACCGCTGACCCACCGGTCGCGCTGGTCGTAAATCATGTCGTCGTCCATCTCCTGTGCTTCCTCCGGGGGGTCCTCCCACTGGAAGTAGTTGACGCCGTACGGACAGGCAACCTGACAGTACCGGCAGCCGATACAGACGTCGTAATCCGTCAACACCAGCCCACCTTCGTCGCGGGTGTGACGGGCCGTCGTCGGACACACCTTCTCACACGGGGCGTCCGTACAGTGCTGACAGGGCCGGATGAGGTAGTTGAACTCGCGGAAGTCGTCGAACTCGTCGGTGTCCGGGGACTCGACGATCCCGTCGTCGTAGGCGAGGATGTACATCCAGTTTGCCCCCTCGTTCCAGTTGTGCTCCGCGTTACAGGCGACGACACAGGAAAGACAGCCGTCGCAGGTCTCGAGGTCGAGAGTCATTCCCCACTGGACGCCATCGCCGTCTTCCGCGTCTTCCTGTTCGTCCTGCGCAGCGGCCGGGTCGGTCCCGTCCGGTCCCTGACTCGCACCGAACGCACCGAGGCCGACGACACCGGCCCCCGCGCCCATCTTCTTCATCACATCGCGCCGCGACTCGCTGCCGACGCCGAGCGTCGAGAGCGCCTCGGAGACCGCACCCTCCCCGTCTTCCGCTCGCGCCGCCTCGATCTCCGCAGCCATCGGCCGTTCGTCCTCGCCGAACTCCTCGATCACGTCCTCGTGGTACCGATCGTAGAACTCCTCCTCGCCGATCTCGCCTTTCGTCAGCCGCAAGGCGTCTCTGGCCATTTCCATCCCGAGTTCCGCGTCGTACTCGGTCTCCTCGAGCATTCGCTCGAAGTCCTCCTCTGCGGCCTCCCCGAGAGGGTGGAACGGATCGTCACGGTCCGGACGATCGTCACTCATCGGGCGGCGTCACCTCGAGAAGGCGGCGCTGGACCGTACGAAAGGGCGGTAGCGTTGCTATCGATCACACTGCGTGGGGACCACACACATATCGATAAAAAACAGCCCTGCGCATGACGGCGAGGTATACGCCGTCTGCGATTCCGAGGGAGAGACTGGACGACTCGCGTCGCTACGCCCGCTCGTCAGTATTGGTCACCGTAGAAGCGCCGAGAGGGAGATTTGAACAACGCCCGAGAACCTGCGCCTGCGGCGCAGAACCTCGGTCTAATTCAAATCTCCTCTGTATCGTTTTCAGCAGCACGGACGACTCGCTATGCTCGTCGTTTTGTGCTGGTGAAAAGCGCCGAGAGGGAGATTTGAACAACGCCCAGACGTGCTCGCTATGCTGCGCGCGCCTGGTCTCGTTCAAACTCCCTGTTCACGCTTTCCGCTCACGGATGCCGAGCACACGCTACGCGGTGCTCGGCGGTGTTGTTCGCTGAAAAGCGCCGAGAGGGAGATTTGAACCACAGTCGGACGGTCTCGCTCACTTCGTTCGCGAGCCTGCGACCTCCCTGATTCAAATCTCCCGTAGTCGTTCGTGGCGACCGGATGACTCGCGTTGCTACGCGCCGCTCGTCGTTGTTGGTCGCCACAGAAGCGCCGAGAGGGAGATTTGAACTCCCGAGTCCGTGAGGACAGCAGATTTCGAATCTGCCGCCTTGGCCGGGCTAGGCTATCTCGGCTCATCTCTATCTACCCGCGAGACGTTTTTACCGGTTTCGATTTTTCTCGAGGGATGTGACGGGGTCTCGTCCCCAAGCGTAAACGGTTTGACTCGAGCCCCCGACGCCGTCTTCATGGACGTTACCAAGGCAAGCGACGAGTGCGAGGCCGTCCTCGAGACCGTCGGCGATGCGGTCATCTGCGACCGATCCTTTCTCGAGGAGATCCTCGTCGGCGTGGTCGGCCGCGGCCACGTCCTCTTAGAGGACGTGCCCGGCACGGGCAAGACGCTGACCGCCCGCAGCGTCGCCGACGCGCTCGGCCTGTCCTTTTCCCGCATCCAGTTTACGCCCGACCTCCTTCCGGCCGACGTGACCGGCACGCACGTCTTCAACGAACGCGAGCGGACCTTCGAGTTCAACGAGGGACCGATCTTCGCGAACATCGTGCTGGCCGACGAGATCAACCGCGCACCCCCCAAAACGCAGGCCGCCCTGCTCGAGGCGATGGAAGAAGGGCAGGTGACGGTCGACGGCGAGACCCGCCAGCTTCCGGATCCGTTTTTCGTCATCGCAACCCAGAACCCCGTCGAACAGGAAGGGACTTTTCCGCTGCCCGAAGCACAGGTCGATCGCTTCCTCGTCAAGACCTCGATGGGGTACCCCGACGAGGACGGCGAGGTCGAACTCCTGCGGCGACGCGCCGGCCGCGAGACGACCAGCCCCACGGTCGAGTCGGTTCTCGAACCCGACCAGGTCGACCACCTCCGGTCGGTCCCCGAGACGATTCGCGTCGACGAGGACCTGCTCGAGTACGTCGCCGCAATCGCTCGCGAGACCCGCACTGACGGCCGCGTCGAGGTCGGCGTCTCCCCGCGTGGTACCCAGCGGCTGTTCGAGGCTGCGCGAGCCTACGCGACGATCGTCGGCCGCGAATACGTTACGCCCGACGACATCAAACGCGTCTCGGGTCCGGTGCTCGCCCACCGACTCGTTCTGACGCCGGACGCAACCGTCAACCGCGTCGACAAAGCCCAGATCGTCGACTCGATCCTCGAGTCGGTGCCGGTGCCGACGCTCGAGTAGGGCACCGAACGTGTCTACAACTGCGGGAGTAACGGTTAGACGTAGCCCTCGATATCGACGGATGCGGTTTCTGGCACACCGGTTTTCGTATCGGTAATTCTGGTTAGGAAGGTGTGGGTAGCCAGATCGTCGCCACCACTGGATGGCGCATTGATACTGATTTCGACGTGGATGCTGTCGTCTACCCGTTCGATCCCCTCCAATTCTAGGTCGGGTGCCGATTGCATTCCGTTCTGGACGACGAGGAGGTACGAGACGTCGAAATCAGTCTCGTCGACGAGCGACGTGAGAGACTCGCGTGTCGTTCGTACTGCTTCGTCGGCAGCATCGGCGTCTGCAAAGACGTGGTGGCGTTCTTCTCTCCAATCGGCTCTGCCTTCCCACTGCTCTTCTAATACGAACGTGGGGAAGTCGGTCGTGTAGTGGGTATCGACGTCCATTCCGTCGGGGAGCGTCGGTGAACGGGACCGATGCCACTCCCGTGCCAGATACCCGCCGGAGACGCCAACACCGACACCCGAAAGAGCGAGTAATCGGCGGCGGTTCATATCGTGTACTTAGTGCTGGAGAACTTATACTCCTTTGGAGGGCTCGAAATTCACATCTGTGGCAGGGCCTGGGTCCCCGACCAAATCTATACTCGACAGAATTCTGGTTCAACTGTTAGGAACCATCTCGGCGTACTCGAGCACTGCAGCTGCGATCGCATTGTGTGCCTCCTCGACCTCCGCCCACTCGATCGTCTCGTTCGGATAGTGCGCCTCGGAGATGCTTCCCGGCCCGAACAGCACCGTCGGAATACCTGCCTCGATGTAGTGTCGTGAGTCGGCGCCGTAGGTCACACCCTCGGGCTCCGCAGGCGAAACCCCAGCGTCGTCCATTCCGGCCCGTATCGCCTCGACGATCGGCTCGTCGGCGTCGATCTCGCAGGGCTCGAACTGGACGGAAAAGCGTTCGAACTGCGGCGGATTCTCGCGGAGCCACGGATCGTCGGCGACGACTTCCGCGAGCCGTTGCTCGAACTGCTCTTGGACCTCCCGAACCGTCTCGCCGGGGAGGACGCCGATCCGGAACTCCGCCGTTAGCGACGCCGGAACCGTCGACGCCCACGATCCAGCCTCGACTTTCCCGCAGACGACGGGAGCCGAAACCGGGAACGCCTCGTAGAGCGGATGCGTCGTCGCCTGGGTGCGCTCGGACTCGAGATCCACGAAGGCCTGCCGAATCCGCTCGAATCGCGGGAGCACGTCCTCGCCGTGCCACCGCGTCGCGGCGTGGGCGCTTTTCCCAGACAACTCGAGGCGAGCCATCAGACTCCCCTCGCAGGCGACGACGGGACGGAGTTCGGTCGGCTCCGCGACGATCGCTGCATCGCGGTCGAACGGGTAGGGATTCTCGAGTGCTGCCGTCGCCGCGCCGAAGCCGCCGTCTTCCTCGCCGGCGACGGCCTCGACGACGATCCGGAGGTTGGCGTCCATCTCGCCGGACTCGATCGCTTCGCGAACCTCGAGTGCCGCGCCGACGCAAGCCGCGAGCCCGGACTTCATATCCGCTGCGCCGCGGGCGGTGAGCGTCTCGGGGTCGTCGTCACCACCTCGCCGAACCGGGTCGAACGGATCGCTCGACCACACTCCTCGCTCGGCGGGAACTACGTCGAAGTGTCCGTTCAGGACGACTGTCGGGTACTCGTCGTCGCCACCGGGATCGGCCTCACCGAGTGCGAGTACGCCGGCGACGCTCCGTCGCCCTTCGACTTCGGCCTCGAGGACGGCCGGATCGTCTGGGAAAGACGGATGGTTCGCGAGCAGATCGGGATCGGCGTCCCACGCGTAGGTCTCGAAGCCGAGTTCCTCGAAGCGATCCTGGAGCCAGTCCGCAGCAGCGGCCTCCTCGCCAGCAGTCGTCCGAAATCGACAGAGACGATCGGTAAACTCCCTGAGATCGAAGTCCATACCTACGGCGAGACGAGGCGGTACATTAACGGTTTACAATGGGACCGGCGGGAGAGCGTCTATCCCGTATTCTTCATCCCGGCGGCGATCCCCTTCACAGTCAGCCGCAGCGTTCGCTCCTCGACGTCGGTCCGGTGAGTCTGATCCAGCAGGTACACCTGCAGCATGTTCAGCGGATCGACGTAGGGGTTGCGTCGCTCGAGGTTCTCGCCAAGCCAGTCGCGGGTGTGTAGCTGGTCGCGCTGACCGATCGTCTGTATCAGTTCGGCGGCACGCTCGTACTCCTCGCTGACGCGCGGGAAGAACGTCGCGCGGAGTTCCGTGTCGGCCAAGTCCGCGTACTTCTCGGCGATCTCGAGTTCGGTCCGGGACAGCGACAAGGCGGCGTTGTCCAGCGTCGTCTGGAAGAACGGCCACTCGGCGTACATCTCCTGAAGGGTCTCGATCGACCCGCCGTCGTTCAAATACGAATCGATCCCGGCCGCAACCGCGTACCAGCCCGGCAGGATACACCGGGACTGGGTCCAGGAGAACACCCACGGGATCGCCCGCAGGTCCTCGACCGTCCGCTCGCCGGATCGGGAGGCCGGCCGCGAACCGAGGTTGAGGTCTTCGATGACCGTGATCGGCGTCGCCTGTTCGAAATACTGGACGAAGCCGTCGCTCTCGAGCAGGTCGCGGTACTCCCGGCGGGCAGCGTCGGCCATCGTCTCCATGGCGTCGACCCACTCCTCGGGGACGTCCTCTTCGGGCTGTTCGAGGGCTCGCTTGCGCGCTCGAAGCTGTGCGTTGAGCATCTGTTCGATGTTGCGCTCGGCGATACGGGGGTTGGCGTATTTCTCGGCGATGGCCTCACCCTGTTCGGTGAACTTGACCTGGCCCGTGACGGTACTGTTGGGCAGTGCCAGCAGCGCCTCGTTCATCGGTCCGCCACCGCGGGAGATGGACCCGCCGCGGCCGTGGAACAGCCGCATCGTCACGTCGTGGTCGTCGCAGATCTCGCCGAGTCGACGCTGGTTCTTGTACAGCGACCAGTTCGCAGCCAGGAAACCGTTCTCCTTGTTCGAGTCGGAGTACCCCAGCATGATCTCCTGGGTTCGATCGCGCGCCTCGAGCGCCTGGCTGTAGGCCTCATTCTCGAACAGCGTGCCCATGATCCGTCGAGCGCCGGAGAGGGCGTACTCTGTCTCGAGCAGCGGTACGACGTCGATGCCGCAGTGTTCGGGGAGGGAGACGACGCCGGACTGGTCGGCGAGGAAGAGCACCTCGAGGACGTGACTCGGCTCTTCGGTCATCGAGATGCAGTAGGTGTCGATGGCCTCGACGCCGTACTCTGCCTGCCAGTCGCCGAGTTCGGCGAACAGCCGGAGGACGCGTGCGGACTCGTCGGAGAGACCGTCGGTCTCGGTAAGGTCGATCACGGGTTCGTCCTGGAGGATCGCGTCGGTGAGCAACTCGACGCGTTCGTCCTCCGAGAGCGAGTGATAGTCGATCCCCTCGCCCTCGAGCGCCTCGGCGATGGCGTCGGTGTGTTTCTCCTGGTGTTCGCGCAGATCCAGGCTGGCAAGCGAGAAGCCGAAGGTCGCGACCTGACGCCGGATCGGGTCGACGTGGGACTCGACGACGCTTTCGGCCCCGTTGTTCTGCAGGCTCTCGGCGATGAGTTCGAGATCCTCGAGGAGTTCGTCGACGTCGTCGTAGCCGCCCGGTCGAACGTCGCCGACCCGGTCGAGCCGTTCGCGCATGAGTTTGAGCTTCTGGCGGTACGGTTCGTCCGGGTACCGCTGTTCGGCGGTGCGGGCGCTACCGGGAAGCCGATCGAGGTCGCGCTCGAGCGAGGCCTGGAATTCGGAGCCGGCCTCGACCCGGCTCCCGTCCTGGCTCAACACGCCGGAGAGACGTTTGAGTTGCTCGCGGTACCGCTCGAGGATGACCGACCGCTGTCGTTCCAGAGTATTGGCCGTTACCTCGGGCGTGACGTAGGGGTTGCCGTCGCGGTCGCTGCCGGCCCACGATCGGAACTCGAAGAGCTTGGGAATCTCGAGGTCCCCGTCGAGTTCCTCGTCGATCGCGTCGGCGAGTTCGTCGTATACTTCGCCGACGACGTCGAACAGCGTGTTCTCGAGGTACCACTGGACGTTCCGGGCCTCGTCCTCGGGTTCGGGCTGGCGGTTGCGGACCTGGGGCGTCTGCCAGAGGCTCGTCACCTCGGCGTCGATATCCCGCCAGAGCTGGTCTTTCTCCTTGTCGGTCAGGAGCCGTTCGTCGAGCGTCTCGAGGGACGTCGAGATCGTCCGCAGCTTCGACTTGACGGTCTTGCGGCGGGCCTCCGTGGGATGGGCAGTGAACGTCGGCTCGATCAGGACGTCCTCGAGTATCTGCCGGACAGTCTCGGTGTCTTTCTCGCCGAGTTCCTCGGCCGCCGTCTCGAGGCTGTCCTCGAGGGTTCCCTCCTGAGAGCCGGTTCGGATCGATCGAACTCGCTCGCGTTCCTCCGCGAGGTTGATCAGTTCGAAGTAGGTCGTGAACGCACGTGAGACGATCCGTTGCTGGTGTGGCGAGAGGCTCTCGAGTTCCGAGACGAGTGGTTCTCGGGACTCGAGGTCGTCGGACCGGTAGTCGATCGCGCTACGACGACAGGATTCGACGGTTTCGAACGCACTCCGGGAAGTCTGGTCCTCCAGGACCTCACCGAGCAACGCGCCGAGTTCGCGGACGTCCTGTCGGACGCCCCTGTTATGTAGTTGCATATCACTCTACTGGTTGCGGAGATGTAAAAAATCCTTGGTGGAGTTTACAATTGCCACCATTCTCCTGTATTCGTACGATCAGAGTAGCTGATATATGTGTGCTCTATTACGTCATATCTGGTGATTTGTAGTCGACGTCCTAGTTCATCTTTTTCATTGAAAATGTTTCTTCGGTTTGTAGTTTCAGTATTTCAACGGAGTGTTCTGATCGGAGAGGTGCGAAAGCTTCGAGACCGAGCCACTCCGACTGCAGTTCGAGACGCTCGACTGGCACCCCTGGTCCGTCACCAGACGAACGGAAGCAGTCGATACGGTGTTCGAGACGCGTACTCCTCGTACGAGTCCCCCAGCGTGGCACGGAGAGCACGTTCCTCGACGCAGATCCGGTACCGGTATCCGAGCACCCCCGCGACGACGGTCGCCCCGAAACTCAGCCAGTGGCCCACCGCAACCCCGATTCCGACGAGCGTGACGAGCCCACCTGTGTAGGACGGATGTCGGACCCACTGGTACGGACCCGACGTGACGACCGTATCCGTCTCGTCGACCGACACCTCGAGGGAGAAGTCGTCCTCGAGCGTCCGGACGGCGTACTGGCGAACGGAGACGCCGAGCAACAGTAGTCCGATACCCAGCCAGAAGGCAGCGGCTGGATACGGCATTTCAGCCGCTGGAACCCATACCGGAAGAAGCGCAGCACTCAGGACGCCGCCACAGACCGCCGCACCGATGGCGTGTTTCGACCCGCGGTCCTGCTTGCTACCGGACTGGTTGCCGTACCGAAAACCGATGCTCAGATCGGAGACGACCCATACGGCGACAGCTGCCAGGAAGACGTACAGATTCGGCGGCTGCGAATAGATTGGTGACGTCACACCCGGAACGTTATCCCTCAATGACAAAATGGTTGGGTTCCGTCGGTTTTCGAACGTCTCGCCGTCACGAGACCGAACGCTAGCAGCCACTGGAAGGTACTGTCCCGATCGGACGACACGAGCGAAGTTCGAAGCGGGCAAGAATCGTGGACAGTGCGATCGGGTGTAACTCGTTTTAGTTGTTACTAGAGAAACCCCGATCGCGTTCCGTGTCGTACTCCTCGAGTCGATCGACGAGTTCCGTGGTTCGAAGCGCGTCCAGTTCCGTCCAGTAGATAGTGTCCTCGTACTCGACGAGCCACGTTCCTTCTCTGCCGGAGACGTAAATCGGCTCCTCTGTCAGTAGTTGCTCGCCGACCGCGACGAACGCGTCGTCGTCGATGCCGACGACTGCTCGGCCGTCCGTGACCGCCTCCTCGATGAGGTCGCGCTGCTCGTCGCTCGACGGCTCCAGGGTGACCAGTCGGTTGGCCCGCAGTTTGGCACCGTACGCCGCTGTCGAGGTGGCTCGTTTCTCGAGTTCGTACGTGAAGGTGTGGACCGTCGTCTCCGTTTCCCTGGCCTCGATGGAGACGAGGTGGTCGTCGACGACGAGGAGATCGTACTCGGATTCGGGGACCAGCGTGGAAGCCTCGATCGCGTCCTCGTCGACGTACTCCAGGCGAACGCCGATCCGCGGTTCGTCGTTGGCCTGGGCGAGTTCTTCCCGAAAGCCGGCGAGTTTCGATCTGTCGGTGGCTGGCAGGTCCTCGTATGCGATTCGAGCGCGGTCGGCGTCTTCGTCGACGGGTTCCGCGGCGACGACGTAGTCAGTACGCGTCCGTTCGCCAGTCACCTCCCACGAGACACCGTAGACGCCCTCTTTCCATCGGACGGAACGGTCCGGATCGAATGGCGGGCGTTTCCCTTCGACTTCGACGCTGTCGCTCTTCAGTGTATCGTCGAGCAACGTTGCTATCTCCGGATTTCTGTTCGCGTCGACCGTCTCGGTCGCTTCCACACCGATCGCAGTATCGGTCTCGACTGCCCGCATAGTGAGTGCGCCGCCGGGCGTAGCACAGCCCGCGAGTACGCCGAGAGGACTCGCGGCCAGGAGGGTGAGAACACGTCGTCTGGAGGGCATATTTCGAATTTCGTGTACGATCGTATTGGCGTTTCGGGGACAGTGGCCGTTCGTGGACTGAATTTATTTTCGTCGATGTGGAACGTCGGATCGGCGAGCTAGCGCCGCCAGCAACCATGCCACAGCACGTTCTCGTTCCTGTCGACGGCTCGGACCACGGATTCGCCGGCCTCGAGTACAGCCTCGCGTCGTTTCCCGACGCCGAACTGACCGCACTCTACGTCGTCGACCCCAGCCACGACCACGAAGCGACCGCCGGAGGCGAATCTCCGTCGACGGAACGGGCCCGCGAACACGGCGAACGGATCCTCGAGCAGGCGGCCGACCGTGCCGACGAGTTCGGTCACGAGTCCGCTTTCGAGACGCTGCTCCGAACCGGCACGCCACACACGGAGATCCTGACTGTCGCGGCCGACGACGACCGCGGGATCGACCACGTCGTCCTCGGCAGTCACGGCGAGTCCCCGATCACGCGGCCCTTCCTCGGTCACGTTAGCGAGGCCGTCGTCCGCCGCGGCCCGGTCTCGACGACGGTCGTCCCCGAATCGACGACGGCGATCCGGGAGCGCGAACTACCCGGGAAAGTCCTCGTTCCAGTCGACGGCTCCGAGCAGGCCGACGCGGCGCTCGAGTACGCGCTCGCGCAGTTCCCCGACGCGGACTACGTCGCCTTCCACGCGCTGTCGTTGCCCTTCGATCGGCCGCGTTCCGACGTCGAAGGAACGTATCTCGAGAAGGTCGTGACGGCTCACGAGCGACGGGGCGAGGAGATTCTCGAATCGGCGAGGGAACTGGCCAGCGAGCACGACGCGACGATCGAGACGGTGACCAGTGACGAGAAACCGTCTACAGCCATCGTCGAGTACGCCGAGACGGAGGACGTCGACCAGATCGTCATGGGGAGCCACGGCCGCTCGATCGCGACACGGCTCTTTACGGGATCGGTCGCGGAACGGGTCTCCCGTCGGTCCCCGCGGACGGTAACGCTGGTCCGGGGGCGTCCTGGTGCGGACTGATGCCGAAATTACGACCGCGACGACGCAGGCCGAACCAGGACGACCTCGACCGGTAACCGCCAGACCCGTTCCGTTCGGCCGTCGACGATCCGAAACCCGGCCTCGAGTAACGTCTCTCTGACGTAGATCGGACGGCAGTCAACGAACATCGGAAACCGCTCGTGAAATCGCTCGTAGAGTTCGGTTACTGGGCTGGGACGACGAGACAGCGCCACGACGCAGAGCCGTCCGTCCGGATCGAGTACGCGTCGCCACTCCTCGAGGACGGGCAGGAGGTCCGGCGTGTCGAACAGTTCGAGGACGAAACTCGCGAACAGCGCGTCGAAGGCGTCGTCGGGGAACGGCAGTGTCGCCCCGTCGCCCACGATTACGACGCCGGGATCGAGTCCGGCGTCGGCGAGCGCGTTTCGCGAGACGCGACACATGCCCGGTGCGAGGTCGATCCCGACGGCGGTTCCCGTCTCACCCACGGCTCGAGCGAGCAGGACGAGCGCCGTGCCGGTTCCACAGCCGACGTCGAGGACGCGTTCGCCGGGTTCGGGATCGAGCAACTGCAGTCCCGTTCGCCGCGCCGGAGCCTCGAACGGATCGGCGACGAGATCGTACCAGTCGCTCAGGGAGTCGTACCAGTCTCGAGCGACTCTCTTCGGTCTCGAAACGGGGGCGATCGGTCCCGGTGGTGCGTCGACAGTCACTCGTCGATCTCGACGTGTTCGAACAGCGGTTCGAAGTCCTCCGGGAGCTGTCCGCGTACTTTCTCGATATTACCGGGCGGAACGACCTCGGCGACGACGGCGAGCAGTTGCTGTGCGTGATAGTTCGCGTCCGCCCGGTCGAGACCCCCGCGCTCGGCGATGCGATCGAGGAACTCCTGATAGTCGAAGCGCTGTCCGTGGTTCGCCTCGGTCAGGTAGCGGTCGATCTCCATCGGAAGGGGGCTGGCGAGATCCGTCGCTTCACCCTCCTGGAGGCGTTCACCGAGCGTCGTCAGGACTGCTCGGCTCGCCCTGACCGCGGGCCCGAACTGTGCGTACTCGAGTCTGTGCTGGACCTGGCCGACGAATTCCTTGTAGTTCATGTGGCCTCCTCCGTGGGTCGGCTGTGTCGTCTCGACACGTTCGCCGACCCGTAGCGCTGGCTCGAACGGCTCGTCTCGAGCCGATTCACTGGACGCCACATCGCCCGGCCGCATAAAGGTACGACCGTCGAGCAACCGAGTCCTGTGGCAGGGTGTCGTTCCCCAGAGACGACAGCGTAATTGGCCGACCTTACAGCCGTGTTGGGTCTCACTGCATCCACTCTCCACTGCTTACACCGCAGAACGCGTCGCTTGGCTCCGTAAGACCGGAAATTCGTCCATCGGTGAAACCGCTACGGCGTCCGTGTTCGACGCCGTTACCCGCGATAATCGAACCGGTAGCGAGCGGCAGTTCGAGCTATCTTCCACATAACAATCCGGCGAGTCGGCCTGTGCTCAGCACACACCGATGAAGCGACGAACGTACCTCACGACGACGACGGCGACGGTCACCGGGCTCGCGCTCGCGGGTTGTATGGGTGACGAAGCCGACGAAGAGGACCCCGACGTAGAAGACGGGGACGACCCCGGCGACGAAGAAGAGACCGAAGAGGAACCCGAAGAAGAAGAGGAAGAAGTGGAGGAGGAATCGGACTCGGACCTCGTCGGCACGTTCGACGACTTCGAGGACCTCGAGCCCTGGATTGCGTTCCAGGACATCGGTTCGATCGAGGCCGACACGGACAGGTACTACGACGGCTCGCAGTGTGCGCGACTCGAGCCGAGCGAGGAGGACGGCCAGGTCAGGGTTCGCCGCTCACTGGACGAACCGATCGACATCCGTGGCGTCGCCCCCGGTCTCGCGATGACCTCCAACCGGCGCGGGATGGTCCGCATCCAGCTCCAGGACGCGGACGGCGACTACGTCGAGTACAGCCAGCAGGTGATGGAAGATATGCCGCTGACGCGCAAGAATTTCGGGCTCACGCGCATCCGCGGTGATCCCGACCTGAGCGAGATCCACGTCCTCCAGATTATCCGCTGGTTCGGCGACGACGCCGAGGGCCAGATGTGGGTCGACGACTTCCACTTCGTCCCCAAACCCGACACCGGAAAGGTCATGCTGCAGTTCCACGGCGGGTACGAATCTCACTACACGGAAGCGATGTCCGTCCTCCAGGAGTACGACCTTCCGGCGACGGCGTTCGTCCCGACCGACCGACTCCGGGCAGACATCGCTGTTCAGGGTGACCGGCTCACCTACGATCAGGTCGGCGAACTCGCCAGCGCCGGCTGGACGATCGGCAGTCAGTCCGCGCAGGGCATCCACCTCGGCGATGTAAGTCCGAACGAACTGGAGTCGAACGTGACGGACCCGATCGACTGGCTCGAGGAACAGGGGTACGAGGACGGTGCCCGGTTCTTCGCCTATCCGGGCTCCGAGTACACCGAGGAGTCGTACGACCTCGTCTCCGAGAACTACGACCTCGCGTTCGCGGGCCAGGCCGAGTGTCAGGGGTACGCCAGTAACCCACACCTCTGTTCGCTCGTGGCGAATCCGGAGCCCGACGAGGCGGTGACCAAGCTCGACTGGACGGCCGAATACGGTGGGATCACCTCGCTCGCGTTCTACGCACTCGAGGAGGAGAGTTCGATCGCGGCACTCGAGGAGGCTGCCGCACGGATCGACGCACTCGTCGAGCAAGGCGACCTCGAGGTGATTACTCCCGCGGAGATGGCAGACGAGTACGTCTACGAGGACTGACTGTCGGTCGCGAGCCCCATCCGGCCGGTTCCTCACTCGAGTTCGTCGCAGCGTTTTAGCCTCGAACGAGAACCTTCGACCCTCACCTTCTTCTAACCCAAACTACAGGTACTCTCGAGGCGAAAATCGGGACATGGAACAGACGAGCGGATCGCAGATCCTCGGGGCGACGACTCTCGAGAGCAGCCGCCTCGAGCGTCTCGCGGCTCGGATCGAGACGACCGGCGACGGGGCGTCGCTCGAAGTTCGGACGCCCGTCACCGACGAGGCGATCGGATCGGTCCCGTCCTGTACGGCCGACGACGCCGCGGCTGCGGTCGAACGTGCTCGCTCGGCACAGGCTGCCTGGGAACGGGCGCCGATCGACGAGCGGGCGGCGATACTCGAACGGTTCGGCGACCTCGTCCTGAAACGCCGAGAGGAGTTGCTCGATATCGTTCAACTCGAGACGGGCAAGGCCCGCCATCACGCCGTCGAAGAGGTGCTCGACGTCCCGCTGACGTGTTCGTACTACGCGGCGAACGGGTCCTCGATACTCGCAGACGCGGACCGATCCGGTGCAGTACCGCTGGCCTCGGACGCGACAGTCACGTACGATCCCGTCGGCGTCGTCGGCGTGATCTCGCCGTGGAACTACCCGCTAACGCTCGCGATGACCGACGCGATACCTGCCTTGCTCGCCGGCAACGCCGTCGTCTGCAAACCCGACGAGCGTACGCCGTTTATCGCGCTGGCGCTCGCAGATCTGCTGGCGGAGGCCGGTCTCCCGGACGGGCTCTTCCAGATCGTCACCGGCGAAGGGGCGACGGTCGGTCCCGCGCTGATCGACGAGGTCGACTACGTCGCCTTCACCGGCGGCACCGAGACGGGCCGAACGGTCGCCGAGCAGGCCGGTCGGAGCCTTATCGGCTGCTCGCTCGAGCTCGGCGGGAAGAACCCGATGGTCGTCCTCGACGACGCCGACCCCGAGACGGCCGCCCGTGGCGCGGTCAAGGGCGCGTTCACGAACGCGGGACAGCTCTGTCTCGCCCCCGAACGAATCTACGTCGACGAACGACGGTACGACGAGTTCCTCGACGCCTTCGTCGGTGCGACGCGACGACTCGAACTCGGCCTCGAGTTCGACTACGGCCCCGACGTCGGCTCGCTGATCGACGGCAACCACCTCGAGGCCGTCCAGGAGTTCGTCGACGACGCGGTCGAGAACGGCGCGTCGTTGCTCTCGGGTGGCCGTGCTCGGCCCGACGTCGGCCCCTTCTGTTACGAGCCAACGATTCTGACGGACGTCGACCCCGACTTGCGGGTCGCCTGCGAGGAGACGTTCGGTCCCGTCGTCACTGTCCATCCCGTTTCGGGCGCCGACGAGGCGATCGAACGGGCGAACGACACCGAGTACGGGCTAAACGCGAGCGTCTGGACGACCGACCACGAGCGCGGCCGGAAAGTCGCCCGCGAGATCGACTATGGCACTGTCTGCGTCAACGATCCCTACACCGTCGGCTGGGCGGCGACGGACGCGCCGATGGGCGGCTTCGGCGACTCGGGACTCGGCCGTCGGCACGGCCCGGAGGGGCTCCGCCGGTACGTCGACGCTCGGACGGTCGCGACCTCGCGAATCGGCCCGCTGGACGCGCCGCCGGGCGTCTCGCCACGCTGGTTCGCCCGCTTCATGTTCGGACTGACGAAGATCCAGCGGCGCCTCGTGAGGTGGTTGCCGTGACCGAGCCCGAAGTCTTCTTCACCGGGTTCCCGGGGTTTCTCGGTTCGGCGCTGCTCGAGCGCGTCCTCGCCCGCGGCGACGGACCGGTCGCCTGTCTGGTCCAGCCACAGTACCTCGAGACGGCTCGACGGCGGGCACAGGAGATCACCGACGGAATCGATGGAGTCGACAAAGATGCGATTCGGCTCTACGAAGGTGACATCACCGAACCCGACCTCGGACTGGACGACGAGTCGCTCGAGAGCGTCCGCGAACTGTACCACCTCGCGGCGGTCTACGACCTCGCAGTCGACCGCGACCTGGCGGAAGCGGTCAACGTCCGGGGCACCGAGCACGTTCTCGAGTTCGCCGAGGACTGCGACGTGGATCGGCTCCACTACGTCAGCACCTGTTACGTCAGCGGCCGCTACGACGGCGTGTTCACTGAAGACCACCTGCAGGAGGGCCAGTCGTTCAACAACCACTACGAGGAGACCAAGTACCGCGCGGAGGTCGCGGTGCAGAAGCGAATGGACGCGGGTCTGCCAGCGACGATCTACCGGCCCGCGATCGTCGTCGGCGACAGTCGAACCGGCGAGACCGACAAGTACGACGGCCCCTACTACCTGCTTCGACTCCTGCTCGCCCAGCCCTCGCGGTTCTCGCTGGCGTTCTCGCTCCCGGACTCGAGCGACGCCGAGCTAAACGTCGTCCCCAGGGACTACGTCGTCGACGCCATCGCCTCCCTCAGCGACCGCGAGGAGACCGTCGGCGAGGTCTACCAGCTCTGTGATCCCGCGCCGCTTCCAGTTCCGCGGTTCGTCGAAACCCTCGCGACGGCGGCCGGCCACCGTACCGTCACGCTGCCGACGACGAAGCAGGTCGCTCGCGCGGTGTCGAGCCGGCTCTCGTCGTCGCTGCCGCTCGAGCCCGCCACCCTCGACTACCTCGACCACCCGACGCGGTACGCCTGTCCGAAGACGAGACAGGCGCTCGAGGGCAGTGGTATCGCGGTGCCGGCGTTCGAATCCTACGTCGATCGACTGGTCGGGTACGTTCTCGAGAATCCCGACGTCGGCGACGAAGCGATGGTGTGACATCCTCCTCGCCGTAAACGGCGAGGCTTCCCACGCATGGGGAATACCAGTTAGTCGTCGTCTCCAGAACCTTCGGTTCTGGCGGGCTGCACGAGACCTCCGGTCTCGTGAACGCTGGCAGAGGGTTCCGACTCTTGGAACGCCGTGAGCGTCATCTGCGCTGGTACGCTCTTCTCACGGTGAGCCATGGCGGTGTCACAACCGCGCCCATCCCGAGACGAGTCATCGCGTTCCGCCTTGTCAAGCGGGACGCTCTCTCCCCACGGGTCAACCCGTCGTGCGATATTCGCGGAAGCGTTGATGTCGGCCTGAAACGTCGAAACGTGGCAGTCGTCGTTCGGACACCGGAACTCGGCTTGGGAGTCCCGCCGACCGATGCGGTGGCACGAGTGGCACGTCTGCGAGGTGTACGCCGGGTTCACGTACTCGACTGGGATGCCTGCTTCCGTCGCCTTGTCCTCGATGCGCCCTTGGAGTTGGGCGAACGCCCACGAGTGAAGGCGACGGTTCATGTACTTCCCGTAGTCGAGACGCTCACGGATGTACGTCAAGTCCTCCATCACCAACACAGGGTTCTCGAACTGTCGGGCGTACTCGACGGCCTGCCGAGACGCCTTCTCCACGATGTCGGTGAGCGCGTTCTGGTAGTGCAAGAAGCGGTCTTCAATTCGCCACTCGGATGCGTCACGCTCTTGGAGTCGTTTCAGGGTCGTGTGCATCTCTTTGCGGAGATGCTTCGCTCTGCTTCCGCTACACACGAACGGGTCAGTCGGAGAACCGTCCTTGAGGGCACAGCCCGTTATCAGGGCAGTTTCTCCGATGTCCAAGCCGATGTGTGTGGCGTCACCGTCTGTCGCTGGTTCTTCGACTGGGTACTCGACGGTGACGTGCAGTACCCAGCTCTTCCGATGCTTCTGAAGCCGTATCTCGCCCGCCTTCGCGTCTTCCGATACGAGGCCATGCCAGAGATCTTCCTGATCGGGGTTGATTCGGAGTGGAATCCAGAAGTTCGTTCCCCGACCGGGACGCGGAACCCACCACGTGAACTCGTAGTCGCGTTCCTCGGAGTGGTCGAACTTGGCAGCCTGATTCGTGAGCCGTATTGGGTGTTCGTCGTCCAACTCCTGCGCGTTGTACGTCTTACGGAGTTTCGGGACGTAGTTGCAGAGTGCTGCTTTGGCCTGATACGGCAGGTCGTAGGGCGTCACGATGTCGCTCACCGCCGACATGGTACTTGCCCCGGCGTCAAACGCCTCTTGCAGACCGTCACGGTACGTGTCGAGCAGGTCGTTGAGTTTCGACTGCTTGTGGGCTGTCGGTGGGGCGAACGTCGCTTGAAGTGTCTTAGTTATCGTTGTCACTGGCGTCTAATCCGTTCTCGATTAGTTCAGCGTAGGCGCGAGGATGGCGGATGCCATTGTCGCGGGCGTACTCTTTCACCCGTTCATGTAGGTCGCTCCCTCGCTCCATATCGATTTCAGTTCGCACAATTATTTGTACGTTATTTTGGCACTAATAACTTCTGTTCGGTATTCGGTCTGCTGTAGACTGTGGATTGCGTAGTCGAGTGACGCGATTCACGCCCGCCGTGAACGGCGGGATTCTCTCGCTGTTTAAAGATTCACGCCCGCCGTGAACGGCGGGATTCTCTCGCTGTTTAAAGATAGAGACCGGCTTCACCCATCGTTCTTCGCCGGTAGACAGATCGTACGATGTGATGAACTCCGCCGGAGGCACTTCCGGGACGACGAAAACGGAGCCGTTGAGCACGAGGAGTTGTTCGGGGTTCCGGATGCCGACACTCCAGGTTTCGGATAGTCCGTTCTCTGGCGCGTGTTCGGACGGGACGGCACGAGTGTTCCCTTCATCGTAGCTGGGGAGGGGCCAGTCAGCCGGCGAGGTATCCAGCGGGGTGGGATTGCAGTCGTCGCGAAAAAATCCCGATCCATATGCGTATCCGCCGAGCGTGCCGACCCCAGCGCAGGAGCCACAGACAGCCAGAAGCTGGCGCTTCGTAAGCGTTTGACGTCGATCAGCGGAGGGCATAGTAGCGGGTTTTCAACAGAGAAATAAAATACCCGTTATTATTAATCAGATATCAATTGCGACCGGTTTCGATGGAGGCTGCATCGCATATTCAGCTCGAGCGAATCGGACGTGTAGTCGGCAACGTGACGTTCTCCCGGCGTTCCGGTACTCGTCGGTAGCCACGTTTGCGGTCGCCGATCGATGACGCCGTCCGGTCCGGAGCGACAGTAGACGAACGCTCGAGTCAGCGAATCCGAAAATCGATGTCCGGACGATCGACGATGGTCATCGGAATCTAATCCCGAACGACGGTCGAGTCCTACTCCTCGTAGATCCCGTACGCGTCCAGTAGCTCCTGGTACCGGTTCCGGATCGTGAACTTGCTCACGCCGGTCGCGTCGTCGATCGTTTCCTGGGTGACGTGGTCGTTCGCTAGCCGGCCGGCCGCGTAGATCGCCGCGGCCGCGACGCCGGCTGGGTTCTTCCCGACGTGGAGTTGCTCCTCTTTCGCCGCGGCGAGAACCTCTCGAGCGACGCGTTCGGTCTCTTCGGTCACCTCGAGACTCGAGGTGAACTGCCGGAGATACTGATCGGGATCAGGTGGTGCGATCTCGAGGCCGAGTTCGCTCGAGAGCTGTCGGTACGCTCGCTGGGTCGGTGGTTCGTCGACGCGGCTCACCGACTCGAACGTGCTGAACGTTCGCGGCGTCCCGTGCTGGCGGGCAGCGGCGTAGAGACTGGCTGTCGCTACTGCCTCGATCGACCGTCCGAGAAGCAGGTCCGCTTCGGCCGCTTGCCGGTAGATCATCGCGGCGGTCTCGCGACACGGTTCGGGGAGGCCGAGCGCCGACGCCATGCGCTCGAGTTCGCCGAACGCCTGTTTGAGGTTTCGCTCTCGAGAGTCCTTCGAGGTGAACCGCTCGTTCCAGGTTCGCAGTCGGTTGAGCCGGGCTCGCTTGCGAGCGGAGAGTTCGTTTCCGTAGGCGTCCCTGTCCTCCCAGCCGATCGTCGTACTGAGCCCTTTGTCGTGTCTGCGCTGTGTGATCGGGGCACCGACTCGCCGCCGACTGTTCTCGTCTCCCTCGGTGGACCGCCACTCGGGGCCGTAGTCGATCTCCGCGTCGTCGGACACTAACCCGCAGTCCGAACACACGCGTTCGCCACGGTCGTCGTCCGGCCGAATCCGACCGTCACACTCCGGACAGCTCCCTTCCTGCCGCCGCACGGCCTCACGTTCCGTTTGCGGGGTCTGAGTCCGCTCGACCGCGTTGACGCTCATTTGGGACATACGTATCTGAACCCTTCCGTGTCGTTCTCGGCCCGAAGTTGGGTTAGAATCCCTATGTATGGGGGGTGGTTTCTCGATTCGTGGGAATCGGCTCACGTTTAAAACGCCGAACGGACAGATACCCGCCGAGAATCCATCACGATGCAGATCGTGCGCTGTATCCTCTCTCTGCGGGAGAAAGTATATCTGGAGCCGCCCTGTTCGGTAACAGATGGCTGACGACGGACGAAAGTCGAACGGTACCACCGTAGCAGGCTACGACCGACTGGTCCAGCAACGGAGTGACCTCGAAACGAGTCCGTGGGCGGGGAGTGCGTATCAACGATACTACGTCTGGCCCGCCGTCCGGTCGATTCTTCCGACTGTATCGGGAACGACGGTTCTCGACGCGGGCTGTGGAATCGGTGACTACAGCGAGTGGTTCCTCGACCACGGTTCGGAGGTCGTCGGCGTCGACGCCAGTTCCGAGGCGATCGCGACTGCCGAGCGTCGGCTGGGGTCTCGCGCTACGTTCTACTGCGCCGACCTTACCGAGCAACTAGAGTTCGCATCCGAAAACCAGTTCGACCTCGTGTTCGCCAATCTCGTCCTTGGCCACATCGAGAACTGGCGGCCGGTGTTAGCAGAGTTCGGGAGAGTCCTCACTGCCGACGGTTCCCTGGTGTTCACGGTGATCCATCCGGTTCGACGGTACCGACGACATCGAGACGAACTGGCGAGTTACTACGACGTCGACTCGTACGTCCTCGAGTGGGGCGACACCGGAGCGGCCGTCGAACAGTATCATCGCCCGATCGCGGAGATTATCGACTCGCTCGTGGAAACCGAGTTCTGCATAGACCAGTTTCGAGAGATAACCCCGCGAGAGGAGTACAGAGACGCCAATCCCGAACGATACGAGAAAGCTACGGAAGAGCCCGACACGCTGTGTGTGCGTGCAGAGCCCCGGCCTGAACCGCGCTGCTGAGAGGACGATCGACGACGATTCGCAGGGGGTCCGAAACTCACTCCAGACCTCAGTCAGCGTCGCCCGTCGCCTCGTGTGACCACGACGTGATCGTCTCGTAATCGCCGGGGACGACGGGACCGTCCAGCAGCGGATCGTCAGTCCGATCCATCCACTCGTAGAGTTCTCGAGAGAGGTCCTCCCGGACGTCCCGGTACTTCGGCTCGAAGACGACGTTGTCGTCTTCCTGTGGACTCTCGTGCAGGTCGTACAGTTCCTCGTAGGGTCGTGGCGGAACGCCGTCGCTCTCTCTGACCATTCGTCCTGCCTCGCTCGCGAACACGTCCTTGGTGAGATAGACTTTCGGCAGGTGCCAGAAGTTGCGAACGTACTTGTATCGCTCCGTCCGGATCGCGCGGACCGGGTTGTACATGTCGTGCCAGGTCATCTCCGCGAACACGCGATCCCGTGGCTCGTACTCCTCGCCAGTCAGCAGCGGCAGGAAACTCCGGCCGTGAATTTCGTGGCGCGTCTCGAGGTCGTCCTCGTCGGCGACCAGGTCGAGAATCGTCGGCAGTACGTCGACGTTGCTGAGCAGTTCGTCGTACCGGTTCCCGTCGTCGGCGATGTCCGGACACCGCAGGATCAGCGCCGCCTCGATCCCGGGGTCGTAACAGCTCCCTTTCGCCCGGGGGAACGCGATCCCGTGTTCGGTCGTGAACACGATCAGGGTCTCCTCGTCGAGGCCCGTCTCCTCGAGCGTCTCGACGATCGACCCGACCGCGTCGTCGACGGCGCGGACCATGCCGTGCATCTCGGCCAGATCCTGCCGGATGCCACGCCGATCGGGGAGGTAGGTTAGCGGGCGGACGTCGTCCGGGTCGTCCGTCTCGTAGTGGTCGCTGTCGAATCCGAACCGGCCGTTTTCCTCTTCGACTCGATGGAGTTCGAAGAACCCGATAGATGCAAAGAAGGGGTCGTCGAACGCCTCGCGCTCGAGGAAGCCGGAGACGACGTCTGCGACGTTTCTGGCCCGGTTTGCCTGATGGACGGCCGGCGAGACGCCGGGATAAAGGTTTCCCTCGGAGTGAACGTAGTCGTACTCGAGTCGATCGGTATCCTGCGTGATGTGCTGGAGGCCAAACAGGTGGGTTTCGTATCCGACGTCGCCGAGGTAGTGAGGGAGGATGCGTTCGCCGTCGTGGAGTTCCCAGTCGCCGTGAGCGAGCCCCATCAGTCCATTAACGTGCGGGAACCGGCCGGTCATGAAACTGCCGCGGCTGGGAGAACATTGCGGAGCCGTCACGAAGTGGTTCTCGAAGAGAGAGCCAGTGGCCGCGAGTTCGTCGATTCGGGGCGTCTCGATGTCGGCACCGTAACAGCCCAGGTACCGCCCGAGATCGTGACACGTTATCAAAACGACGTTCGGCTTCGACGGGGCCATAGCCCCGCTCTACCACGACCCCGTGGATAATTTTGGCGGCTGTACCGGGCGATTACTCCGTGAGAAGCATCACTGGAACCATGATCGCGACGCCCAGGCTAATCCCGATCACCAGCTCCCGACGGCCCCTGCCGGGGAGCTCCGACCCGTGATCGAGCGCCTCCGGAAAGATGTCGTGGAGGACGAGATAAATCATCGCGCCGGCAGCGAAACCGAATCCGAGCGGAAGGAAATCGCGAGCGATAGTGACGAACACGTACGCGATTGCCGCGCCGATCGGCTGTGGAACGCTCGAGAAGACGGCCCAGCCGAATATCTTCCAGTTAGCGAGTCCGTACGTGTGAAGCGGGATCGCGACTGCAAGCCCCTCCGGAATGTTCTGGATCGAGATCGCGATCGTGATGAAGACCGCGAGCGCCGGAATCGCGAGGCCGGCGAGGACCAGATCGCCCTCGACGCCGAGGTCGGCGAACGCGACGCCGAGTGCGACTCCCTCCGGGAAGCTGTGGACGGTGAGGACGCCGACGATCAACACCAGTTTGCGGAAGTCGGCATCGGGGATCTGGCGTGGGCGAAACTCGTGGCCCGCGATGAGCCGGTCGGCGAGAACCACCAGCACGACGCCGACGACGAGGCCGAGTCCGACCTGGGCGATCGACCCCTCGGCCAGCCCCTCGACGACGAAGCCGAACACCGACGCGAACAGCATGATACCGCCCGCCAAACCCCAGAGGACGACGGTTACGCGGTCGCTGACGTCGTCGACGAAGAAGAAGGGGAGCGTCCCGAACCCGCAGACGATCGCAGTAAAGACGCCCGCGGCGATCACGAGCCCGAGTCCCTCGACGACCATACTGCTTCTCGTCTATAGATCCTCTTACCGTTGTTGATGGCTCGCGCGTGCTGCCTCGAGTCGAGAACCAGCGCGTGGCTTTTTGTACGCGGTTTGCGAACGTCACGTATGAGAGTACTCGTTCCGATCGACGACTCGGAGCCGGCACGAAAAGCGATCGCCCACGCCACGAAGTCGTATCCCGACGCCGATCTCAGTCTGGTACACGTCATCAACCCGAGTACGGCTATGTACGGGGACGGAGCCGTCTACGCCTACGACTCGCTGATCGACGCTCGACGCGAAGCCGCCGACAAGCTGTTCGAGGAGGCACGAGAGATCGCGGCCGAACACGGACACGACGACATTGATACCGAGACGATCGTCGGACGCCCGGCCCACGAGATCGTCACGGCTGCAGAGGAGGAGAATGCCGATCTGGTCGTCATCGGAAGCCACGGCCGGTCCGGAGCCTCGCGCGTCTTGCTCGGCAGCGTCGCGGAGACGGTCGTCCGCCGTGCACCCGTTCCGGTCACCGTCGTTCGATAGCCCGGATACTATTTTGGCACTCGATGAGGTACGAGTGGTCGATGTCCCGCATACTCGTCCCCGTCGACGGATCACCACTCTCCAGACAGGCCCTCGAGTTCGCACTCGAGGAGTACGAGGACGTCTCGATCGTCGCGTTACACGTGATCGACCCGTCGGATCCGGGGTACAGTTCGATGACCGAGATCGACGTCAGGACGGAACCGCCACACGGGTCCGAAGAGTGGTACGAGCGTGCAGGCGAAGAGGAAGAGGAGATTTTCGAGGAGGCTCGAGCGCTAGCGGACGAACACGGCGTCGAACTCGAGGCCGAGAGCGCCGTCGGCGAACCGACCCGTGAGATCGTCGACTACGCCGAGGATCACGACGTCGACCAGATCGTGATGGGTGGGCACGGACGTGCAGGCCCCTCGCGGCTGTTGCTGGGCAGCGTCGCGGAGAGCGTCGTCTACCGAGCACCGGTCACTGTCACGGTCGTTCGGGACGACAACAGCCGGTGACGGGGGGCTATCGCTGGACCACTTTTGGAACGAACCTCATCGAACGACGATTACGGGAACGTCCGCCCGCCGCACCACGAGTTCGGCAGTGCTGCCGAGCCGAAACTCCGAACCCGGCCCGGCGCTTCGTCCACGCCCGCCGAGCACTACCTGGTCGATCTCCGAATCTTCGACGTAGCCGAGGATCGTCTGCGGCGGGGAGCCGACTGCAGTGTCCGTCTCGATCGTCACACCCTCGTCGTCGACGCCCTCGCGTGCCTCCACGAAGAGTTCCGCTGCATCCGCCCGCTGTTCCTCGAGCCACGATTCCGTCAGCGGTGGCAGTCCTCCTTCGTCCGGCGTCACCTCGAACGGATCGATCGCGTGAAAGAGGACGATCCGCGCGTCGGGAAACGTCTCGAGTGCGTACTCGAGTGCGTCCTGTGCGTGTGACGATCCGTCGTGGGCGACGAGGATCGATTGTCCCATGTCTCCGACGTTGGACTGCATCGGTAGTAAACCCTCACCTCGTGACCCGTCGTCAGTCGAACGGTGAGAGCGAGCGAGTCTCGTTTGTGGCTTCGGTTTCCGGGACGACGATCACCGGAACCGTCGCTCGCTCGCGTACCCGACCGACGGTACTTCCGAACAGCGTCTCGCTCACGTCGCTGCGTTCGGTTCGACCGAGGACGATCAGGTCGACGTCTCGTTCGTCGGCGTACGAGAGGACGACTCGGGCCGGCCGGCCGCGACGAACGGCACCGTGGATTTCGGCGTCGTGATCGTCGTAGACCGCGGCGATCTCGTCGACGAGACACTTCCTGGCCCGGTCGAGTTCGACGACGTCGGTCACGCCGAACCGGACCGGTGACGTCGTCGTGTCGACGACTGTGAGGACGTAGACCTCGACGTGACCGTCACGCTCGTCGGCTATCTCCAGTGCTCGCTCGAGGGCGTGGCCCGCGGCGGCACTGCCATCGGTCGGGACGAGGATCGAGGTCACGGCGTTAGCGAACGACGACGACCGGAATCGGCGACCGGCGAACGACGTTTTCGGCGACGCTGCCGAGCAACACCCGCGAGACGCCCTCGCGACCGTGGCTTCCCATAACGATCGTGTCGTAGGTTTCGCTTTCGGCGTACTCGAGGACCACTCGATCCGGTTTGCCGGTCACGACCTCGGTGTCGACGTCGCAACCGTGTTCCGCCCCGGTTTCTCTCGCTTCGTCGAGCGTTTCCTGTCCCTGTTCCCGGGCCCTGTCTGCCTCCGCAGCCTCCATCTCTTCGTCCTCGAATGCGGTCCAGTACCCCTCCGGCACCGGAACGACGTAGAGGGCGGTGACGTCCGGGTTTTCGAACTTCTCGATCGTGTACTCGAGTGCCTTCTTCGACGGTGCCGAGCCGTCGTACGGGACGAGTATTCGCTCGCTCATGGCTGTGAGTACGTCGGCCAGCAGTATAATAGATCGTCTCCCGGAGCGACTACCACTCCATCCCGCCGTTGATCCCGATGACCTGGCCCGTCATGTAGTCGGCGTAGTCGCCCGCGAGGAACCGGACCATGCCGACGATGTCTTTCGTGTCGGCAAACCGGTTCAGGGGGATGTCGTCCCGGATTTGTTCCTGAACGCGTTCGGGAACCTTCTCGAGCATGTCTGTCCGGGTGAACCCAGGTGCGACGCAGTTTGCCGTCGAGTCGTGTCTGGCCAGTTCCAGCGCGATCGTTCGGGTGAACGCGATCAGTCCGCCCTTCGAGGTCGCGTAGTTGGCCTGGCCGTAGTTACCCTGCTGGCCGACCACGCTCGAGATGTTGATGAGCCGTCCCTGATCGGCCTCCTTGATGTCGTCGTAGAACGCTTTCGTGCAGTTGAACGTCCCGTTGAGGTTGACCTCCATCACTTTCTGCCAGTCCTCGTAGGTCATGTTCTCGAACTTCCGGTCGATCGTGATCCCGGCGTTGTTCACGAGGACGTCGATCGGCCCGAGTTCGTCGTGAACCTCGTCGACCATCCGCTGGACGTCGTCGGGGTCGGAGACGTCTGCGCCGACGGCGATTGCCGTCTCGTCGTTCTGTTCGATCCGCTCTGTCACCTCGCGGGCCCGTTCGTCGGAACTCCGGTAGTTGACCACGACGTCCGCTCCGCAACGAGCGAACTCGAGGGCGATGTCCCGCCCGATCCCGCGAGAGGACCCGGTGACCAGGCAGGTCCGATCGGCGAGCGGTCGGCGATCCAGTGGTTCGAGCCGCTGTACTGTCTCGGACATACAGTCGACGACTCATCGCCCTCCGTGTTAACTATACCCCTGATTTGAAACCACATGGCTGTCATCGACCCATCCGCAGAGAGTACACGTATCGTCGCCGGTACAGGTCACCGCCGATACTGCTTGCAGGGGGGATTAAGACGACTATCGTGATAGGGATGGGAACATGACCGTCCAGATCGCTGGCGTTGCCAACACCCAGTTCGACGACTGTCCGGACTCGTCGACCCGCGAACGGGTTACCGACGCCGCACTCGAGGCTGTCGGTGACCGTGACGATCGTCAGTTCGATTTCAGCGTCCCCTGACGAGACGACGGACACGGTCGTCGGGGGGTCGTCCGACCGACCGTCGGATTCGACCCCCCGAGGCGGTCTCGCGTACTAAATACGATCGACGATATACACGTGTCACGGTCAGCGTACTACGAGCGACCCGAGCCCGAATCCGACAGCGACTGGCACTCGCAGTCGCTCGCGGACGTGTACGAAAATCTCGAGAGTTCAGAAGCCGGACTCCCGGCTGACGAGGCCCGGGAACGGCTCGAGCGTGAGGGACCGAACGAGATCGAGGCCGAGGAGGGGATCTCGCCGCTGCAGATCTTCGTCGACCAGTTCAAGCCGGCGCTGATCTGGGTGTTGATCGTCGCTGCGGCGGTGATGGCGGTCGTCGGCCATACGATCGACGCTGCCGTCATCGCCGGCGTCGTCGTGTTCATCACCGTCTTCGGCTTCCTGCAGGACTATCGTGCCGAACAGAGCATCCAGGCGCTCAAGGAGATGTCGACAACGTACGCGCTGGTTAGACGTGGCGGCGAGAAGACCGAGGTCGACGCCAGAAACGTCGTCCCCGGTGACGTGATCTTTGTCGAGTCCGGCGATATCGTGCCTGCTGACGCTCGAATCATCGAAGAGTCGAACCTCAGCGTCGACGAGGCGGCACTGACCGGCGAAAGCGTCGGCGTCTCGAAGGAAGCCGGCGTCGTCGACGAAGACACCTCGCTCGCCGAACGCGACAACCTGCTGTTCAAGGATACCGTCGTCGAGCGTGGCTCGGGGATGGCCGTCGTCGTCGAAACCGGCCCCGAGTCGGAGATCGGCCAGATCGCGACGGCCCTCGAGGAGGCCGAAGAACGGGATACCCCGTTCCAGGCGGAGATGGACCGCCTGGGAAAACTCATCGCGCTCGGGGTCGTCGGCATCGTCTCGATCATCGCGATCACCGAACTCGTGATCGGCGATACGCCGCCGTTACAGGTGTTCTTGACGGCGGTCGGCATCGCCGTCTCCGCGGTCCCCGAGGGGCTGCCCGCCGTCGTCACCCTCTCGCTGGCACTCGGAGCCCGGCGGATGGCCGAGAAGAACGCGCTCGTCCGCCGACTGCCGATCGTCGAGGCGCTGGGGTCGGTCGACGTCGTCTGTACCGACAAGACCGGCACGCTCACCGAGGAGGAGATGACCGTCCAGCGGATCGTCGCCAACCGCGAGACCTACGAGGTGACCGGCACCGGCTACGACACCGACGGTGAGTTCCTGCAGGACGACGACCCCGTGGAGACCGACCGGGTCGCCGAGGTGTTGCGCTGTGGCATGCTCTGTAACAACGTCGACGTCGGGACTCGAGAACGGGACGAGGACGACGTAGAAGCGAGTGACGACGCCGAGAACGGCGACGGCGAACGGACCTACCTCGGCGATCCGACCGAGATCGCCCTGTTCGTCGCCGCCCAGAAAGCCGGCTTCGATCACCGCACACTCGACGAGGAGTACCCTCGACTCGGCGAAGTCGACTTCACCTCCGCTCGAAAGCGGATGACGACGGTCCACGAGACCCCCGACGGCGAGACGGTAGCGTACATGAAAGGCGCACCCGAGACCGTCCTCGAGCGTTGCGACCGGGAACTGGTCGACGGGGAGATCGTCAACCTCACCGACGAGCGTCGCGAGGAACTCGAGGCCGAAAACGAGGCGTTCGCAGAGGACGCCCTGCGCGTAATGGGCTTTGCCTACCGGCCCGACGTACCGGACTCGCAGGCAACCGAGCCCGACGAGGACCTCGAGCAGGAGATGGTCTTTCTCGGCCTGCAGGGGATGCTCGATCCGCCGAGACCCGAAGTGCCGGACGCGCTCGCGGGCTGTCTCGACGCCGGCATCGACGTCGTGATGATCACTGGTGATAACGCGGTCACCGCGCGGGCGGTCGGCGAGGAGGTCGGCCTTCGCTCGACGACGGTGATCACGGGGCCGGAACTCGAGGAGATGAGTGACGAGGAACTTCGAGCCGTCGTCGACGACGTCGACATCTTCGCCCGGACCTCGCCGGATCACAAGACGCGGATTCTCCAGACGCTCCAGAGGAAAGGCCACACGGTGGCGATGACCGGCGACGGGGTCAACGACGCGCCGGCCGTCAAGAACGCCGACGTCGGCGTCGCGATGGGCATTCGTGGGACGGACGTCACCGAGCAGGCGTCCGACATCGTCCTGCTGGACGACAACTTCGCGACGATCCGCGATGCGGTCAGAGGTGGCCGGCGCATCTTCGACAACGTCCGGAAGTTCGTCAACTACCTGCTGTCGGGTAACGGCGGCGAGGTGACCATGATATTCACCGGGACGCTGGCCGGACTGGGACTCGTGATCACGCCCATCCAGGTGCTCTGGATCAACGTCGTCACCGACGGCATCCCCGCGCTCACGATGGGGGTCGATCCTGCTGCCGATGACGTCATGGAGCGCGATCCACGACCGCCCGACGAGGGTGTCATTACCGACCGGATCGTCACCTCGATCGTCGGCATTGCGATCTTCATGACGATCTGTCTGCTTCCGCTGTTCACGCTGAACTTTTACGGCGAACTCGTGCCAGGCTACGACGTACTGGGGGCGATCGTCGGCTGGAGTCCCGGCTACGACGTCGGGAGAGAACTCGCCCAGACGATGGTGTTTACCGGGTTCGTCGTCTTCGAGATCGTCCGTATCCAGGCGATCCGATATCGGTACGGGCTCGGATTGTTCTCGAACAACTGGCTCGTCCTCGCAGTCGCCGTCGCGGTCACACTGCAGTTGCTCGTCCTCTATACGTCGACCGGCCAGTTGCTGTTCGACGTCGAACCGCTTGCACTCGTCCACTGGGCCCAGATCGGTATCGCCGCAGTGGTCTTCGCGCTACTGATGGCTGCCTTCGTGAAGGTCCAGGATCGGTACTTCGAGCGGTACTGAACGGAGCGAGCGAAAACCACTCTTTCAGGGGGGAGTGTCAAAGGTCAGGTGAATACTCGCCGGTCTTCCGATACTGGGAGACGACTGCCGCGAACGCGACCACGTGGAAGAGGCACTCGTCGTCGGCCACCTCGAACGTGCCGTGGGATTCGACATCGAGGTCGGCGTTTGCGGCCCGCTCGAGGAGGTCGTCGTCCTCGAGACCACGGTCCCGGGCTCGATCGGCCAGTTTGTCGACCGCTCGTTCGCTCTCGGCTCGCGTACGCTCCAGCGTCTTCCGCAACCGGACTCCCGTCCGTCGGTACGAGGATCGTGACGTACATCGCGGGCCCCTACCATGCTCGCTCACAAGTAGCCACAGTCCACCCTACGTCGGCCGGCGAACGATTTACGTCTGTGTGAGCGTATACCACGGTATGCGCTACCCGACTGTCGACTGGCAGTGCCGACTGTACGGCCACGACTGGCACCACCCCTGGAGCCACGAGGTCGTCGTCACGGAGACGGACGGACCGATCTACCCGCTCCGATGCATCCGCTGTGCCGACGTACGGCTCCTCGACCGCGAGGGAACCCGCTGGCATCCCGACGACGAGGACGGACCGTCGATCCACGAAGAGACACTCGAGTTCGACCACGAGGACGGATCACCGAACTCGCGGTTTCGCTCGGTCGAGCAGTAACTGACCATACTATCTTTGTCGCCGAGCCTGTAGCCGTCACATATGACCGATCAGTCGACATCCGCGTCGTTCGAACAGGTTACCGACGTCGCCGCCGACTCTCCGACGCTGATCGAGGGCCTACCCGGACACGGTCTCGTCGCGTCGATCGCCGTCGACCAGATTACGACGCAACTCGAACTCGAGCACTACGGCAACGTCGCCGCCGACGAGTTCCCGCCCGTCGTCACCTTCGAGGACGGACTCGTCCAGGATCTGGTCCGGGTCTACGCGGGATCGGATCCGGCCGTGATGACTCTCGAGAGCGATCTCGCGCTTCCCGAACCGGCGTTCGAGCCGCTCTCGACGTGCGTGCTCGAGGAACTGGCCGACGACTTCAGTCGAGCGATCTTCCTCGCGGGTGCACCGGCCCAGTCCGAGGAAGAGATCGGCGACGTTACCGGCGTCGCGACCACCGACGCGGTCAGGGAGGATCTTCACGACGCCGGTATCACGGTGCCGGAAGAACGGGGGCTGGTCGGCGGCATCACGGGATCGCTCGTTCGCGAGTGCTACCAGGCGGACGTCCCGGCGGCCCTGTTGGTCGTTCGCTCTCACCCGCATCTTCCGGATCCACAGGCAGCAAAGTCGGTGATCGAGAACGCACTCGAGCCACTCGTCGACTTCGACGTCGATACGACGGCGCTCGACGAGAAAGCCGACGAGATTCAACAGCAGATGCAACAGATCGCCCAGCAATACCAGCAGATGGCCGAAGAACAACAGGGGCAACAACAGCAGGTCCAGACGGGCATGTTCCAGTAGTTGCCGACCAGCGTCGATTCGACGCGGCGAAACCGGCTTCGTATCGTCCAACTGGACGGTCGATCGCGATAGAAATTCGAAAAGAGAGACGGACGAAACAACGATTGTCCTCTCCGTGATAGCGCACGTATGGCCGAAATCCAGTGGCCGGAACTCGAGGGAACGGAACTCCAGTACAGCGACAACACCTGGGAGTTCACTGGCGTCGTCGACGTGGGCAACACGGGCGACATGCTCGAGGTCGAGGCGAGACAGACAGACGACGTCCGCGAACGCAAGGCTGCCCTCCGGTTCGGTCTCGACGGGGGTTCGGCGTCGGTGAACCCGGGGAACCTCGAGGTCCGTTTCGACCGGGTCGAACCCGAACCCACTGGTCAGTATCTCGTCCTCGAGGCCGACCACCGGACGTACCGGTACGAGCTACAGGGAATCGTCCAGCGGTGAGCCGCAGCGTTCAGGATGTCGAGTAGAATCGTCGCCCGTTGAACGACGGAATGACCCGGCAGACTCGAGGCGACTCGACTCGCCGGAGAGCCACGGCATGAAACGTTTAACACGACAGTCGGTGGACCTCCGATCGGGGACGACGGTTCCCCGGAAACCCATGACGACCGACGACAATCCGTTCAGAAACCTCGAGCGGCAGTTCGAACGCATGCAACGACAGTTCGAGGACGCCCTCGAGATGTGGAACGTCGACCAGTTCGGGATGCCTGCGACCGACACCGGGACGACGGTCGGGATGGGGATCGACCTGGCCGACCACGGCGAGGAGTTCGTCCTGACGGCCGACGTGCCGGGCTTCGACAGGGAGGACGTCGAACTCCGGCTGTCGGACGACACGATTCACATCACCGCGGAGCGCGAAGAGGAGATGACCGAAGAGCAAGACGACGGGTTCTACATCAGGAGCGAGCGAGAACGGCAGTCGACGAGCCGGTCGGTTCGGCTACCGGAGCCGGTCGACGAGGACAGGATCGAGGCGACCTACCGGAACGGCGTCGTTACTGTGACGCTCCCGAAACGAGAGCCGACAGAACCCGCAGGCAGATCGATCGACATCGAGTAATCCGGCCGACCCTCTCATGCCCACGACCCTCACCACCATCCCGGTCGACGGTGTCGAACTCGAGGGTGACCTCGTCGTTCCCGACGATGCCGACGGCGTCGTAATTTTCGCTCACGGGAGCGGGAGTAGTCGCAAGAGTCCTCGGAACAACTACGTCGCGGACGTGCTCCGTGAGCGCGGTCTCGGGACGTTACTGTTCGATCTCCTGACCGAGGCCGAAGACCAGTACCGCGAGAACCGCTTCGACATCCCGCTGTTGACCGACAGGCTGGTTGCGGTCACCGAGTGGCTCCGCGAGCGCGAGGGAGCGTACGAGTACGGGTACTTCGGCTCGAGCACCGGTGCAGCGGCAGCGCTGCGAGCGGCAGCCCGGAAGCTGGACACGGCGGCCGTCGTCTCCCGTGGCGGCCGCGTCGACCTCGCCGAAGAGCAACTGGCCGACGTCACCGCGCCGGCCCTGTTGATCGTCGGCGGCGAGGACGACCAGGTGTTGCGACTCAACCGAGAAGCGACCGAATTACTGGCCGCCGAGCACGAACTGCACGTCGTCGAGGGCGCTGGTCACCTCTTCGAGGGGCCGGGGGAACTCGAGGAAGTCGCCGAAGTCGCAGCCGACTGGTTCGAGACGAACCTCCAGTAGCCTACCGTTCGTCCGGGCGGTTGCCGAAGGGGAGCAGATACAGCGGCTCGAGCGACGATGGAAGTACAAGCACGTCTGCGAGTTCGGCGTCGGAAAAGGCGCCGACCGGACAGCAGTTCAGTTCGCGGGACTCGCAGACGAGGTGGACGTTCTGTGCGACGTGGCCGACCTCCATCCGGACGTATCTGCGGCCGTGATCGGGGTATCGCTGTCGCGTGCGCTCCTCGTCGGCAGCCAGGACGATGGTCGCTGGCGCGTCTCCAACGACCGCCTGATCCAGCGCGGCCCGCGTCAGTTCGTCGTGGATCGACGACTCGAGCACCGGTTCGATCCCGTGATTTCCCGGGTCGTACCGGTAGAGTCCCGCCTCGAGGTCTGGGCAGCCATCCGACGGAACCTCGAGGGAGGCGACGAGCGGGTAGGTCGCGCCGGCACTCGGTGCCGCCCGCATCTTGACGCCGTCCTGGACGTGGGTGATTCCCTGGGCCGCCCAGAGTAACTGTGAGATGTCCTCGATGGAGACGGATGTGGACGCGAACGACCGCCGACTGGCCCTGGTTGCGATGGCTCGTTCGACGCTCGTCTCTCCGCGTGGCTCCGGTTTCGGGAGCGCGATCGACGTCATACGCCTCCTGCGACGGCCAGGTGAAAAATACCCTTCCGTCCCAGCGGTGCCGACCGACCGCCGATCGACGCCTCCAACTATACGCCTGCTACCGGAAGGTATCGGTATGTCCAGTACGGTTCTCGTTCCGATCGACGGATCACCGTTATCCGTCCGTGCGCTTCGACACGCGTTCCGGAAGTTTCCGGACGGCGAGGTGGTCGCTTACCACGTCGTCGACCTCTTCGATCCCGGTCACGGTGACGAGTCGTTCGTAGATGCCCCCTCGGTGTACGAGCCGATGATGGGCACCGACGAGTGGTACGGTGCGGTCGAAGAGTCGACGGATCGGCTGTTCGCGGAGGTCGAAGAGGTCGCCGAGGAGTACGACCGCTCGGTCACCACCGAATCGGACATCGGCGATCCAGCGCGACTCGTCGTCGAGTACGCGACCGAAGAGGACGTCGACCACGTCGTGATCGGTGCCCACGGCCGACCGGACGAACGACGAACGATCTACGGGAGCGTCTCCGAGACCGTCGTCCGGCGCGTTCCGGTTCCGATAACCGTCGTTCGGTGACCCCTCCGTCAGTTACCCTATCGGTTGCCGGGAGTGAGAGTACGAGGTGGCTTGATAGCTGTCCGTGACGAATCCTTCGCATGATCTCCGTCGACACCATCCTCGTCCCGACCGACGGCAGCCAGGGGGTGGAAGCGACGATCGACCACGCGATCGACCTGGCCCTGACCTACGACGCGGCCGTCCACGCCCTCTACGTCGTCGACCAGGGAACCGGTCTGGCCGACCTCAGTACCGACCAGCGCGAGGAACTGTCAGCACCGTCCGAGCGCCTGGGCCGCGAGGCGACGATCACAGTGACGAACCGGGCCGAGGAGAACGGCCTTGAGGCCGCTCGAGCAGTCCGCGAGGGCGTCGCCCACCGCGAAATTCTCGCCTACGCCGACGAACACGACGCCGACCTGATCACGATGGGGACCCACGGCCGGACCGGTCGCGAACGAGCACGTCTCGGGAGTACGACCGAACGCGTGATCTCGCTCGGTGACGTCCCGGTGCTCTCAGTTCGGCTGTCCGACGAGGCGGTCCCGGCCGCCGGATTCGACCGTATCGTCGTTCCCACGGACGGCAGCGACGCCGCCGAACGCGCCGCCGAGAACGCACTCGAGATCGCACAGCGGTACGACGCCGACGTCCGGGTCGTCTACGTCGTCGATACGACGATCTACAGCCTCGAGGACGCCCCGAGGAGCATCATCGGGTTGCTCACCGAGGGCGGGGAGAACGCGACCGAGACGATCGCAGCGATGGCTCGAGAGCGGGATCTCTCGGTGCGAACCGACGTCCGGCGCGGAGTCCCGGCCGACGAACTGGGCAAGTACGCGACGGCCGCCGACGCGGACCTCGTCGCCATGGGGACCCGTGGACGGGCCGCCGGAGCCGCCAGCGACCGGTTGCTCGGCAGCACGACGGCTCGCGTCCTCGGCAGGTCGACGGTGCCGGTGCTCGCGATCGACTAGTAGCGACTGAAACGATTTACACACCGATCGCAACGCTGCCCTGCGATCGGGTGTGCATTGACGTTCAGGCGCTACGATCGCCTGGCCCTGTAACCTATTTGTCCACCCCTGTGGTGGATCTCCCCACACTCATGTACGATACGATCCTCGTCGCAACAGACGGGAGCGAGCCAGCGAACCGGGCGACCGACCGTGCGATCGATCTCGCGTCGACGTTCGACGCCGATCTCCACGCGATCTACTCGGTCGACACGCGTCGGTACGGCAGTTCGGTGATGGGAGAGTCGAGCGACGTCGTCGCCGACCTCGAGACTCGAGGTGACGAACTCCTCTCGGATATCGCGACGCGAGCGTCGGTCGACGTGACCGAAGCGCTCCGGCGCGGCCGCCCACACGAGGAGATCGGAAGCTACGCCGACGAAATCGATGCCGACCTGATCGTACTCGGCAATCGAGGACTCGGTTCGGGCGGCGAAATCGGTAGCACTGCAGAACGCGTCGTCAGGTACGTCGATCGTCCGGTGATGACTGCCTGACACCGCTGGACATATCAGCGAGGGTGGTGTGAGCTATTTGACGACGTTCGACGTGGATCTCCCTGACCGATGTACGATACGATCCTCGTCCCCACCGACGGAAGCGATCCGGCGAACCGGGCGGTCGAACACGCACTGGAACTCGCGGACCGGTACGATGCCGACGTCCACGCGATGTACTGCGTCGAGACCCACCGGTACGGCGAACCCGCGCTGAGCAGCGCCGAGATCGTCCTCACCAGACTCGAGGAGCAGGGACAGGCGATGCTCGAGGAACTCGGCGACCGCGCGGACAACGTGGGCGTCGATTGTAGCTGGAACGTCTGTCACGGTCGGCCGTGGGAGGAAGTCAGGTCGACAGCCGAGGAGCTGGACGCCGACCTGATCGTGATCGGTTTTCAGGGACAGAGCCACAGGAGAACGGGAAAGATCGGTAGCGTCGCCGAGCGTATCGTCCGGACGGCGGATCGACCGGTATTGACCGCCTGACGGACCGAACCGATGCCATAACGATCCTGCCTCGTCCCGGTTGACTGGGTTATCTGACGACCGTCACCGACATCGGTGCGCGTCGAACGACCTGTTCGGCGACGCTGCCGAGCAGGACCCGTGAGATTCCCGTCCGGCCGTGGCTCCCCACGACGATCCGGTCGACCTCCTCGTCCGTCGCGAACTGGACGATCGCACGGGCGGGCGAGCCGACGAGGAGTTCGGTCGTCAGCGAGACGCCGTGTTCGGCCGCACGGTCGGTCGCCGTCTCGAACAGGGTGTCGGCGATTTCTCCGTCCGCATCGGCAGCGAGTTTGAAGTCGTAAGGGTTGGCGTCAGTCTCGCTGTAAGCCGCCAGTGACGGTTCGACGACGTGTAACGCGGTGACGTCGGCGTCGGGATAGGTCGCGACTGCCCACTCGAGCGCCGCCCGTGCAGGGTCGGAATCGTCGATCGGGACGAGTACGTGCATACGGATTCCTTCGAGAGGCGAACGAATACGGTTTTACTCGAGCCGTCGACCGCGTTCGTCGATTTCGCCGGCGACGACTCGCGTCGAAGAGATCCGCTTCCCGTCCTCGGCGAGTACGTACGGGGCGACGATACCGGTCAGAGGGTCGAACTCGCGCTCGCGGCGTCGCTCGTTTATCTCCTCGAGTGCTGGTGCTGTTTCGGGCGAGACGACCAGTCCGTCGATCGACGGCTCGTCTCTCACGATGGCGTACTCGCTCTCGAGCGGGCGGATCGTAACCGCTCGATCCCAGTCGTCGAGTTCGCCGATCACCTTCGAGACGGTCTCGCGGCGTTCGTCGTACGGCGGGACGGAACGGGAGCGAGTTTCGGTGGCGAACTCGTCGCTCGTCAGCCCAACCACGACGCCGTCGTCCCCGAAGCGAAGTGCGTGTTCGAACAGTTGACGGTGGCCGTCGTGGACCGGGCCGAACGTGCCGGCAACAGCGATCTTCATACCCGGCTCGACGGTCTCGAGGCTCATCAAAGTCGAACCAGCCGGTTCCAGCCCCGAATGCGGAAATCGATGACAGTCACAGCTCCGTTCACGAAAATTCGACGAGAAAAATAATGGAGTGGGGCGTGTATACGAGAATATGGCCTCCGACGTCCCGACCTCGAATGGAACGTTGCTCGTCCCCGTCGCCAACGAGGAGACCGTGGGTCGACAACTCGAGACTGCAGTCGACCTGGCAGCCGATCGGTCCTGGGAGATCCTGTTTCTGTACGTCCTCGAGGTGCCGTCACAGCTCTCCCTCGTCGACGGCCGGCGATACCTGCTCGAGGCAGACGACGAACGGATGCTCGAGAAAGCTGTCGAAGCTGCGAAGGAGCGTGGGGTAGCCGCCGCCAGCCGGATTCGGATCGCCCGCGGGATCGGACGCGGCATCGTCGGTGCCGTCGATGCCTACGACGTCGACGCGGTCCTGCTGGGGTGGCGAGGCCGACCGCCGCGATCGAACGTCGTCCTGGGTGGGTACGTCGATCGGGTTCTCCGGGACGCGGCGTGTGACGTGCTCGTCGAGCGAATACAGACGCCACGTCCGGACGTCGATCGCGTCCTCGTTCCGGTCGTCGGCGGCCCACACGACGAGTTCGCCGCCGACGCAGCCGCCTCCATCGCCCGCGAACGCGAGGCGTCGGTGACGCTGTTGCACGTCCACACACGGTCGGATCCCGAACTCCCGCGAACCGACGCCGAAGCCGTGCTCGCGGCGACGGCCGCCCGGTTCGAGGACGTCCACTCCGTCGATCGAGAACTCCTCGAGGCCGACGACGTCGCTGGAACGATTACTGACTGGACCGTCGACCACGACGTGACCGTACTGGGCGTCTCTCGAGGCGGCTTGATTCAGCGAAACCTCCTCGGAACGATATCGGAAGCGGTCGGCCGACACGCCGCTGGCTCCGTCGTCCTGGCGAGGCGACACGATCCGGTGTCGTCGCGGCTCCGACGGCTCCTGTCGTCGCTTTCGTAGCGGAGACGAGCCGTCGACCCGCTACCGGAGCGTCACCGGGCCCGGCGGGATCGAAGGTACTGGACGAACGTCACGACCGCGCCAGCAAGCGTCGCGAGTTCGTACGGCTGTGCGTGAAACGTCAGGACTGCGGCCGTCACGAGCAACGCACCCGTGATCACTGCGTAGCCGGTTCCCGGGTCACCACCGGCGGGCGTCTCGAGCGGGTCCGTTCTGACGACGAGTTCGCCGCTCTCGAGTTGCCCGAGGACGGCGTCGGCGCGTGCCGGGAGTCCTGCGACGACCGGTGCCGACCGCCTGAGATCCGCCCTGACGTCCTCGAGTAACTGCTCGATTTCGCTCTCGATGAAACCGTGATCGATCAGGAACGATCGTGTGACCGCGATGAAGTCGAACTCGGGATCGAGGCTCCGACAGACCCCTTCTCCGACCGTCCCGGCCCGGACGAGCAACATCACGTTCGGCGGGATCCGGAACGGGAAGTCCTGTAGCCTCGAGAGCAGTTCCGTGATGATCGCCTGCCAGGTGATCTCGGAGCGCCCCTCGAGGTTCTCGATCACCAGTTCGAGCACCCGCCGCGCGGCGACCCGATCGACCGACGGATCGAGCACCTCGAGCGCGATCAGTGTGTTCAACAGGTTGTCCACGTCGCGGCGGACGAGCGCCCGATAGAGGCTCGTGATGTCTTCCTGTTCCTGCGAGGTGAGTCGCTGACTCATCCCGAAGTCGTAGATGACCAGTCGTCCACGGTCCGTCACAGCGAGGTTTCCGGGATGGGGATCCGCGTGGAACACGCCATCGACGAGCCCCATCTTCAGGTACGTGCGTGCGATCAGCGTCGCCATCTCGGTCGCGCCGACGCCGGCCGCCGCGAGTGCCTCGTCGTCCGTGATCTTCCGCCCCTCGACGTACTCCATCGCCACCACGCGTTCGGAACACAGTTCCTCGTAGGGTTCGGGAACGACGATCCGGTCGTCGTCCGCGAAGTTGTCTCGGATCTCGGCCATGATGTCGGCCTCCCGCGCGAAATCCAGTTCCTCGAGGATGATCTCCTCGAAGTCGTCGGCGACGTTCTCGAGCGAGTACTGCTGGCGCTCGTCGGCGAAGACCGCGAGCAACGGGACGAGTCCGCGGATGACCCGCAGGTCGCGTTCGATTACGGAGACGAGTCCCGGACGGCGGACCTTCAGGGCGATCCGGTCGTCCTCGTACTCGACCGTGTAGACGAACGCGAGCGAGCCACCGGCGACGGGTTCGAGCGTCTCGAGGTCGAGACTGTCGGCGAATTCGTCCTCGACGACGGTCAGCGGATCGCCGCCGGCGTCTTCGGGCACCTCGTCCTGTAGCGTCGCGAACTCCTCGACGTACACCGGCGGGACGACGTCCGGCCGGGTCGAGAGCACCTGCCCGACCTTGATGAACGCGGGGCCGAGTTCGAGCATCGTTTCGGTGATTCGCCGGGCGCGGTCGCGATGGACCGACGTCGGCACCCGGCGAGGCGGGCCAAACAGCAGGAAGCGACGGCGATCCCTGAGCAGTGCGATCGCGACGGGGAGAAACCGAAGGAGGACCTGGAGATACCGGAGGTAGTAGCCTCTCATCGCTCGCTCGCGGGGACGCTGGCGATTCGGGAACGCTCCATACATCGTGTTCGAACACCGAACACAAATACGTCAGTGATCCGGCGACGTCCCCGAAACCGGGCAAACCGATCGATAGGTTGAACAGTTTCGCCCCCCTTCGGACAGGTATCGATGGAGTCGGACCGAAGGCGCTACGCTCTCTTGCTCGCCGGCTGTATACTCGTCGCCGCTATCGTCTACCTCGTTTTCGTCCCTCGTTACGTGCTGGCCGACCAGCACTCTCGAGCGGTCCTCTACCTCGGTATCGGCTGGCTCCCCTACACGGGTGCGTTCTACGCGGCCGCGAGACTGTTCTCCTCGCCCGAAGCCCTGCCGAACATGCGCGCCGCCGACGTCGGACTCGGACTCTTTCTCGTCTCCCTGCTGTTGAGTCTCGGACTCGACGCCTGGGGATTCGCTCCCGAACTAGTTCCGGCCGCACACGCGCTTCAAGCGATCGGTGTCTTCGCCGGTCTCGCCCTGTTCGGCTGGGGGATCGGCCGTCGATCGAAGGCGATGTCCGGAACTGACTGACGAGGACGCGAAACGAAAACCTACGACGGAACCGTTCCGTCACCGTCGCCGACGACGAGCACGTCGATACCGCTGTGTCGCATCACCGCGTCGGTGACGCTCCCGAGCATCAGCCGGTTGACTCCGCCTCGTCCTCTCGTCCCCATGACGATCGCGTCTGCGTCTACCTCGTCGGCGTACTCGAGAATTTCCCGGACTGGAACGCCAGCCCGGACTTCCGTCGTCACCTCGAGACCGCGCTCGTCGGCGCGGCGCTCGAGTTCGTCGACGAACTCCGTCGCTCGTTCGGTCAGTGCGTCCGTGGCACTTGCTTCGTCACCAGGTAGCCGAACGGACCCGAGTGGACCAGTTTCGGCGACGCTGACGACGTGAACGGTCGAATCGGTCGTTTCCGCGAGGTCGAACGCCCGTTCCGCCGCGTCTTCGGCGTAGTCGCTCCCGTCGGCCGGAACGAGTATCCGGTCGTACATGTCCCGACTGTATTTCCCGATCATTATAAAGTGACGCGTCGGCAAGTCGGCGGCAAGTGACGGCTAAATACCAGATGGAGAAATATACATCATTACCGTCATTATTGGGGTAAGTCGGGCAAATACGCGTGTCGTCTATTCGCCAGTAGGAACGAGCCGATCCTATCCCCACATATTGACTCTTTATTCGTGCCCCAACCCGTGAATCGAGTAACTATATCTCGATTTTCGTTCCATCGATCGCTCGACCCAGTCGGACCAATAATAATCACCTTTCTGTCATAAACCCAGTATAGAAAAGAAGGTGAAATAGTCTCGACCTCCAGCGTGATTCCAGCGATAGGCAGCGTCTCCCTGGGAACGGGGCGGGATCGGAGAGCGACGCTAGACGACCTCGTCTTCGTGGAGCGCCTCGATTTCGTCGTCGCTGTAGCCGAGGGATTCAAGGACCGCGTCGGTGTGTTCGCCCAGATCCGGCATCGGCTCCTGCTGGTACTCGAGATGCTCGAAGTCGATCGGGTTTTCGACGTAGGGGACCGGCCCGTCCTCGGTCTCGAGTTCTTTCACGAGGTCCAGGTGCTCGGTCTGGGGGTAGTCGAGCACCTCGTCGAGCTGGTTCACGTCGCCCCACGGGATGCCGGCCTCGGCGAACCGCTCGGCCCAGTAATCGCGGGACTTCTCGGCGATGATGGACTCGATCTCCGGCTCGAGGACGTCCCGGTTCTCGACGCGCTTCTCGTTCGCGTCGAACCGCTCGTCGGTCGCGAGTTCCGGGCGCTCTAAGACCTCGGTACACAGCGCCTCCCAGTGAGGTTCGCTGAGGATGGCGAAGTTGATGTACTGATCGTCGGCGGTTTCGTGAGGGCCGTAGGGAGTCAGCAGGTGGTGGCGCATCCCGACACGGTCGGGGGTTTCGTCGTTGTGCCAGTACTTGTGCGGGAAGTAGCCCAGCCACGAGAGCATCCCGCCGAACATCGTGACGTCGATCTCCTGACCGTCGCCCGTGCGCTCGCGGTGGAACAGTGCGAGCAGCGTCGACATCGCGCCGTACATCCCGGCGTTGATGTCACAGATACTCAGTGGAATCTTCGCCGGTGCGTCCGGCGAACCGTTCATCAGGATCAGGCCGGTCTCGCCCTGCATGACCATGTCGTAGGCCTTGCGGTCGCTGTAGGGTCCGTCGCGGCCGTAGCCCGAGACGTTCAGGTAGATGACGTCGTCGTTGATCTCCTTCACGTCCTCGTAGCCGACGTCGAGGCGTTCGACGACGCCGGGCGAGTAGTTCTGGACGACGACGTCTGCCTCTTCGGCGAGGTCGTGGAAGATTTCCTTCCCCTCGTCGCTTTTGAGGTTCAGTTCGACGCTCAGTTTGTTGCGGTCGACCCACGCGTGGGCCGACGAGTCGCCGTAGACGACCGAATCCCAGTGACGGTTGACGTCGCCGACGCCCGGCCGCTCGACCTTGATCACTTCCGCGCCGAAGTCACCGAGTAGCCGGGTACACAGCGGCGCGCTGATCCCGCTCTCGAGGCTAACCACGGTGACGTCGTCCAGCGCCTGCATCTTACTCCTCCGGCTGCGTGCCGATCCCTTCGGGCCAGCCCGGTGGCTGTGCGGCGGAGGGTTCGGCGTGTTCGCGCTTGAGGACCATCGGCGTCCGCTCGAGGCTCAGAACGAGGTCGCCGTCCTGGTTGTACGCCCGGAGTTCGGTCTCGACGATGCCGACGTGGTCGCGGGACTCGAGTTCGCGCTTCGAGAGTACTTCGCTCTCGGCGAAGATCGTGTCGCCGTGGTAGACGGGGTTGTGGTGGCGGATCTTGTCGTAGCCGAGGTTCGCGGTGGCGTTGACGGAGACGTCGATGACGCTCATCCCGACCGCGAGCGCGATGACGAACGTGCCGTCGACGAGGCGCTCGCCGAACTCGGTTTCGGCGGCGTACGCCTCGTTGAAGTGCATCGGGTTGAGGTTCATCGTCACGTTGGTCATCCAGACGTTGTCCGTCTCGGTGACGGTGCGCCCGAACGGGTGTTTGTAGACGTCGCCGACCTCGAAGTCCTCGTAGTAGCGGCCGTGCCAGCCGGAAACGATCTGTTTGTCGGTCGATTCGTCGGATTCGGTCGTGGTGTCGTCGTTGTCTGTCATTGTCGTGTTCAGTAGGAACGTGGGAGGCCAAGAACCTGTTCACCGAGGTAGTTGAGCGCCAGTTGCTGCGTGATCGGCACCAGTCGCGTGAGACGGGCCTCTCGCAGGTAGCGTTCGACGTCGTACTCTTTCGCGATGCCGAAACCGCCGTGGGTCTGGACCGCCGCATCCGCCGCCTGGAACGCCGCGTCTGCGGCGAGGAACTTCGCTGCGTTCGCCTGGGCACCCAGGTCGACCGCATCGTCGGACGCGGCACGATCCGCGGCGTTGTAGGTCAGCTGTTTCGCCGCCTGCAGCCGTGCGTACGCCTCCGCGAGCGGGTGCTGGATCGCCTGATTCGAGCCGATCGGGTTACCGAACACCTCGCGCTCGTTGGCGTAGTCGACCGCCCGCTCGAGGGCGAGTCGTCCCAGTCCGATACACTCGGCGGCGATCACGAGCCGTTCCTCGTTGAGGCCGTCGAGCACCTGGTAGAAGCCGTTACCCTCCTCACCGATGAGGTTCTCGGCGGGGACACGCAGGTCGTCGAACCAGAGTTCGTAGGAGTGGACGAGTTCGCCGGCCGACTTGGGAATCGTCTCCATCTCGAGGGCGCCCTGCTGGACCGCGTCGTCGAGGTCGACGAGGAACATCGAGATGCCTTTCGTCCGTTTCTCGACCTCGTCGCGTGGGGTGGTCCGTGCGACCAGGACGATGTAGTCGGAGACGTCGACCCGCGAAATCCAGATCTTCTGGCCGTTGACGACGTACTCGTCGCCGTCGCGTTCGGCTCGTGTCTCCATCGCCGGGGAGTTCGACCCCGCGTTCGGCTCGGTGAGGCCGAACGCCTGGATCGAGGTCTTCCCCTCGGCGACGCCGGGAAGCAGGTCGTCTTTCATCTCCTCGCTCGCGTACTCCGTAATCGGGACCGAGTTGTAGACGCCGCCGTGGACCGCCTGGGCAGCGCTAAACCCGCCACCGCCGGCGGCGATCTCCTCCATCATGACGACCGTCTCCCGGGTTCCCATGCCGGCACCGCCGTACTCTTCGGGGACGAGGATCCCCATCCAGCCGTGTTCGGTCAGTGTATCGACGAACTCGTGGGGGTATTCGTCTTCCGTTGCCTTCTCTCGCCAGTACTCGGCGTCGAAGTTACTACATATGTCCTGAATATTCCGTTTGACCAGTTGCTGGCTATCGGAGAGACTCACGGCTTCGTCCAGTATTCGCGCCATCAGTTAGGACTCCTATTCCCACAGTAAAAGGGTTTCGTTGTGTGAGCAAATACCACGCCGAACCAGAACGCGACCTCTGTTCCACTATGCAGAACATTTAACCGGAAAATCGTCTACTGTTCGAGTATGACCGGCAACGACCGAGGGCGCACGAAAACCACCGCAACGACGTTTCGGGTGATAGAGGCGCTCTCACAGCGTGGCGGCGGCCGCGTCACCGAACTCGCGGACGAACTCGGCCTCGCCAAGAGCACCGTCCACCGACATCTCTCGACCCTCGAGGACCTCGAGTACGTCGTCAACGAGGGCGGTACCTACCGGCTCGGGTTCCGGTTTCTCGAACTCGGCGAACGAACCCGTACCCGGTCGGAGGCCTACCAGCTTGCCGCACAGAAGGTAGACGACCTCGCGGAAGAGACCGACGAGCGCGCCCAGTTCATCGTCCACGAACACGGGAAAGGCGTCTACGTGTTCCGGGCCACGGGGGAACGTGCCGTCCAGACCGACTCCGAGGTCGGCAAACGAATTCCGTTGCACGCGACGGCCGCCGGGAAAGCGATTCTCGCACACCTGCCACGGGAGCGGGCGTCCGAAATCGTCGATCAGCACGGCCTCGAGGCCGTCACACCCAACACCGTGACCGAGACGGAGGCGCTGTTCGACCAGCTCGAGACGATCCGCGAACGGGGGTACAGCATCAACAACCAGGAGAACATCGAGGGACTACGCGCGGTCGGCGTTCCGGTCCAGTACGGCAACGGGACGGTCATCGGTGCCTTGAGCGTCTCCGGCCCTACCCATCGGTTCAGCGACGAACTGGTCGAGGAGACGCTTCCGACGCTCCTGCTCGGTGCCGCGAACGAACTCGAGCTCAACATTCAGTACTCGTAGCACGCTGTTCCGTATACTCGAACGGCTGTGGAATCACGAAGAACGGACGAAAACGCAGCCTACTCGAGAGATACAGGTAGTAATCCGGTGAGCCCGCAACGAGCGTCGAGATGCATCGAAGCCCGTTTTCGGTCTCACCGGCAGTTACAGATGTACGAGTGTAAAACAGGTGTTCTCTACACCGGAACTTTATATGGTCTCGTAACTTGCCGAAATCAGCCGTCGTTCACCAGACCAAAACGAGAGGGGAACCAGCTAGAGTCGTTCGAGCAACTCCGAAACGTCGTCGACCGAACGCAGCGAGTCCAGGTCGGCGAGTGCGCCCTCGACGTCGACGTCGCCGACCGCGCGGTCGGCACACATCCGGAACTTCTCGTGGAGTTGCTCGATCGAGAGCGGGTCCTCGTGGGTCCCCGGTGGCTGGTCGCGGTTGCGTTCGTAGGTCTCACCGTCCCGCGTCGTGATCTCGACGCGCGCGCCGTTCGAATCGTAGGAACGGTCTTCGTCGACGGCCAGCGAGACGCGTTCGCGAACGCTCTGAACCGTCCGGTCCTCGAGTCGCTCGTCGTCGAACGCCGCCAGTTCGACGTCCCCGTGGACGACGGCGTGAGCGATCAGGTACGGCATCGAAAACTTCGCCTCGAGGCCGGTGTCGGGGTCGTCGTGGTGGAGCGCGTCGGCGGCGCCCTGCGAGGCGAAGACGCCGATCGCGTCGATTTCGTCGGGCGCGACGTCGTGGTCCGCCGCGAGTCCGATCGCCGCGTGGATCGCGGCGTGGGTGTAGTAACAGCAGGGGTAGCGTTTGACGTCGATCCCGTCTTCGACGATCGCCCACTCGGAGCCGGGTTCGACGCGGGTGCCGTCGTCGCCCTCGCCGTCACCACGATAGAGGTCGAAGAAGCCGCGATCGCCGGCGATCGCAGCGGAGTCGGCGGTCGCCCCTTCTGCCGCGAGCAGGGCCGCGGTCGTTCCCGAGCGGGCTGCCTGTCCCGCGTGGATCGGCTTCGTCGCGGAACCGAAGTTTCGCTTGAGTCCCGCCGGCATCGAGGCCGCGATGTTCAGCGCGTGTGCAGTCTCCGCTTTCGAGAGGCCGAGCAGGTTCGCGACGGCTGCTGCGGCGCCGAAGACGCCGACTGTCGACGTCGCGTGCCAGCCGGCCTCGTAGTGGTCGGGGCTGATCGGCTGAGCGACGTGCCACTGGGTTTCGAAGCCGGCGACGAACGCGGTAACGAGATCACTGCCCGACGCCTGCTCTCGTTCGCCGATCGCGAGCAACGGCGCGACCATGGGGACGCTCGGATGGCCGTCCATCACTGCGAGCGCGACGTCGTCGAAGTCGAGCGCGTGCCCTGCAGTCCCGTTTGCGAAGACAGCGTCGGAGAGCGGCCGCGTCTCGTCTCTGCCGAGGACCGTCGTCTCGCCCTCCTCGAGACTCGTCCCGAACGCGGCGTCTGCCGCCGCGGTCGCCGTTCCAGCGAGGGTGACGCCGACGGTGTCGAGTATCGCTCGCTCGGCCAACCGCTGTCCCGAATCGGGGACGTCGTCGCCGGAGAGATCGGCTACGAACGCTGCAAGATCGTCTGCTAGCTGGGGTGTACGTAACTCGCTCACGTTCGCCAGTGTGTGTGCCGTCGACATAAATCATCCGCGTCGTCGGTTCGTGCCGTTCGTCCACCGACACACGGCCCGGTCCAGCGACGGGCGCTCGAACGACAAAGCGCCAGTTCCCTCGAGAACGTCAGCACAGTTCGCTGGGGCCGCCACTCGAGTTCGTACTCGCACCCGACTAATTGGATGAGCTATAGATGAGGGAGGATATAAGACTGGAATAATGACAGCTAGTAAAGTACTTCTCCGTCGCTTCGATCGGATCGATGCCGACAATTGCAAGATTAGTTCGAATATTTGGAGCACACACTCCGATCGACCGATCTTGAAGCCGAATACCGGTTTCGAACGGTAACCGGACGTGATTCGGCCCTCGAGTCGTAGTCGACCCACGCGAACGGATCTGGGACACTGCCGATCGAGTTCGATCCGGCGGGTGGAACGCACTGTCTGCAAAACCTTGCCCCAAGATATCAATTTAGAATGTTGTATGTGGAATAGATAGTAGTTCGATAAACGAACACTGGTTTCGATTGATCGCTCACACGCGGCCTCGATTCGACACCGCAGATTCAGAACGGATTACGAATCGATTTCGAAGACAGAACCAGATTTTTGGTAGTGGGAGGACTATACTCACTACTCATCATGGTCGAGCCCATCGAAAATCTCTCTGCCCTCCAGAACGCCGATCTCGAGCTTACGATCGACGAGATACTCGAACTACTCTCGATTCCGACCGTCCGGACGACGCTTGCCTATCTGTACGATCATCCGGAGACGACGATCGACGAACTCGCGTCGGTCGTCGCCGGCAAGACCGCCATCGACGACGATCGGATCGCGACTGGCCGGGACTACGAGAACGCACACATCAAGCTTCATCACGAGACGCTACCGCGACTCGACGACTACGGACTGCTCGCGTTCGATCCCGACGACGGAACGGTTACCGACGTCGACGTTCCGACCGCGGTGTACACGACTTTGGGTGTTACCGAGTGACTATCGATCGCCTGCAGGACGCCCTCGAGCGCATCGAACGCAAGCGAAAACGACTCGAGGTCTACACGGACGACGACGAACTGGCAGCGGAGCTTCGCACCCAGTTTTCGACCCGGAACGTCGACGTCGTCCGTCGCCAACTGACGGGGTTCGACCAGGGGTTTGCGGTGATCCGGGACGCAGACGAGGTGTTTCGCGGCGCGATCGGATTGAACCGGTTCGACGCGATCCGCTCGCCCGAGATTCATCCACCGTGGTCGCTCGACGCGACCGACGTCGATACCCGCGACCTGTTCGACTTTCTCGAGAACACGTTGTTTGCTTCCTACGACAGGAAACGGATGCTCGCAGCGGCCAGGGAGATCGAGGAGCGAGCGTGGCGCGTCGGCGAGGGACGGCTATACACGGGTTTTCAGCGGGAAGCGGCGTTCGAGGATCAGGCGGACGTGTACGAACGCCTCGGTTCCCGTGGGGCGCTGACGGTGGCGGGATTCGTCGACGACGAAATCGCATCGCCGGTCGAGAACGTGACCGTCGTCACGCCCGACGCCGACGAAATCGGCACGTTCTGGTTCGTGGTCTTCGACGGCGGCGGCAGCGACCTGCAAACGTGTGCGTTACTCGCCCGAGAGAAGCGAGAGAATACCTACGGCGGGTTCTGGACGTACGATCCCGGACTGGTCGACGAACTGCTCGAATATCTCGAGGAGAACTACGACGTTTCAGAGTCGTGAGGTGGCTCGTAAGTCCGTTTCGACTGAATCTCGAGGAATCGACCCGAACTCCAGCGGGACGTTCTCCGACTCGTTCGGCGGCGGGCGGCGTAACTTAAAGACCTCCACAGTTCATCACGAATCACCATTGTGGATCACAGCCCATAGTGTATCATGGGTGTTGGTACCAGTATACAACGACTCGGTCACTTTCTCGAGGCGTGTGACGAGGGGATCGGTACCGTACACGGCGTCGAGTTCGCGGGCCGGATCGATGCGGACACCGGGTCGACGGCCGACGTGGAGCTAACCGTCCCGACGACCGAGAAGGACGCGCTCACTGTCGCAGACGTTACCATCGGCGCCGACGGTCGCCTGCAGTTCGTCCTCGAGACGACCGACCCCGTCGTTCCGGCCGACGACGAACTCGAGGTCGAACCTGCGGCCGCCACCATCGATGCGGAGGGAACGGTGACGGCCTCGATCCGTGCGTCGACGTCGACGGACGGAACGGCTGCCGACGAGCGAGTTGATCGGAGCTCTCGGTCGGAAACGGTCACAGCGAGCGAAGACGAGGCGGCGGACGGAGGGGACCGCGAGGTCCCCCCCTTCAGAGACCCGGAACTGCTGTCCGACGTATACGACTCCTGTGAAACGTTCGCCGAGATGAGCGAGGCGATCGAGATGGACGTCACCGCCGAGACGGTTCGACGGTACATGATCGACTACGGGATTCACGAACCGGACCAGTACGATACCGACGCCGGCGGAGCGACGGCCGGGAACGACGACACGCCCACCCCGGAAACTGGCGACAGGGATCGACCCGAGTCGACCGCAGACGAATCGTCTCCGGTCGTCCTCACCGACGGCCTCGGACTTCCGGAGACGGTTACCGTCGACGGACTCGTCGAGGCAGTGTCACGGTCCAATACGATCTACGAGGTCGAACGGGACGTCGGACTCGAGCGCGAGGAGACGCTCGAACTGTTACGACGACTGGACCTGCTCGAGTTCGTGGTCGGCCGAATTCGCGACGGCTACGAACGCGACGTCGGTCGCGAGGACGTCCTCGAGCGGCTTCGCGAAGCCTCGAGCAAGCAGCCGTAACGTCTCGTTTTCCCGCCGGGACGGTCCGGACCAACACCGACGCTTAAGAGTGTGGGCCTCGTTACCGTACGAGATAGCACACCACACGATGGCACTCATCACGGAGGTCCGGTTCGCTCACGCGGACGGCGCACTCGCCGACACGCTCGCTGCGGGTCCAGACCTGACTGTCCGTATCGTCGGGGACCGAAGTACGACACCGGACCGGAACGGCTACGTCTTCCGATTCGACGGCGCGAGTCCCGGCACGATACGGTCGCTCCTCGAGACCGATCACACGGTTCGTCACGTCGAACCGGTCCCGGCCGTCGACGACGGACGGCTGTGGCGAATCGAGTTCGCCCCGGAGACGAAGCTACTTGCACCGTGTGTTACAGAGGAAGGCGGATTCGTACTGGACGCACGGAGTGCAGTGGCTCCGCAGGTGCCACGCGGATGGCGCGAACGATGGTTCTTCCCCGACGAAAACGGGATGTACGAGGTCTGGCAGCGGGCACGAACACAGGGATTCGAGTTCGAGGTGCTCGACCTCACCCAGCAGCTACAGTCGGAGGCCGACGTCGACCCGGACCCGCTTACCGACCAGCAACGGACCGCGCTGGTGACGGCCTACGAGCACGGCTACTTCGAGGAACCTCGCGAGACCTCGCTCGAGGAACTGGCCGAGATACTGGAGGTGTCACCGTCGGCCGTCAACGGCCGACTCAGGCGCGGCCTGAAAGCCCTGGTCGAGACGGCACTCGTCGTCGACGGCCCCGAAGACACGACGTCGCGACTCCAGAAACGAAACGTCCCAATACGACAATGATCTCGACGCGAGTCTACGTCGAACACCCGGACCTGGCGCTTGCCCACGCTATCCGTTCGCTTCCCGAAGCCGAGATCAGCGTCGTCTCCGACGTGGGTACCGATCCCCGACACAGCGTCTACTACTTCCGAATCGAGGCAGCCGACTTCGACGCAGTCGAATCGACGCTCGAGGCCGACCACACGGTCGCCGAGTTCTCCCCCGTTATCGAACGTGCGGGCGAGCGAACCTACCGGATCGAGTACAGCGACGACGCGAAACTGATCACGCCACAGATCAGCGAGCGCGGCGGGCTCACCCTCGAGTCACGGAGTTACCTGAACGGGTGGCTGCTGCAGTTGCAACTCGAGGACCACGACGCACTGTACGACCTCGACGAGTACGCCCGCGAGGAAGGACTCCGGTTCGACGTCCTCGAGATCACGCAGAACGACGAACTCGAGGACCGATCCGAGTTCGGGTTGACGCCATCCCAGACCGAGGCGCTAGTCGCGGCCTACAGGCACGGCTACTACGACGAACCCCGCGAAAGCTCGGTCGAGGAACTGGCGGACCTGCTCGAGGTCTCCAGGACGGCGGTCAGTGGCCGACTCAGGCGCGGGTCGGCCGAACTGATCGAGGAATTTCTCGTCGACGAGAGTCGTGACTGACGCGCCCGTCACTCGCTCGAGGGCGCTGCCGGCCGCCCGCTCCGTCGATCCGACTGGATGAGTGCGATGCCGACGAGTACCAGCGTTCCGCCGACGACGATTCCGGGCGAGAGCCGCTCGCCGAGGATCACGACGCCGAGGACGACGGTGACGACCGGTTCGGCCGTCGAGACGATACTCGCGCGATCGGCTTCGACGAACCGGAGTCCGTTGACGAACAGCAGGATTGGAACGACCGTGCCGACGATCGCTAATCCGACGATCACCGCCCACTGACGCGCCGTTTCGGGGACGAACAGCGTCCTTGAGACCGAACCATACGCGAGAAAACAGATGCCTGTGGTCGCGATGGCGGCCGTAGCGAGCCGATCGGCACCCACGTCTCCCACCGCGACGCGACTTCCCGTCGTGTAGACGGCGTAGGCCATCGCCGCGACGGTGACGAGCACCAGCCCTCGTGGGTCGACGCGTGTCGTATCGAGTCCGACGATCGTCGCGACGCCGGCGATCGCGAGCACGAGCGCAACGAATTTCCCCGGACGCAACCGTTCGTCGAGGAGCGTGGTGGCGATGAGGAAGACGTAGACCGGATACGTGTACAGCGTGATCGTCGCGATTCCGGCGGGAACGTACAGCAGCCCCCAGAAGAACGCGGCGGTCAGCGCCGCGTACGCGACGCCGAGTCCCGCCATGGTCCCGAATTGGCGGCCGGACGGCAGACCGAGTTCCCCGCGGTACTCGAGATACCCCAGTAACAGTGCCGTCGCGAGGACGAACCGAAACGTCAGTAACGTCGGGTTGTTGAGACCTGCCTCCGTCGCGAGTTTACCGAAGATCGCGATCGTCCCGAATCCGATAGCTGCCAGCAGGACGAATACCACGCCGATCGTCCGACGATCGATGGTCGAGATCGGAAGTCCCGTCGAAGCCATATCGACTACCGTGGAGCCGGCGGTTTCCGCCAGAGACGGCCGTCGGCACTGCTCGAGCGAGTCGGGAACGGGTCGGCGACGACCGTCACCGACCGGGACGGCGGTCGGCGGGAGACGGACATACCTGTTGTTGTCAGGGTCAGCCACCAAAAATCCCCGTCTGCTGGCCCCGTTCGAAGAGCTTTGTGTGTCGGGATCGAACGCCAGTGTACATGGGCTACAGCTACACCGGCGACGCACACGACCTCCTGTTCGAGGCCTACGGAGCCGACGCCGAGCCCTTCCCGACGGGACAGGCGATGAACTTCCCGCCGGTAGAGCAACGGCGAGCGGAGCTACGACTGCTCAGACGACTCCTGTTTCCCAGGTGCTGGAACGCGCCCGCCCTGCTCGAGGACGCGTCGGCGGTCGGCGAGCTCCTGTCGGAACTGGGATCGCTCTACTGTGGCGGACTCGAGCCCTATACGGACGCCGATCCGACGGCGGTCGTCGATCACGTCCTCGATCGACTGCCGGAACTGCGGGCGACGCTGAAGAAAGACGTCGAGGCAGCCTACAAGGGCGATCCTGCTGCGAAGTCCTACGTCGAGGTGATCCGGTCGTATCCGGGGTTCCAGGCGATCATGATGCAGCGGGTCGCGCACGTGCTGTACGAGGCCGGCGAACCCGAGTACGCGAGGGAACTGACCGAATACGCGAAGACGGTGACGGGGATCGACGTCCATCCTGGCGCGGAGATCGGCGACTACTTCTTCGTCGATCACGGCACCGGCGTCGTCGTCGGCGAGACGGCGACGATCGGCGACTGGGTCCGACTCTACCAGGACGTGACGCTCGGCGCACTCCACTTCGAAGAAGAAGAGGACAACGAGCAGATGCTAAAGAAGGGGTACAAACGCCACCCGGACATCGGCGACCACGTCGTCATCGGCGCCGGCACGAAGGTACTCGGGGCGATCACCGTCGGCGACCACGTCAGCATCGGCGCGAACTCGTGGGTGACCGAGGACGTCCCGGCGAACACGAGCGTGTTTATCTCCGATCACCCCGAGCAGGAACGAAAACCCAACGAGTGAGCTATCCGTACTGCGTCAACGTCTCCGACCGCCACGACTCGAGATCCGGCACCTGATTGAACGCGTAGACGTGGACGCCGCGAATGTCGTAGTAGGGATCCGTGGCGTAGGGAGCCAGTCCCTGGACGAGTTCGTCGGGGACGTAGGTTCCTCTCGAGCCGACGAGTTCCCGAATGAATCCGATGACGCCACTTGTCTTCTGCAGGAACCGAATCGAGTCCCCGACGCCGACCTTCTTCGAGATGTTCAGCAACCGCTGGTACTTCATCACGCCCGGAATGCCGACCTCGACCGGTAACTCGACGCCACGGTCGCGGATTTCGCCGATCCACTCGAGGATGGTCTCGGCGTCGTAACACAGCTGTGTCACGATATAGGTGGCGTAGGGCTCTTTCTTCGCCATCGACTCGGCCAGCACCTCCTCGTCGAGGAACTCGTGACCTTCCGGATAGCCGGTGATCCCGACCTCCTCGAACTCGTACTCGAGGTCCTCGAGCGCCGAGAGCAATTCGTACGCGGAGGTGAACTCGCCGACCGGTTCCTCTCGGTCCCCGCCCGGAACGAAGATGTCCGTCACCCCTGCGTCGGTGAGCCGTCCTGCGATCTCTTCGAGGTGATCTTCGTCGCGGACGTAGCGTGCTGCGATGTGTGGCACGACCTCGAATCCCCGATCTGTCGCCCGTTCGCTCCAGTCGATCGTCGCCTCGAGGCCGAGCGTCGGCGAGGTGGTGATCGCGACCTCCGACCCGTCGGGCAGGTGCTCGAGCTGTTCGTCCATGCTCTCGAACGGCATCAGTTCGAAGCGTGGCTGCTCGAGTAGCTCCACGATGCCTTCGGCCATCTCCGCGGTCTGTATTTCCGATGCCATCAGCCGAGTCCTCCAATTGGTCCGGTCGGCCGCCGCGTTCGAACGAAACTCGTCACTCGAGCCTTACGTCCGTATCGATCGGCGCTGCCAGCGTCCGTCGAATCGGTTTCACGCACGGCGATCCCGGTCACGGCTCACTCCGAGGCTTCCTCCCTTGCGTTTAGTTTGGCCTGTTCGCGGGCGCTCGGGTTGACGGAGGGTTTGAACGGCACCTCCGAGACCTTTGCGTAGACGGGTTCGCCCGGTTCTTCGGCGTACTCGTCGGGCAGATGGACCTGGAACTCCGTCTCGATGTCGCCGTCGTAGACGTCCATTGGGTCGCCGTCGAGTTTCTCGGCCGGGACGAACGCCAGCGCGAGGTTCGTCTCGAGTTCGGGGTTGTACCACGGCGAGGTGACGTAGCCACACTTCTCGCCGGTGTCGGGATCGGAGACGAGCCAGAAGTCCGGCGCGTAGTCGCGGACCGGCCCGCCGGCCATCTTGAGGCCGACCATCTTGTGGACGAACGGGTAGTCGCCGTTCTCGATCTGTTCTCGCTGGCGCTCGAGTTCTTCCTTGCCGACGTAGTCGGCGTCCTTGTCGTCGGGCACCTGGTAGCTGAGGTTGACCTGGAACGGCGACGTCTCGTGGTCCATGTCCTGACCCCACGAGAGGATGCCGGCGGCGATGCGGCGGTGGTGTGCCGGCGCGACCTGCATCCCGCCGTGATCCCGGACGGACTCGAGGACGGGGTCCCAGACGCGTTCGGCGTTCTTCGAGGCCTCTTTGACGTAGATTTCGAAGCCCTTCTCGCCGGAGAAGCCGGTCTGACTCACGAGCACTGGCACGCCGCCGATCTCGGTTTCCATCAGGCCGTAGTAGGGGATGTCTTTCACCTCCTCGCCGACTATTTCGACCATCACGTCGACCGACTTCGGTCCCTGAATCTGCATCGGTGCGACGTCGATTTCGTCGATCTCGACGTCGAAGTTCTGTCCGACGTTGATGCCCTGGAGCCACTGCATCAGCGTCGAGTCCGAGATGGAGAACCAGAACTCGTTTTCGCCCGGTCGCAACAGGACGGGATCGTTGAGGATGCCGCCGTCCTCGTTACAGAGGATGACGTACTTGCCGTGCATCGGTTCGATCTCGGTCGCGTCGCGGGTGATGACGTAGTTCGTCAGCGCCTCGGCGTCGGGACCTTTCACGCGGATCTGGCGTTCGACGGCGACGTCCCACAGGGTGACGTGGTTGACCAGCGCGTCGTACTCCTCCATCATCCCGCCTTCTTCGGGCTTCAGCATCCCGCGTGGGTGGTAGATTCGGTTGTAGACCGTCGCTCGCCACGCGCCGTTCTCGACGAAGGACTTGTGGAAGAACGGCGACTTGCGGACCCGCGTCGAGACGAGCATCTCGATCCCCGGATCGCCGGACTGTCGCAGGTTTCTCGGGAGCGTCCGATCCGACTGATCGACGCTCGGATAGTTCGGATGTTCCTGGTGTTCCGTCTCTGGTGGTTCACTGCCAGACATTACCATTCAGGTGTCCGGGAGCGCACATAAAAGTAGGAGTCAGGCAAGAGTCTGCCGGGAGCTAATCCGAGGATAGAAGCACTTTACGGACTCTAAAGGCCAAAAATTCGCTCCAGAAAGCTACGACGTGGCTGCCCGACTATAACTGGCAGTATACGGATGTGTTGTGGAGTTCGTGACGAGCGAGAGATAACTGTAGCTCACCCGGTGGACGACAGTGCATTGATACCGCCACCCATATTCGTTCTCGACGACGCCCGGTCTACTCACGCCCGGGCTACACTGGTGACCGACATGACCTCCAATTCATACGATAGGACCGGTGGTGACGTCCCGTGACCCACGTCATCGATGGCAACGACGTGGCGAGTCGAATCGAGAACGACCTCGAGGACTGTCTCGAGACGCTCGAGTCTGCAGGCGTCACGCCGGGGCTCGCGACAGTGTTGATGAGCGACGACGCCGCGAGCGAGACCTACGTCTCGATGAAACAGGAGGCGTGTGACGAAATCGGTATCGGAGGGTTTCACCGGGAACTGGATCCCAACGCACCCGCCGAGAAGCTACGCGAGACCGTCGAAGATCTGAACGACGACCCTCGAGTCCACGGCATCCTCGTCCAGATGCCGACACCGAATCACGTCGACAGCCGTCGGGTACTCCGGAATATCGATCCTCGCAAGGACATCGACGGCTTCCACCCCGAGAACGTCGGTCGACTCGTCGCCGGAAATCCGCGGTACAAACCCTGCACGCCCCACGGTATCCAGAAACTGCTCGAGTCGGCCGACGTCGATTCGGCGGGGAAAGACGTCGTCATCGTGGGCCGTTCCGATATCGTCGGCAAGCCGATGGCGAACCTGCTGATCCAGAACGCTCCCGGCGGCAACGCGACGGTGACGGTCTGCCATTCGCGGACGGAGGATCTCGCCGAGAAGACCCGGGGAGCGGACATCGTGATCGCGGCCGCCGGCGTCGCCGAACTCGTCGACGGGTCGATGATCCGCGAGGGAGCGACCGTGATCGACGTCGGCGTCAACCGCCTCGAAGCGGAGACGGAGCGGGGATACGACCTCGTCGGCGACGTCGAGTTCGAGAGCGCGAAGGAAAAAGCAGCCGTCATCACGCCCGTTCCCGGTGGCGTCGGCCCGATGACGATCGCGATGTTGCTGTACAACACGATCGACGCGGCGAGCGTCCAGGAGGACGTGCCGATCGATCTGCCGTGAATCGCCGCCACTCGAGACCCCACCGACTGCCACCAGCCCGAACGACCTCCTGCGAGCACCACCGTTCCAGTATCGAGCAGCATCGATCTGACCGATCAAACCGTCGTCGCTCCTGTGTTGTGGCAACCTCGAAATGACAAGTATATTGGGGGACGTGATTCGCGTACCGATATGCCGAACACAACTACATCGGGCGGTATCCTTCCGACAGTCGGCCCAGAAAGCTAGAACCGGTCCTGAAAGTCGCGACCAGCGGTGTGGTTCACCGATCAGGGATCGTGATCCGAGCGCTCGAGTGGAGGACGTCGTCAGGAATGCGCAGGTCACCGGCTGATTTTCGGCACCGTAGAGTGGAATTTGGTAAATAGCCTCTCGAAATTCTTAACCCACACTGGTTCAAACGTTGGACTGAATGAGTGCCGAAACAGACCCTACCGATCGAACGGATGACGAATTCATCAACTACATGCCTGCGATGCCGAATTTGTCCGACGAACCGGGCCTCCTCGGGCGACTCCTCGGCGCGTTCCGCCGGGGCCGATAACGCGACCTCCGACCGGTTTCGGGACCTATCTTTTTGACTGCTCGTGGTAACGTAGACGTATGCGCCCGTTCGACGGCGGTGTCCCCTACTGCAAACGCTGCGGGTACGAACTCGAGGGTGGTGAAGAGGGATGTCCTCACTGTGGGTTCAACCCTCGACAGATGGGACTTCGCGTCTCGATGGTGTTGTTGTTGATCGTCGTCGGTTCGATGACTGTGGTTATGATTACGACACCAGTCTGGCCGGCGTTTGGACCGTATCTCGTCGGGATTACCGCGATTTCGTTCGGTCTCGCCGTCGTGACGTTCGTCGTTTCGTTTCTCGCGACACCATCTCGACTCGGCTCTCTCTTCGCCCGATTTTGAGCGTAGTGGTCGAACGCGACTATCCGTACCGCTCTTCCCGGTAAAATAATCAGTTAGTTTACCAAAACTATATACGGAGTTGCAGGGAATCCACGGAATGTGATTGGTAGCGCATGTCGCTCGTGACATGTTTACATGGGAGGCTGCCATAGAGGTCAGTCGGGTGGTTCGAGAGAACCGCACGTCGAACTGACCGATGGAGTGTCGAAACGGGGCCAACCACGGATCGAACGGACACACTCACACGGAAGGAAACCATGGCAGATAAAAGCAAACACAGTATTCAGGAACAGCTGTTCCACGCGGATACGGATCGAGAACCGGGCGACAACAACTGGCAAGGGTTCGGATTCGACATCAATCCACCCGTCTTCCTCATCGCGGGCGGGTTGATCGTTCTCTTCGTCGTCCTCTCGCTCGCGTTTCCGGACCAAGCCGGAACGGTCTTCCAGGACACTCGAGTCGCAGTCTCAGACTACTTCGACTGGCTGTTCATCCTGGCCGCGAACATCTTTATCATCTTCATGGTCTATCTCGCCATCAGCAAGTACGGAATGATCCGGATCGGCGGCGTCGACGGCGAGAAGGAGTTCAGCGACATCTCCTGGATCGCGATGCTGTTCAGCGCGGGCATGGGTATCGGACTCATGTTCTTCGGAGTCGCCGAACCGGTCTACCACCTCTTCGATCCACACCTCGGTGCCGAGGCGGGAACCGAAGGTGCCGGCGAAGTGGCGATGGCCGTGTCGCTGTTCCACTGGGGCTTTCACCCGTGGGCCATCTACGCACTGGTCGCACTCGGGCTCGCGTTCTTCTCGTACAATCGCGGGCTCCCGCTGACGTTCCGTTCGGTCTTCTACCCCGTACTCGGTGACCGAATCTACGGCTGGCCGGGACACATCATCGACATCTTCACCATCTTCGCGACGCTGTTCGGACTGGTCACCTCGCTCGGACTCGGCGCGTTACAGATCAACGCCGGCCTGACGTTCGTCGGCGACGAGGTCGGCGCGTTCCCCGCCGTCCCGGACGCCACGTGGGTCGCCGTCGCGATCATCGGGATCGTCACGGGTCTCGCGGTTATCTCGGTCTACCTCGGTCTGGACAAGGGGATCAGACGGCTCAGTAACCTGAACCTCACGCTGATGATGATCCTCCTGGCATCGGTGTTCGTCCTCGGACCGACGCTTTTCATCCTCGGCGCGCTCCCACAGGGCATCGGCGCGTACATCGGCAACTTCTTCGAACTGTCGTTCTTCGGCAACTCGTTCGACAACCACTACTTCCAGGGCTCGGAGTTCTACGGCCCCGGTGGTGAGGGTGAAGGCGGATTCCTGGTCGACTGGACCGTCTTCTACTGGGCGTGGTGGATCTCCTGGTCGCCGTTCGTCGGGATGTTCATCGCACGCATCTCGAAAGGCCGAACCATCCGTGAGTTCGTCGGCGGCGTCCTCCTGATCCCCGTCATCTTCTCGTTTGCCTGGTTCGCCGCGATGGGCGGCACCGCGCTCAACTTCGAACTGGCCGACGGCACCGAAGGTGCGATCAGCGGCCCCATGTTCGACGTCGGTGAAGAACTCGCGATGTTCGCGATGTTCGATCTAATGCCCGGCACGATCGTTCTGTCCGCGCTCGCGATCGTTCTCGTCACGACCTTCTTCGTGACCTCCTCGGACTCGGGATCGCTCGTCCTCGAGCACCTCAGTACTGGCGGCAAACACGAGACGCCGGCCACCGGCCGCGTCTTCTGGGCAGCCTCCGAAGGGCTCGTCGCATCCGCGCTGTTGGTCGCTGGCGGCGACGCCGCGGTCGAGGCGCTCCAGGCCGCTGCCATCGCCAGCGGCCTTCCGTTCGCTATAATTCTGCTGTTCATGATTTACGCCGTGCTGAAGGGACTACAGACGGAGTACGCGATCCTCGAGTCCGACGAGTTCGCGGAAGTGATCGACGAACTCGAGGACGACAACGACGTCGTCGTGACGACACAGCGTGGTGATCTCGTGACCGAAGTCCGGACGAGCGACGACAGGGTTGTCGACGTCGACGTCAGCGACTGATACGGATTGCTGTACCGATTTACCGGCGCAACCGCCGCACGGGTCGCGGTTGCGCCGGAAATGACTTACAGTAAACCGTATGATACCGTACCGGTGCGTCCGCGATCCGTCCTGCGGTCGCACCGAAAATGACGGACACCGATCCGTACGAGACCTCGACCGTAACTGGTTTTCGACGACCGAGAGCACTGTGGCCGACGGTTCCTCGAGCGGGTTGTCCACGTATTACGGCGACCGAACGACGGTAACGGGTTTCGAGCACATTCGGACGACTTTCTCGGCGTTGGAGCCGAGGTATTTTTCGATGGTGCCGCGCCCTCGTTCGGCGACGACTACGTTGTCGATGTCGTTTTCGTGGGCGTATTCGACGATTTCCTGTGAGATCTTCCCGGTTTTGACCACACCGACGCCGTCCAGCCCTCGCTGTTCGGCCCGTTCGACGACGTCGGTGACCACCTCTTCGCCGAACTCTCGATACTCCTCCATCTCGTCGTCGCTTACGCCGACCGTGAGGATGTACGCCGCTTCCGTCTCGACGACGTAAATCGCGTGTACTGTCGCACCGAACACCTCCGCGAGATCGAGTCCGTGTTCGACCGCTACTGACACCTTGTCACTCCCGTCCGTCGCGATCAGGATATTGTCTAGCATGACCGTGAGCCCACAAAAATATTCGAACGACTCGATCATATAGTTTGGGTAGCAACGACCGTCACTCCACGTTGATTTCCCGGAAATAGATCGCAAACGCGACGAACGTAAGCAGCGTTCCAGCGACGAAATAATTCCCCGCGGAGAGGGCCATGATACTCCCGACGACAAATACCACTGCGAGTACCGTGGCACCGGTCGCGACGAGATTGGACATGTAGGGGAAACGAGACGACGAGTCTTATACGTATCGTCAGTTCGCAGTATCGTTCCACTCCGATAGAAGCCCGACCGCACCGAGCGTCGCTGCGACGACCCCGAGCACCACGTCGAGTGTGTCGCTACCGACTGCGCCGGTAACGAAAAGAGCGACGCCACCGACGAGCAAGAAGAGCCGAACGAACGTCCGCAGGTTCCACTCCATCCGGTCAGCTCCCTCCGTCCAGCCGAGCCGACCTCACCATGGCCACTGCTCCCACGGGTCGTCGACGGCCTCGCCGTCTACCCGCTGGAGGTTCGTTTCGTCTCTGTCGTAGCCCAGCCACGCCGCCAGCAGCATCGACACGAATACGAGATAGATCGGGAACAAAAGCGCCACGAGAACGACAGTGACTGGCTCGAGAAGCGATAAGGCGCCGACCCAGTGGAGATAGCCGATCAGCGAAAGTCCGCCGATTGCCGCCGATCGGAACCCGTTCTCGAACAGTTGTTCCGCGATCGGCCCAGGTGAGACGCCCGAACGAGACATAGCCGGGGTACGAATCGGACGAGAATAAACGATCCGATAGTCGCTGGTCAGTACGACTGGCGCGACGACGACGAGTCACACACGGATCAGACGGCGGTCGACGAGAAGTAAACACAGCAAACCGTCTCAATTCTCGACGACGACCGTGGCTGCATCGTCGACCATCCGCATGACGTTTTCCGCGGTACTCCCGAGGTGTCTGTCGACCGCACCGTGGCCTTGCTTTCCCACGACGACAACGTCGATATCGTTGTCGTTCGCGTACTCGACGATCTTTTCTGACGGCCGTCCCGTCTTGATCACGCCGTCCCCCTCGAGCCCACGGTCGGCGACCTGTTCAACGATTTCGGTTACGGTCTCGCGGCCGTACTCCCTGTATCGCTCGAGTTCGTCGTCCGAGAGGCCGACGGTCAGGATGTAGGTTGCCTTCGTTTCGACCACGTACAGCGCGTGTACCTTGGCGTCCGTACGGTCGGCAATCTCGAGTGCGTAGTCGACACACCCCTCGGTCGCGTCGCTCCCGTCCGTCGCGATCAGAACGTTGTCGTACATGTGTCTTCGTCCTCTGCTCGTCGTGAGTATCGACGGGCCAACATATAACCCTTACTTTCGTTACCACATGACACACCAGAGCCCGAAACCGGCACACGGCAACGAGCCCGACATCAACTATATAGTTCGGCCTGTAACGTTCACAGGTGGCCGCCGACACACCAGATCCATCGGAGCCGGCGCTCGAGCGGCTGTTTTACCACAGCGAGCGGATCCGATTCGTCCACTGGCAGGAGTTCTCCGGATCGAAAACGGCGGTCGTACTGACCGGGTTCGTCGCCGTCCTCACGTTCGTGACCGGGCTCTCGAATCTCAGTCAGCCGGACGTGACTTACGACGGGCCACTGGCGGCCCTGATTCCTGGAGAGCCAGGGGTCGTACAGTTTACCGGCGTCTTGCTCGCGTTCGTCCTCGGTGCGCTCGTGATCGGCCTGCAACGACGCAAGCGATTGACGTGGTATCTCACGCTGCTTGTACTCCCGCTGGTGACGGTTTTGCCGCTGACGACGCTCCGGCCGACGGACGTCCCCCTCTTGCTCTCGATTCTCGTCGCACTCCCGCTGTTGCTCGTCAACCGCGACGCATTCGACCAGCGGATCCAGCTTTCGTCACTCCAGATCGCGTCGCTGTCCTCGATCGTTGGCGTCGTCCTGTACGGTACTGTCGGCTCCTACGCTCTGCAGGATCAGTTCGCCGGACTCGAGACCTGGGGCGACTCGGTGTACTACGTCGTCGTTACGATCGCAACCGTCGGTTACGGCGACATTACGCCGCTGACGACCGAAGCGAAGTGGTTCTCGCTCTCGGTTATCCTCTTCGGGACGGGTGCGTTCACGGTCGCGATCGGATCACTGATCGTTCCGGCGATCGAGAAACGGATGGCTACTGCGTTCGGAAACATGACACCATCAGAACTCTCCCTCCTCGAGGACCACGTCCTGGTCCTCGGGCACAGCGACATCACGGAATCGTTACTCGACGAACTCGAGACGGAGGCCGACGTCGTAGTCGTCACACGGGACGTCGACGACGCTGCCGAACTGAACGAACGAGAGGTAAACGTCCTCACCGACGATCCAACCCACGAAGAGACGTTGCACGACGCCAGGATCGACGACGCGTCGGGCGTCGTCGTCGCGACGCGGGACGACGCCAACGACGTCCTGGCCGTCCTCGCCGCACGGACGGCGAATCCGGAGATCCGTATCGTCGCCGCGGCGAACGACCGCCAGCACGTCGGCAAACTCGAGCAAGTCGGCGCCGACGAGGTTATCAGTCCGATGGCGATCGGTGGCAGACTTCTCGGGCGGTCGATTCTCGCGAACGAATCCGCCGAGTCGCTGTTCGACGACGTGGACGATACGTGAGACGGAGTGCTGTAGCAACGTACCGGCGCGGCGCGATTGCAAACCGCTCTTCGGTCGGGTTGTCGCTGACTTTCAACAGTCCGTCCGAGTCACCGCCACGGTCACTACGGATCGAACTACGTTCTATCGAGATACGGACAGGACGTGTTCCGCGACGATCGAACACGAAGTCGACTCCTGACCACCCCGAACCGGAATACCGCTATCGGTGGTGGGGAATTGATTTAGGACCCGCTGTTGACCTGCCGACATGGACATCGAGGGCGTCAGCACGGCCGAACGGATGCTCCGGAAGCTGCTGGCTCCGCTCTGTGTCCTCTCGGGAATCGTCGTCGTCTCGGGGTTTTTCTTCCCCGAACTCGTCGGCGAGACGATATCCGGCCGGGCCTGGCTCACTATCTCGCTCGTGTTCTTCGCCTCCGCCCTGAGCTACCTCGCAGTGTTGCCGACCGCAAGCGACGAGCGCGAGCGAGCGTTCGATTCGGACTACCTGCTTCGTGTCCGCCGACTCGAGGTCGGCGACGTTCTCGAGGGGTTTCTCGCCCGGCAGGATCCGATTACGTTCGGCGTTCCGGTCGTCGCGTTCGGACTCTTTTTCGTCGGGCAGTTGCTGGTTCCGTCGGCGACGATCACGATCGTTAGTGCTGCACAGGCCGCCGTCACGACGTACGCAGGCTGGCTGTTTTCCGGGATCGTGCTGCTCGCAGTGGTGTTCTGTCTGGCGCTGCTGGCCGGGCCGTGGGGGTCGGTGAAACTCGGTGGGTCGGACACCGAACCGGCGTACACATATCCGGTCTACTTCACGATGTTCTTCACGGCCGGTATCGCCGCCGGAATCGTCTTCTGGGGGCCGGCGGAAGCGTTGTTTCACTACGAAACGCCGCCGTCGTACTTCGCGGTCGAGCCCTCCTCCGAGGAGGCAGCGAAAGCGGCGTTGACCTACGCGCTGTTTCACTGGGGATTCTGGGCCTGGAGCGTCTACATCGCCGTCGGTGTTCCGATCGCTTACTACGTCTACCAGCAGGGCGCACCGCTTCGAGTGTCGACGATACTGACGCCGTTTCTCGGCGTCGACAACCTCGATTCGCTCTGGTGCCGACTCGTCGATCTGCTCGCCGTCTTCGCGACGATCGGCGGCATCGCGACGTCGATCGCACTCGTCGGCGACCAGTTTCTCACGGGGATCGACTTCCAGTGGGGCGTCGGGTTCGACGTCGTGGGATCGGTCCTGTTCGTCGCCGGATTGACGTTCGTCTTCGTCGTTTCGGCACAGAGCGGCGTCCACCGGGGGATCAGACGGATCGCCGGCGTCAACGTCGTGTTGTTCGGCCTGTTCGCTGCGCTGTTTTTCGCCGTCGCGCCACGAACCGTCGTGGTGGAAAGCAGTGTGCAGGCGGTCGAAAGCTACGCGAGACACGCCGTTCCGATGAGTCTTCACCTCGGGAACGGACTGGTCGCCGACGCCTGGGTCGCCGACTGGACGATCTGGAACTGGGCGTGGTGGTTCTCCTGGGCACCGTTCGCTGGCCTCTTTCTGGCGGCGCTTTCCCGGGGACGACGCATTCGAACGGTCGTCCTGACGGGATTCGTCGCAACGTCGCTGGCGACGATCGTCTGGTTTCTCCTGCTCGGCGCTACCTCCCTTCACCTCCAGCAGACGAGTACCGTCGACGCGCTCGCGGCGATCGAAGCCCACGGTCGGTCCGAAGCCGTCGCGGGCTTTCCGGTCTTCGAGGCGTTCGCGATCGGCCAGTTGCTCGTGTTCGTCTTCCTGGCGCTGATCGTCGTCTTCATGGCGACCTCCGCCGATACGTCGACGCTCGTCGTAGCAGTACTTGCGACCAGACACGAGTTCGCCCCGACCACCGGTGCGATCCTCTTCTGGGGCATCTTCCAGGGTATCGTCGCCATCTCGGTACTCGTCACCGACAGCGCCGAACTCCTGCAGGCGATGGCCGTGTTAACCGGCGCTCCCTTCGCACTCCTCGCCCTAATCGCGCTCGTCGGTCTCGTCGGAACGCTCCGCGATCGCGAACGCGGACACCGTTCGGTCGTCGGCGCCATCCGCTCGAGACTGCCCGAAAAGAGAGAGAACGACGAGCGGTAATCGAACGACTCAGTCGTCGGCCGCCGCCTCCGAATCGGCCGGCTCGAGGCCGACCTCGATCTCTGCGGCTGCGGCCTTGTACTCGGGGATCTTCGCTCGCTCGTCGAGGACGTCGTTCGTCAGCCTGTTTGCGGAGGCAGCCGCGAAGTGTGGGGTCGTCCAGACGACGCCTTCCTTGATGTCCTCGGTGACCTGTGCCTCGACGGTGATCTCGCCGCGCCGAGACTTGAGGACGACGTCCTGGCCGTCCTCGATACCGTACTGTTCGGCGTCGTTCGGGTGGACGTCGACGAAGTTCTCCGGCGTCTGCCGGTTCAGCGTCGGCGAGCGACGGCTCATCGTCCCCGTGTTGTAGTGTTCCTCGAGGCGCGCGGTCGTCAGGATCAGCGGATACTCGTCGTCCGGCGTCTCCTTCGGCGGCTGGTGGGTGACGCCCTCGATGTGGCCCTTGCCGCTCTCGGTGTCGAACTCGTGTTCGTAGAGGAACGGGTCGCCCTCGTCGCCGGGCTGGTAGCAGGGCCAGTGCAGTCCCTCCTCGCCGAGGTTGTCGTAGGTCATGCCGTGGTAGATCGGACAGACCTCGCGGAGTTCCTCGAACACTTCCTCGGGCTCGTCGAAGTCGAACTTTCCGCCGGACTCCGTCCGGCTCTCCGAGGAGCGTGGCTCCTCGCCGCCAAACAGTCGGGAGCCAACTTCGGAGAGGATCTCGAGGTCGTGTTTCGTGTTCTCGTGAACCTTATCCACGCCGCGCATCCGCTGGACGCGCCGGTCGGTGTTGGTGACGGTACCGTCGCGTTCGGCCCAGGTCGTCGCCGGCAGGACGACGTCGGCGTACTTCGCCGTCTCCGTCATGAAGATGTCCTGAACTACCATGAACTCGAGTTCCTGGATGCGCTCGGCGACGCTGTTGGCGTCCGGTTCGGACATGACGGGGTTCTCGCCCATGACGTAGAGGCCGTGGACCGACTCGCCGAACTGGTGGGAGACCTCGACGTTCGTCAGGCCCGGTTCGTCGGGCACCTCGAAGCCCCAGACATCTTCGACGCGGGTGCGGGCCTCGTCGTCGTCCACGAGTTGATAGCCCGGGAGGACGTTCGGCATCGCGCCGACGTCACAGGTCCCCTGGACGTTGTTCTGCCCCCGGAGCGGGTTGACGCCAGTTCCCGGTCGGCCGAGATTCCCCGTGATCAACGCGAGGTTGATCTCGTTTTGGACGTTGTCGACGCCACAGGCGTGCTGACTCATCCCCATCCCGGTGAAGATGGCGGCGTTGTCCGCTTTCGCGTACTTCTCTGCGGCCAGTTCGATCGCCTCCAGGTCGAGCCCGCACTCCTCGGCGGCGGCCTCCTTGTCGAAGTCCTCGAGGGTCTCTTTCAGATCCTCGAACCCCTCGGTGCGGGCCTCGACGAACTCCTCGTCGATCCAGCCGTCCTCCGGGTGTTCCTCGTGGTGGTCGAGGATCGTCTTGAGGACGATGTTCAGCAGCGGGATGTCGGTACCAGGATTCAACTGGAGGTGCTGGTGACGATCCGTCTCGTCGATCTGGAAGGAACGTGTCGTCTTGTTCGCGTGTGGGTCGACCTGGATCACCGTCGCACCCTCGAGGACGGCCTGGCGGAAGTACTGGCTGTTCGCGATCGGATGCTGTTCGCCAGGGTTCGCACCCTGGATCCAGAACAGGTCACACTCCTCTTCGAGGTCGGCCATGCTGTTGGTCATCGCGCCCGCGCCCAGGCCCGTCCGCAGCGCCCAGACCGTCGAGGCGTGACACATCCGCGTACAGTTGTCGACGTTGTTGGTACCGTACCGCCGAGCGATCTTCTGGAGGAGGTAGTTCTCCTCGTTCATCGTCTTCGAGGAGCCGAAAAAGCCCATCGCGTCCGGGCGATATTCCTCGCGGATGCGCTCGAGTTCCTCGACGACCATGTCGTAGGCCTCCTCCCAGCTGGCTTCGCGGAACTCGCCGTCTTCTTTGATCAGCGGGTCGGTGAGCCGGTCCTCGTGGTCGACGACCTCCGTCGCCGCGCCGCCCTTGATGCAGATCCGCCCCTCGTTTACCGGCGCGTCGCCCCACGGCATGAACTGGACGTCACCCGGCTCCTCCCCCTGCTTGACCTGGATGCCACAGCCGACGCCACAGTACGGACAGATCGTCTTCGTCGGTCCGGAATCGGGGTCGTCAGTCGACATCGGGATCACCTGTGTGAGTGCTGGTCATGGTATACCGTATCGTCTCGGCCGACGGCAATCAAAGTTTCTCCGGTGCCGTCGCCGCCCTGCAGCCTCGAGGCTCCGAGAGGGAAACGTTCACACAGCCGGCTTCCGTATCCCACGGGCAGGATGGAACTCACCGCCGACACCGTCGACGCGCTCGCCTACGAGTACGCCGACGACAATCCGTTCGCGACCGTCGAGGCCGAACATCTCGAGATCATGCCCGCGACGCTCGCGCGCGGGGACTACGGCTGGCGCGACCTCGAGTGGGTCGTCCAGTGGTACTACCGGCGACGCCTCGACTACGACAACGCCGCTCGCCGTCGCAGGGAGGCGGCCTTCGGCGACAACGAGTACGAGGACGTCCACGACGCGATCGACGACGCGGTCGCGGCCGACGAGACCGGGGCGAAACTCGAGGCGCTGACGGCGCTGTCCGGCGTCGATGTCTCTGTCGCGACGGCGTTCCTGCAGTTTCTCGACCCCGACCGCTATCTGGTGCTGAGCGACCGGGAGTGGGCGGCGCTGCAGGCGTGTGGCGAACTCGAGGAGCCCTACCCGGAAGAGCCGTCTCCGGCGGCGTACGAGCGATACCTCGAGACGTGTCGGGACGTCGTCGGCCGATGTGATTGCAACCTGCAGACGCTGTACCGAGCGCTGTGGCAGGTCGAAACGAGCGAATAGAAGACCGCTCGCTCAGAAGAGCCCCGAAATACTCCCGTCGGAGTGCAGTTCCATGTTTTCGGCCGCCGGCTCCGCGGGGAGCCCCGGTAACGTGAGCACGTCGGCGGTCAACACCACGAGGAAACCCGCCCCTGCCGACGGGTAAATCTCGTTTACCTCGAGCGTCCAGTCCTCGGGGACGCCCTTCTCGCTCGAATCGTCGCTCAGCGAGTGAAACGTCTTCGAGATACAGATCGGGACGTCGTCGAAGCCCAGTTCCGTGAGCCGTTCGATGTCGTCCTCGGCGTCGCCGTGGAACTCGACGCCGTCGGCGCCGTAGATCTCGGTCGCGACGGTCTCGATCTTCTCCCCGATCGGTGCCTCGAGGTCGTACAGCGGCTCGAACTCCGACTCGGCGTCGGCGGCCTCGACGAGGTGTTCGGCGAGTTCGATCCCGCCCTCGCCGCCGTCGGCGAAGACGGTCGACTCCGCGGCCGGCACGCCGAGTTCTTCTTCACAGTGTTCGACGACTGCCTCGATCTCGTCGTCGGTGTCCTGCGGGAAGCGGTTGACCGCGACGACGACCGGGACGCCGAACTTCTCGAGGTTCCGGACGTGTTTCTCCAGGTTCTCGAGGCCGTCGTAGACGGCGTCGACGTCTTCTTCCTCGAGTGCGTCGACGTCCGGCGGCCACATGTCCTGGCCGTGGTACTTCAGCGCGCGGACGGAGGCGACGAGCGCGACGGCGTCGGGTTCGACGTCGCCGAAGCGGGAGACGATGTTCATGAACTTCTCGGCGCCCAGGTCCGAACCGAAGCCGGCCTCGGTGACGAGGTACTCCGAGAGGTGGGCCGCGACCTCGTCGGCGATCAGCGAGTTGGTTCCGTGAGCGATGTTGGCGAACGGGCCGCCGTGGACGAACGCCGGCGTCCCTTCGATCGTCTGGACGACGTTGGGTTTCAGGGCGTCTTTCAGGAGGATTGCGGCGGCGTCGGTCGCGCCGAGATCGTCGACCGTGACCGGGTCGCCGTCCTCGTCGTAGGCGACGATGATCCGCGCGATGCGTTCTTTGAGGTCCTCTATCCCGTCGGCGAGACAGAGGACGGCCATCAGCTCCGAGGCAGCGGTCAGGATGAACCCGTCCTCGCGGGGGATGCCGGTCACGTCGCCACCCAGTCCGACGACCGTCTCGCGGAGGACGCGATCGTTCATGTCGATCGCACGCGGCCAGTTGACCCAGTTGACCGCGACGTCGCGGTCGTTCCCCTGCTTGATGTGGTTGTCCAGCATCGTCGCAATGAGGTTGTGCGCCGACGTCAGCGCGTGCAGGTCGCCCGTGAAGTGGAGGTTGATGTCCTCCATTGGGAGCACCTGGGAGTAGCCGCCGCCCGCCGCCCCGCCCTTGACGCCGAAGACGGGCCCGAGCGACGGTTCGCGAATCGCGACGAGTGCGTCCTCTCCGAGCTGGTTCATCGCCTGCCCGAGCCCGACCGTCGTCACTGTCTTCCCCTCGCCCAGCGGCGTCGGCGTCATCCCGGTGACGAGGATCGTTTTGCCCTTCGGGTCGCCCTCCTCCCGGAGCCGTTCGATCGCCTCGAGTTCGACTTTCGCCTTCTCCTCGCCGAGCAACTGTAGGTCGTCCGCATCGAGGCCGTACGGTTCGACGACGTCGGTGATGTGGTTCGTGGTTACTGACTGTGCGATCTCGTAGTCCGACGGTATCGATTCGTCCTCGTCTGTACTCATATCGGTACCTTTTCTCGATCGCTTCATAAGTGTTGACGCACCCATAGCGTTCCGGATACGACGAGGTTGGAATCTGCCCGCCGTCGACCGCGTCCAGCAACTCGCTCGAGACCAAAATACATCATGCATCAGATAGTTTGTGGAGTGGGTCGCCGGCTGATCCATCCGGTCCGTCGAACACTGGCTCCGTGGACCTTGCTCGTCGCTCGAGTGGGTCCACGACGGATCAGCCGACCGATCGCGCCGTCGTTGCCACACTCGAGTCCCACGATTCCCTCCCTCGTCACGTAACTTGCGTGTCAGATATACGTCCATTTAATAGCGTGTGGGATGGTCACTAGCAACGAAGATGACACTGTACGGACAGCGACTGTGGACAGCGGACGGACGACCACGCCCAACGGGTGGTGAGCAACGATGAGCAGCGACTTTCCCTCGAGTGCGGGGACGGTAATCATCGGTGCCGGAATCGTCGGCAACAGCCTCGCGTACCACCTCGCGAAACAGGGTCGAGACGACATTCTCCTGATGGACAAGGGACCGCTCCCGGATCCAGGCGGGTCGACGGGACACGCGTCGAACTTCCTGATGCCGGTCGAGCACTCGAAGGAGATGACTCACCTCACTCGCCGCTCGATCGAGCAGTACGAGGACATGGACACGTTCACGAACAGCGGCGGAATCGAGGTCGCCCGGACCAACGAACGGATGGCGGAACTGAAACGGCGCGTCCAGTCGGCCAAGGCGTGGGGCGAACCCGGCGAGTTGCTCACCGTCGAAGAGGTCGAGGAGATGGTGCCCTACGTCAACACCGACATCATCGAGGGCGGGTTCTACAGCCCGGGTGCCGGCACCTGCGACCCGCTGCGGGCCGGCGAAGTGATGCGGGCGCGAGCCGATCACGAAACCGACGGCGGACTCACCGTCTCGCCGAACACGGAGGTACTCGACATGCACGTCGAGGACGGCGCGATCGAAGCCGTCGAGACCGATCGCGGGACGGTCGAGGCCGGCGAGGTCGTCATCGCCGCGGGGCTGTGGAGCCCCAAGATCGCGCAGATGGCAGGCGCGGAGATTCCGCTGACGCCCGCCGTCCACCAGATGGTCAGCGTCGGGCCGATCTCCTTCTTCGAGGACTACGAAGGCGAAATCTCGTTCCCCGTCGTCCGGGACATGGACACCCAGATGTACGAGCGCCAGCACGGGAACGACCTGGAGGTCGGCTCCTACCAGCACCGGCCGATCCTCTGGGACGTCGACGACGTCCCGTCGATCGACGAAGCACCGCTGTCGCCGACCCAGCCGCCGCTGACCGACGACGCGTTCGAGCAATCGATGGAAGACGCACTCGAGATCGTTCCCGAGTTGCTCGACGATCCGCAGGCTGGTGTCCGCCACGAGATCGACGGCTTGCTGTCGGTGACGCCGGACGGCGCGCCCTTGCTCGGCCCGCTACAGGACGTCGAAGGGCTGTGGTCGTGTGCTGCCGTCTGGATCAAGGAGGCGCCTGCAATCGGCGAGGCCGTCGCCCAGTGGATGACGCGTGGCTGGTCGGACATCGACCTCCACGGCTCCGACGTCAACCGGTTCTACGAGTACGGTACCTCACGGGAGTTCGTCGAGAACCGCGCTCACGAGGGGTTCCAGAAAATCTACGGCATCGTCCACCCCACGGAGCAGTGGCAGAGTTCACGGCCGCTCCGTCAGAGCCCGTTCTACGACCGACAGGAGGAACTCGGCGCACGGTTCTTCGAGGCCGCAGGCTGGGAACGGCCCCAGTGGTACACCTCGAACGAGGACCTCGTCCGGACGTACAACGAGGAACTCGAGGGGCTGCTCCGGGGCAACGAGTGGGACTCGCGGTGGTGGTCGCCGACCATCCTCGGCGAGCACCTCCACATGCGCGACCACGTCGCCATGGTCGGCGACATGGGCTTCGGGAAGTTCGACTTCGTCGGTTCGGACGTCGTCGAGTACATGGAGAAGATGGCCGTCGGCCGGACGGACGTCGACGTCGGCAAGACCGTCTACACGCCGATCCTCGCGGAGAACGGCGGCTTCGTCTCCGACCTGACGATCGCCCGTCTCGGGGACGAACAGTACCGCGTCATCACGGGCGGTGCTGCAGCGGGCTCCGACCGCGCCTGGTTCAAGAGCCACCTCCCAGAGGACGGCGACGTCCATATGATCGACCGCTCGGAGTCGCTGTGTACGCTCGGCGTCTGGGGGCCCGACGCCCGCGAGGTCGTCCAGTCCGTCACCGAGGAGGATATGTCTCACGAGGCGTTCCCGCCGTACACCGCCCAGGAGATCACCGTCGGCGAGGTCGACGCCTGGGCGATGCGGCTCTCCTACGTCGGCGAACTCGGCTGGGAGATCTACGCCCCCGCGGGCCAGGGCGGTCGCCTCTGGGACACCATCGCCGAGGCCGGCGAGGAGTACGACATCCGGCCCGTCGGAATGGGCGTCTACGGGACGACCGGCCGCATGGAGAAGGGCTACCGGCTCTACGGCCACGAACTCGAACTCGAGTACAACCCCGCAGAGGCCGGGCTGACCTTCCACGGCGTCAAGGACGCCGACTTCATCGGGAAGGAAGCGTACGAGGAGGCGATCGACGAGGAGAACGCGGCGACGCTCTGTACGCTCTCGGTCGACGACCACACCTCCGAGTCGGGCGAGCGTCGGTTCATGCTGGGTAACGAACCAGTCCTCGACGAGGACGGCGAGGTGATCGTCGACGAAGAAGGCCGCGAATCCTACGTCACGAGCGCGGGCACCGGCCCGAGCGTCGGCAAACACCTGCTGATGGCGTATCTCCCGCCCGAGCACGCCGAGGAAGGACAGCAACTCCAGGTCGAGTACATGGGCGACCGGTACCCGGTGACCGTCGAGGTCGTCGGCAGCCGGCCTCTGTTCGACCCCGAGAACGAACGCATCCGTAGCTAACACCGCCATGAACGTTCTTTCCTGTATCAAACGCGTCCCGAACACCGGCGCGAAGATCGTACTGACGGAAGACCAGCAGCGAATCGACACGAGCAACCTGGGCTTTACCATGAGCCCGCACGAGGAGTGTGCCATCGAGGAAGCGATCCAGCTGATCGAGGAACACGGCGGCACGGCGCACGTCCTCACCCTCGGCCCCGACGAGGCGGACGAACAGCTCCGGACAGGACTGGCAATGCAGGCCGACGAAGCGACCCTGCTCGAGACCGACGGCGAGGAGTGGAGCCCGCGCGCGACGGCCGACGCGATCGCGAACGCGATCCGCGACCTGGACGACGCGTTCGACCTCCTGCTGTTCGGCAACGAGTCCGCCGACGTGGGCAACTACCAGGTCGGCGTCCGCGTCGCCCGCAAACTCGGACTCCCCTGCGTAACCGGGATCAAGTCCCTCGAGATCGAAGACGGGACGGCGATCGCGAAACGCGAAGTCTCCGGCGGGGAGGAGGTCTACGAGATCGACTTACCGGCCGTCGTCGCGGTCAAGGAAGGAATCAACGAACCGCGCTACGCGTCCATGCGTGCCAAGATGCAGGCCCGGAAACAGGAGGTTCCCAGTCTCGAGCCCGACGGCACTGCGGGTGCGGGAACCTTCGAAAAGGTCCGGTTGGAAGCTCCCGAGACGGACGACTCGGAGGCCGAGGTCCTGGGTGAGGGCCCCGATGCCGTGCCGGACGTGATCGAAGTCCTCGAGGAAGAGGTGGAAGTGCTATGATCCTCGCGTTCGTCGAACACGAGAGCGGCGTGCCGGACGAGACCTCGCTCGAGGCGCTGACGATGGCACGCGACCTGGCGGCAAGCGAGGGGACGGACTTCGCTGCCGTCGCCTTCGGCGACGAAGCGGCCGGCTTGACCGACGAACTCGGACGATATGGGGTCGACGAACTCCACCACGTCATCCACGATCGGCTCGAGGGCTATGCGCCCGAGGCGTGGGGCGAGAGCCTGGCACAGCTCACCCGCGAGATCGACGCGAGCACGATCACAGCCCCCGGAACGGACCGAGGTCACGAGGTGCTGGCTCACGCCGGCGCAACTCTCGACGCGCCGCTGGCGACGAACTGCCTCGAGATCGAAGCCGCCGACGGCGCGTACGAACTGCGTCGCCAGCGGTGGGGCGGTAGCTTGCTCGAGCACTCTCGGCTCGAGGGCGAGACGACGCTTGTCAGTGCCGCCGAACACGAACACCCGATCGAGGAGGTCGAGACGCCGACCGATCCGGCCGTCACGGAGTTTGCACCCTCGCTCGAGGAGTCACACTTCCGCGTGCAGGTCGACCGCGTCGAGACGACCGACGAGGAAGGCGTGCCGCTGGGCGAGGCACGCGTCGTCGTCGGCGGCGGCCGTGGCGTCGGCGGCCCCGAGGACTACGACAAACTCGAGGAACTGGCCGACCTGCTCGGCGGGACCGTCGGCGCCTCCCGGGCCGCGGTCAACGAGGGCTGGCGGCCCCACGACGACCAGATCGGTCAGACCGGCGCGAAGATCAGTCCGGACATCTACATCGCCTGCGGGATCAGCGGCGCGGTCCAGCACATGGTCGGCTGCAAGGGGGCCGAGAACATCCTCGCGATCAACACGGATCCGGAGGCTGCGATCATCCAGAAGGCCGACTACGCCGTTCTCGGTGACCTCCACGACGTCGTACCGGAACTCAACGACGCGATCCGCGAACAGCAGTAGCCGCCCTCACTCCCCGCGGAGGTGGGTCACGACTTCCTCCGGATCTGCCTGGAGTCCGCCGCCCTGTGCGGCCGTCGGACTGCCACCGCCACCGCCGCCGAACGCGTCCGTCACGCCATCGATCACCTCGCCGGCGTCTACCTCGCCGGTCGAGGCCACGACGACCGAGGGCGCGCCGCCCCTGTCGACGGCGGCGACCACGTCCGGTTCGTCCGGCCCTTCGCCGACGACTTCCCGTGCACCTTCGCTGACGGCGTTCGAGTCGATCCCCTCGAGCGTGCCGACGGCCCACGTCGCGCCGTCGCGTTCGACGGTCGGAAGCTCCGAGAGTCGGGACGTAACGACCTCTTCTTTCAGTTCCTCGAGTTCGTACTCGAGTTGCTCTCGATCATCCTGCAGGCGGGAGACGGCGTCGGGCAGTTCCGAAATGGGGACGCCACCCAGTCGACTCGCCTCGCGTGCGGCCGCCTGCACGTCGGCGGCGTGGTCGATTCCCGCCGGTCCGACCGAGAACTCGACGCGGGTGATGCCCTCACCGGGGTTCGAGCGGTCGAGTACCTCGATCGGACCGATCTGGCGGGTATTGTCGACGTGCGTACCGCCACAGGCCGCCACGTCCCACGGCCGGCCATCGGTCTCGTCGCCAACCGTCGACTTGTCGACGGTCACCACGCGGACGCGTTCGTCCGACTCGGCCTGGTAGTCGGCCATCGCGCCCTCTTCGGTCTTCTCGTTGAACGCGATTCCGTCGAGGTCGCGGGCCTTCGATTCCGGCAGTCGCTCCCACGTGACCGACCGTGCGTCCCAGACGGCCCGGTTCGAGAGGCGACCGAGTTCGACGAGGTCGTCGTCGTCGATCGGTTCGGCCGTCGTCAGGTCGATCCGGACCTTCTCCTCGCCGATGTCGAACCCCGCGTAGCCGAGGCCGTCGAACAGCCGCCGGCCAGCGCCGTAGACGACGTGACTCGCCGTGTGAGCGCGCATGCAGTAGGTTCGGAACGCATCGTCGACCGTGCAGTCGACCTCGTCGCCGGACTCGAGTGACGGCTCGGATGCGAGCGTATGAACGACCGTCCCGTTCCGTTTCTGGACCGTCTCGAGCCCGGTCCCGTCGATCGTACCGCGGTCGGCCGGCTGCCCGCCACCTTCGGGATAGAAGTACGTCTCCTCGAGTTCGACGTCGCGACCGTCGACGGCCGCGACCGTCGCCTCGAACTCCCGCACGGTGGGCGATTTCGGCGCGCGTGACATCGTCATGCAAGCGAGTCGGTTCCCGTCCGATAAAAAGGTCGCCGGTTCCGGGCGGAGCGGGAAGGGACGATACTCGAGCGAAACTATACTGGTCAGTGCGTTGAATGATTGTGGTTCGGGGTGGTTTACACTCGTACATGTGTAACTGAAAGTCGAGAACGAAGGGGGAGTATAACTGACGTAGAATACATCGACTACCGTCGTAACGACTCGATATCTCTTCTGAATAGTATTCTATCGTATCTGCCATTTCGATCTCAGTGAATGAATCTGTTTCCATCTCTCGAGAAGTGTTTGAGGGCGATATAGGCGAAATAGTCGCTGTATTCGCCTTTTGAATCGAAGTTGGCCCGAGCGAGCTATGTTAGAACTAGTTCTCGGTATAACTACCGCGTAGAACATATATCCTTCTATTAGTAGATATTTGGATAAGTATATTTTATCTACTATGCCTATTCGATCGGATCGAACGGCGTCCCGATCGGCGTCGACTCGTCGCGAACGTCCGCAAGGCCGAGTCGCTCGAGTGCGTCCGCGGTCGGTCGCCCATCTGTTCCCCAGTCACGGGTCCGATAGTAGGCGTCGAGTAGTCGTTCGAAGGCGTCCGGATCGAGTCTCCCGCCGGCGCCGAACAGCGATTCGGGGAGCCTATCCGCGCTCCGGTCGACTCCCTCGCGGACGTTGAACAGTCTGACGAGCGCCCAGATCCGTTCGCCGGTCCGGTACAGCCTCGAGGCGTCAGTCGGATACGACAGGTCGCTCTCGTCGTTCAGCGCCTCGAGGAACGTCGCCCCGCAGTCGCTCCACATCGTCTCGCCGGCGAAGTCGTCCGCGACGAGACTCCACAGGACCGATCGGACGTCCTGTGCGGTCCTGACTGCAGTGATCCGTTCGTCGCGGTCCCAGGCCTCGAAGACCTCTTCCTCGATCGGACGGGCACGGCGGTGACAGCCCCCGCGGTCGCTCGTCGCGTACGCGAGTGCCATCCCCGCCGCTGCACGGGGGTCGTACGCCGGCAGTTCCATTGCCTTCACGGTGGGAATCGAGCCCGTTCCGAACCGGTCCGCGGCTGCGTCGACGCCGCTCCTGAGCGTCTCGACGACCTGCTGATCGCAGGGTGCGTCGGCTCCCGTCGCGATCGCTTCGATGAGCGCCCGTGCCACGTCGCCGTCGCCGAACTCGAGGTCGCCGTCGATCGCACCTTCCTGGCTCGCTCGGACGGCCCAGGCGACGGCGTTGCCCGCGGAGATCACGTCGACGCCGAGTCTGTCACAGCGTTCGCCCAGCGTGGTGACGACATCGAAGTCGTCGATGCCCAGTCCCGCGCCGAGGGTCATCTGGGTCGCACCGCGTGGGACCGTCTCACCGTCGTCCGTCTCGATACGAAAGCCCCCTGGCACCGACTCGTCGGGATATTCGCGCCCGCTCGCGGCCTCCCGGACGGCGTCGATACCGATATCGCCAGTTCCCCCGAACTCGCTCTTCTGCCAGCCCTCTGTCGCGAGGGCGTCGACCTCGTCGGCGAAGTCGATCGACTCGAGAGTCTCGCTGGTGGCCTGCCAGATGCCGGTCTCGTCGCTTGCGTACCGGTCGGTGTACTCCTCGCGGAGACCGGCCAGTTCCGGCGTTGGGGGTTCTGCCGGCGGGCCGGCCGCGACCACGGCCTTGAGTCGCTTCGAACCCATGACGGCTCCGGCACCGCCGCGTCCGGCGTGGTGGTCGCCGGCGTCGGACGCGATCGTCGCGTAGCGGACCTCGTTCTCTCCGGCGGGACCGATGCACGCGGTGGCCGCGTCGGGATGAGCAGCAGCCGTCTCGACGGTATCGCGACCCCACGTTTCCGCGGGTTCGATCTCGGCCGTCCCATCCTCGACGACGATACGGACCGGGTCGTCGCTCTCGCCGGTTACGAGCAGGGCCAGACAGTCCTCGAGCGAGCCGGCGAGCCGTTCGGCGAAGCTCCCGCCCGCGTAGGAATCGAGAAAGAGCCCAGTCAGCGGCGACTTCGTCACCGCCGCGTATCGGGACTCGCCAGGGAGTGCACCAGCGAGCGGTCCGACGCAGAACGCGAGGACGTTCTCCGGCCCGAGGGGGTCGACACCCGCGTCTAGCTCCGCGTAGAGGTACCGGGCACCGATCCCCTTTCCGCCGAGGAACTGGCGTCGCCACCGTTCGGGAACCCGCTCTTTCCGGACGGTTTCCGTGATGAGATCCGCACGCAAGACGTGGGAACGGCCGACCATCGTCCGTCCCTACTGGCTCGAGACTGATATGTGTGCGTGAGAGTGACGACCATCTGATCAGATGTGGTTCCTCGCTGGTTCGTCTCGAGACGGTCTCTTCCTCGATTCGTCTTCGTCTCTCGAGCGACTCGATAGTCCGGTCCGATTCCTATCGACGTGTAATCGGCGGTGGGTCTTTGGAAGGTGGGGCCGGTAGTACCGGTATGTGTCGTCTCGGCTACTACGACAAGCTGCTGGTCGCTATCGCGGGCAGCCTCGCGCTCGGGATAGCGATCGGGCTCACGGCGTCCGTCGCGTTCCTGTCGGGGCTCGCAGCGGGTGCCATCGTCGCGACGATCTTCGTCTACGAGGCGATGTTCCGGAACCCGCCGATCCCGACGGAATCGGCACAGTACAGGGCTGCCGCGGTCGCCTGGCACGCGTTTCTCGTCGTGACGATCGTCGCGGCAGCCATCTGAGGCCCCGGCTTCACTTCCGCTCCGGTGGCCAAACCCTCTTACGCGCCCGCTACCCAGACGACGATAATGGACGGGATCGAGGACCTCGAGTTGCCTGCAGACGGCGAGTTGCCCTTCGACCCGGACGCCGTCACGATAGAGGACGGCGACGTCTTCGAACTGCTCGAGCCCGCGGTACAGCAGTGGTGGCTCGAGGAGTTCGGCGAGTACGTTCCCGAGAACGAGGGATTCTTCACGCCACCACAGCGGGGGGCGATCCCGAACGTCCACGAGGGCGAGAACACGCTGATCTGTGCGCCGACCGGGTCGGGGAAGACGCTGAGCGCGTTCTGTGCGATCATCAACGAACTCTATCGGCGGGATCGGGAGTTCGAAGAGGGACTGGAAAACTCCGTCTACTGTCTCTACGTCTCCCCGCTCAAATCGCTCGCCAACGACATCCACCGCAACCTCGAGGTGCCACTCGAGGGGATCGAGTCCATCGTAGACGAACGCGAGGGTCAAGAGATGGGCGAGATCCGCCACGCCATCCGCCACGGCGACACCTCCTCGAGCGACCGTCAGAAGATGCTCGAGGAGACGCCCCACATCCTGAACACGACACCCGAGACGCTGGCCATCCTGCTGAACTCGCCGAAGTTCCGCGAGAAGCTACGCACAGTGGAGTACGTCATCGTCGACGAGATTCACTCCCTGGCAGCCGGCAAACGAGGCACCCACCTCTCGGTGAGCCTCGAGCGACTCGAGGCGATGACCGACCACGATATTACCCGGATCGGCTGTTCGGCGACGATCGAACCGCTCGAGGGGGTTGCAGAGTTTCTCGTCGGTCGCGAGACGCCACGCGTCTCGGAACGGTCGAGCGGGGAGCGAAGCGACCCGGGAGACGGCGACGGGCCTGGTGGGGAGTCCCGCGAGTACGACATCGTCGACGCCCGCTTCGCCCGCGAGTTCGACCTCGAACTCGAGTGTCCGACCGACGACCTGATCAACACCTCCCGCGAGGTCGTTCAGGAGCGGTTCTACCGGATGCTCCACGAGCACGTCCAGGAGCACACGAACACGCTCGTGTTCACGAACACGCGGTCGGGGGCAGAACGCGTCCTGCACAACCTCCGCGAGCGATTCGACGGCTACGACGAGGACAACTCCGCCTGCCACCACGGAAGCCTCTCGAAAGAGGTCCGCCAGGACGTCGAAGCACGGCTCAAGGAGGGCAGTCTCGACGTCGTGACCTCCTCGACCTCGCTGGAACTGGGGATCGACATGCCCCACGTCGACCTCGTCGTCCAGGTCGGCTCGCCGAAATCCGTCGCCGCGCTCCTCCAGCGGGTCGGCCGTGCAGGGCATCGCGTCGGCCAGACCGTCACCGGGCGAGTAATCGCGCTCGATCGGGACGAACTGCTCGAGTGTGCCGTGATGCTGAAGAAGGCCGAGGACGGATTCGTCGACTCGGTGTCGATCCCGGAGAACGCCCAGGACGTCGCGGCCCAACACGTCTACGGGATGGCGATCGCCGAGATTCGGCCGGAGTCGGAAATCAAAGACATTCTGCGGCGAGCCTACCCCTACCGGAACTACTCCGAGGAGGAGTGGGAGTCGCTCGTGCGCTATCTCACCGCCGACTACGCCGGTTTAGAGGACAAGAACGTCTACGCGAAGATCTGGTGTGACGAAAACGACCCACCTGACGGAGAGCACCACCACGAGGAGTACCCCGTCGGCCAGCCCCTGATCGGCAAACGGGGACGGCTGGCGCGGGTGATCTACATGACGAACATCGGCACCATCCCCGACTCCTTTACCTGCGACGTCTACACCCGCGCGAGCGACGAGTGGGTCGGCCAGCTAGACGAAAGCTACCTCGACACCCTCGAGAAGGGCGACGTCTTCGTCCTCGGGGGCGACCACTTCGAGTACCAGTACCGGCGCGGCTCGAAGGTCTACGTCGACCGGACGAGCGCGCGGCCGACCGTCCCCTCGTGGTACTCCGAACGGCTGCCGCTGTCGTACGACCTCGGCTGCGAGATCCTCGCGTTTCAGAAACAGCTTCTCGAGCATTACGAGGACGGCGGGCCGCCGCGGGTTCGCGCCTGGCTCCGGGAGTTCCCGCTGGATGACGACAGCGTCCGAGCGATCGCGCGGCTGTTCGACCACCAGCTACAGTACGCCGGGGTCGAGAGCGTCAGCACGACCGATCGGCTCACGATCGAGGTCGAACGCGACCGTGACGAGTACGAACGCCACTACTACGTCCACTCGGCGTACGGCCGGAAGTTCAACGACGGCCTCTCGCGGCTGCTGGCCTACCACTGTGCACAGGAAGCCACAGCCAACGTCCGTGTGGCCGTCGCGGACAACGGCTTCGTCCTTTCGATGCCGCTGAACCGGAAAGTCGACATCGAAGGGATCGTCGAGGACCTCGATCCCGACGAGGTCCGGGAGGACCTGCGTGCGGCACTGAACGATACCGACCTCCTGCAGCGGTACTTCCGGATCAACGCGACGCGGTCGCTGATGATCCTCAAACGCTACAAGGGCTACGAGAAGTCCGCGAGCGAACAGCAGGTCTCGAGCGAGATGCTACTGGGATTCGCGGAGGACCTCGAGAACTTCGCCGTGATCGAGGAGACCTACCGCGAAATTCTCGAGGACAAACTCAACGTCGCGGAGATCGAGGAGATCGTCGCCGGAATCGAGTCGGGCGAGATCGACCTCGAGCGCCACCTCGTCGATTCGCCGACGCCGCGTGCGTTCGGCCTCGCGACGCTGTCGGCAAGCGACGTCGTCCTCGCGGAAGACGAGAGCGCGGCGCTGCAGGCGTTTCACGAGCACGTGTTAGAGGAGATCGGCGACGAGTCGCTTCGTGGGCTCTCCTCGGGGGAGTGACACAGCAGGTCGACCAGTATCCTTTTTGTCAACCCAGTGTATTTTCGGGTATGGTACAGAGCGTCCTGTTCAGTTTCACCGTTCTCTTCGGAATACTGCTCCTCGCAGGCGTTTTGGGTGCTTCATACGCCGGAACGATGCTGGCATTGAAGCGATTCTTCGGAGACGAGTATAGCGAACGCCCGCGAACGACCAGTGATTGATCCGAAACGGTCGGCGGCGAGTCGCTTCGTGGGCTCTCGGCCGGGGAATAACTCGTTCATCCACGAAAATATAGTAGGTGCGTGAGAACTATCGGCTATGCCGAGTCGCCTGGTGGCTGTCGCGAACGTGTTTCTATTCACTGGTTTCCTCGTCGTCCTCCTCAGTTCCCTCTCGTTTCCGGAGTTACCGCTTTCGGCCTGTACCGACGTCGGCTACCCCGGTGACGAACCGCCCGGTGGATTCGAGTACTACGAGTTCTACCTGGGATGGATGGCCTACTCGCCCGACGGCGGCGTCAATCGCTGTGAGACGCCGATCGTGACGATTGCGGTCGCGTTGCTCGCGGTCGGTGGCGCGCTCCGCGGCCTCGAGTACCGGTCACGATAACGCAGGAAGGAAGACGTTGACTCAGTGGACGCCGATGTAGGCCTCGCGGATGTAGTCGTCGTCCTGAAACTCGTCGGCGCTGCCCGCGAGTTCGACCTCGCCGGTCTCGAGCAGTGAGAGGCGTTCGGCGTGGTTTAGCGCGAACGTCGAATTCTGTTCCGCGAGGAAGATCGTCAGCCCTTCGTCGTGGAGGCGTTCGATCGCGCGGTCGATGTCCTCGATGATGACCGGAGCCAGTCCGATCGTGGGTTCGTCGAGCATCAGGAGGTCCGGGTCACCCATCAGCGCGCGGCCGATCGCGAGCATCTGCTGTTCGCCGCCGCTCATCGTCTCGGCCTCCTGATCACGGCGCTCGTCGAGTCGCGGGAACAGGTCGTAGACCATCTCGAGGTCCTCGCGGACGGCCGCGCGGTCGTCGCGGAACTGTGCGCCCATCAGCAGGTTCTCGTGGACCGAGAAAAACGGGAAGAGATCGCGTTTCTCGGTACAGTAGATCAGGCCGTTCTCGACGGCCTCCTGTGAGGACATCGTCTGGAGATCCTGGCCCTTGAACCGGATCGTTCCCTCGTAGTCGACGAAGCCGGCGATCGCGTTCAGCAGCGTCGTCTTGCCGGCACCGTTAGGGCCGATGATCCCGACGATCTCGCCGCGATGGATCGTCTCGGAGACGCCCTTCAAGGCGTGGGACTTGCCGTAGTAGACGTGGACGTCTTCGATCTCGAGGAGTGGATCGTCGCTCATCTAGATCCCCTCCCCGGCCAGGTACGCCTCCTGGACGGAGTCGTCCTCGACGATTTCCTCGGGCAGGCCCGCGGCCAGTTTGGACCCGTTGTGCAAGACGACGGTTCGGTCTACCAGTTGCATCAGTCCGCTCATGTTGTGATCGACCACGATCATGGTGATCCCCTCCTCGCGCATCGCTTCGATCTGTTTCGAGAGGGTCGCGATTTCGGCCTGATTCATCCCCGCGAACGGTTCGTCGAGCAAGAGCACGTCGGGTTCGGTCGCCAGCGCCTTCGCAATCTCGAGACGTCGGACGTCCGCGTGGGGGAGTTCGTCCGGCTGTTCCTCGAGTTTGTCGCCGAGACCGACGCGCTCGGCGTAGGCGTAGATTTCCTGCTCGTCGGCGCCGCCGTAGAACGAGCGGACGCTGTTGGGCAGCGTGAACAGTTTGATGTTGCCCGCGACGGGGTAGCGATCGATCGGGTTCGACTCCTGGGAGACGCGGGCGACTCCACGGTTGACGATCTCGTGGGTCTTCGCGTCCGTGATCTCCTCGCCGTCGAACCGGATCGCACCGTCGGTTACGTCGTAGATACTCATAATGCAGTTGAACACCGTCGTCTTGCCCGATCCGTTGGGGCCGATCAGCCCGACGATCTCGCCGCGGTCGATCGAAAACGAGACGTCGTCGACGGCGACGAGGCCGCCGAAGCGTTTGGTCAGGCTGTCTACCTCGAGGATCGTCACTCTCGATCACCTCCGATGGCACCAACGACGTGCCAGAGGATTCGGAACAGCCCGTCTCGAGCGAGTACCAGCACGGTAAGTACCAGCAGCCACAGCACTACCCAGCGGACGTGTCCGAGTCCGTGCAGGATCTCGTCGCGCAACACGATGAAGAGGAATGCACCGCCTAACGCGCCGAGGATTGAACTCATGCCGCCGATCACCGCCATCGCGATGATCTCGATGCTGTTGTCGACGACGATGAACGTCATCGGGTCGACGTTGCCGTAGAAGTGAGCGAGCATGACGCCGCCGACGCCCATCACGAACGAGCTGATGCCGAACGACCAGAGCTTGAACTTGGTGGGGTCGAGCCCCGCGGCCGAGACAGCGGCCTCGTTCTCGCGGATTGCTACGAGGATCATCCCGACGTTCGACCGCGCGATGACGGTCAGTACGACCGCGATGGCTAGCATCGGGAGCAGCATGACGTAGTATCGGGCGACCGGGTCGGCTCCGGTGTACCACATCTCGACGCCGCTGAATCCGGTCTCGCCGCCCAGCAGTCCCGGGAACGCGTAGGTCAGCCGATAGAACAGCAGGACGGCGACGAACGTGATCAGCGAGAAGTACGGCCCGTGAAGCCGCAGCGACGGCAGGCCGATCACGAGTCCCACGACGACCGCTGCGAGGATCGAGACCGGGATCGTCACCCAGAGTCCGAGCCCGGGGTCGACGTGAGTTACGAGCAGCGCGGTCGCGTACGCGGCCGCACCGGACAGTACGGAGTGACCGAAACTGATGTAGCCCGTGTAGCCGCTCTGGAAGTCCCAGCCCATCGCGAAGATGGCCCAGATAGCAGCAAGCGTCAGTGTACGCATGTAGTTGCCGACCAGGTACGGCGTCCACAGCGGCGCCGCGAGCAGGACGACCAGCGTCGAAAGCAACATGAACAGCTGGAGGCCGGTCATCGTCCCGACGTACGCCCCGAAGCGGCGGTTGAACCGATCCGCAATCGGGTCGAACGTCCGGTCGATCGGTGCGAGGACCCGCGTGAGTCCCCGGCCGATCGGATCGACGATCGACTGCTGTACCGTTCCGCCGAGTTGCTGTGTCGAATCACTCATGGACGAACTCCCTCCCGTAGATGCCTTCCGGTAACACCAGCAGGACGACGACGAGCACGATCAGGGCGAAGATCCCCCGGAAACTCGAGCCCAGCAGGTCGAGCACCGGGAGCCCGAATTCGGGGCCGTACACGACGAGGGTCTCGAGGTAGCCGATCAGGTACGCCGCGAGGATCGAGCCCTTGATCGAGCCGATGCCGCCGATGACGACGATGATGAACGCAAGTGCAAGCGGGTCGAGCCACATCAGCGGCGTCAGCGCGTACGTGTCGGTGCCGACGAGGAAGACGCCGGCGACGGCTGCCAGCGCGCCGGCGATGAACCACGTCCGTGCCCGCACCTTGTGGACGTCGACGCCGGTAAGCTGGGCGCCGCGTTCGCTCATCGACGTCGCGAGAATCGCTCGGCCACTGTCCGTTTTCGTCACGTAGTACCAGAGAAGCCCGATCGCGATCCACGAGACGGCAAACGCCGCCAGTTCCGTGTAGGAGACGAACGTTCCGAGCACCGAGACGCCGCTTCCGGGCAGCGTGAGCGGGCCGAGGCTCGGATCCGACGTGATGATCGTGAACCGTTCGGGCGTCTGTCCGATACCCCAGATCATTATTTCGGTGAACGCGGTCGCGACGACGACCGTCGCCAGGAACGTGATGACGACGTTCTCCTCGATGTACCTGACGAGCAACACGTACAGCAGGTAGGAGGCGACGGCGATGCCGAGTACCGTCGCTGGCAGGGCCACGAGGGAGTTGACCGCGACGGCCTCGAGGTAGACGTCGCGCTGGACGAACAGGAACAGGTAGCTGCCGGCCATGATCAACGCGCCGTGGGCGAGGTTCAACACGCCACCGACGCCGAAGATCATCGTGAAGCCGATGGCGATCAGCGCGTAGAGGGCGCTGATGATCGCCCCGGTGACCAGCACTGTGAGGAACGCATCGAGCATGTTTATCCCATCCACGGCGGCGCCTGGTGGTCGGCCGTGCGATGCGCTTCGGGGTAGACACACTCGATTTCGCCTTCGGGAGTCCACTGGGTGACCGGGAAGTTCGAGATGACGTCGTCCTCGTCACGGGTCTCCTGAAGGTCGTGTGGATAGTCGCTGTCGGGACCGTAGAACTCGACGGTGCCCGCGGTGCCGGTGTACTCGGTCTCGAGCATCGCGTCGACGATGTCGTCGAGGTCGCTCTCCCAGTTGGTCGTCCCCGCCCGTTCGACGGCCTCGTGGTAGACGTGGATGGCGTCGTACGTGTTGAACCCCATGTACATCGGCAGCGCCGGTTCGTCGTACTCCTCCTGATAACGCTCGACGAAGTCCTGGGTATGCTCGGTGATGGCTGTGGCACCGGCGGCACCGGACTGGGACGTCGTCTCGAAACTCGCGGCACCCTCCATGACCTCGAAGAAGTCCGGCGTCATCGAGGCGACGTGGATCCCCTCGATGCCGAAGTCGAGTTCCTGCTGGTGCCAGGCACCGAGCAGTTCGGTCGCGATGTTGTGGGCGAAAAATCGGAAGACTGCGTCGGGAGCCGCGTTCTGGAGATCGCCGATCACCGAACTCCAGTCGTCGAGTCCCGGCTGGAGTCGATCCTCGTGGACGACCTCGTACCCTCGATCCTCGAGGATGTCCGGCAGGTTCTCGGCGAACGGTTCCGTCCACGCCGCGTTGTCCGCGAGGAACGCGAACTCCTCCCAGCCGTGACGTTCCTCGAGGTACTCGGCGTAGTCGCCCATCGCTTCGGCCTGCAGGTTCGAGTTGATCGGACCCGACCGGAAGACGCTCTTGTACTGTTCGTAGTCGTCGGCGACGAAGTCGGTGACCAGCGACGGTGCCGCCGACCCGGTGATGATAAACGGGATTCCGTACTCACCGATCGTCTCGAGGGCACCCTGGGTCGCCTCGCTCGAGAACGTTCCGACGAGCAGGTCGGCGTTTTCGACCTCGATCAGCCGCTCGGTCTCGTCCTGGGTTTCGCCGGGATCGCTCAGCGTGTCGACGACGACGAGTTCGACGTCGGCTCCGTCGATGCCGCCGTCGTCGTTGATCTCGTCGACGGCCATCTCTGCGGCGTTTTCGGCACCGACGCCCTGGTCCTGTCCCAGCGGTGCCAGGACGCCGATCGTGACCTCGCCGCCTGCGCCGGCCTCGCCGCTCAGGTCGAGACAGCCGGCGACGGAGGTCGCCACCGCACCAGTCCCCGCCGCAAGGAAGCGACGTCGGTCGACACCGGTTCGTCCATCGGTCGATTCCGCCCCGTGTGTGTTACTATCGTTATCCATTTGGACCACTCGGTTAACGTGTTTCGGATTATTTTTTATACATATTAAGTCTGTTCCTCGTTAGCGCAGTTCACTTGTTATCTGGTAGCTCGTCTTATGGCGAGTGTATTCGGCCTCGAGCGTCGGGAGCAGATCGAACGCGGCTGTCTCGACGGCTATCACTCCCACTGGTCGCTCCTGGCCCGCCCAGCAGCAATCGAGGAAGGTGACCGAAACGAACACGTAACGTCAGCCGGATGTTCGTGTATGGACGACGAGCCGCCGAACTGGGACTTCAAGGATCGCGACATCGCGATCCTCTGTGAGCTATCGAACGATCCACAGCTCTCTTCGCGGGAGTTGACGGACGTCCTCGAGGAGCAGTACGACATCGACGTCTCTCACGTCACGGTAAGCGAGTCGATTCGCCGGATGCGCGACGAGGGCGTCTTCCGGGAGGCGATCATCCCCAACGAGGAGTACTACATCTTCGCGCTGTTCGAGTTCAAGTTCAACGCCGAGAACTTCGCCGACGGCTGGCGCGACGCGATGAACCACATCAAATCGGACAAACACACCCTCTTTTACTTCCTCTCGGACGGCGAGTACCAGTGGAAGACCGTGATGATGTTCCGAACTCGCGAGCAGATCTCACAATGGATCCACGAGTTCTACAAGGAGTACGGCGACGTCATCGAGAACGTACGCAACTCCGCCGTCCACAACGTCCTCAAGTTCGAGACCGATCCCGAGATCTACGAGGACCTGCGCGAGGAGACCGATCTCGAGTGAACGACTGAATCGAGTCGCACCTGAACCGTTCGCGTCGACACCACCGCTCGATGCGAACCACTTTCTCTCGACGCTCGAGCGCACACGAGCGACGACACCTGTCGACGGGCAAAGCGTAAGCGGACCGAGCGTGTGCGTGTATCCACGAGGTGGCACGGCCCGCTCGAGCATGACCCGAACCGACTCGAAGGAGCGATACCTGGCCGCGAAACGAACCGTCGACGACCGCGCACTCGATCGAGCCGTCCTCGAAGAACTCGAACCCCTCCTCGAGTCGTCGTCGTCCGTCGTCGAGATCGGTGCCGGAATCGGGACGATGCTCCAGCGACTCGCCGAGTGGGACCTGCTCCCGGATCGGCTCACGTACACGCTGGTCGACGTCGACGCCGACGCGATCGGGACCGTCAGGAAACGGCTCCCGGCGTGGGCGAGAGAACAGGGGTACACAGTGGCGAGTGAGCGGCCGATCCGCCTCGAGCGCGACGGACAGGTCGTGACGATCGAGACGGTCGTCGCCGACGCGACGGTCTACCTCGAGACCGCCGATCCGGACCTGTTGATTGGCGCGGCCGTGCTCGATCTCTTCGAGCCAGGCGAAACCGAGGCGCTTTTCGACCGGATTCCGGACGGCTGTCACTGCTACTTCCCGATCACCTTCGACGGCGGGACGACGTTCCAGCCGACGGTCTTCCCGGCGTTCGACGACCACGTCGTCGAGCGCTACCACGAGGACATGCACCGCCGCGAGGAGCCCGGTGACCCCCACGCCGGCCGCCACCTGCTCGCTCGAGCGGCGACGGACCACACGTTGCGTGCGGCGGGTGCGTCCGACTGGGTGGTCTGTGCCGACGGAGCCGAGTACCCGGCCGACGAGGGGTACTTCCTCCACTACATCGTCGACACCGTCTCGAGGGCACTCGCGGACGATCCAGCCGTGGACGACGACCGCCTGGAGACGTGGACTGAACGTCGCCACGAACAGATAGAGCGAGGCGAACTCGTCTACGTCGCCCACCAGCTGGACGTGTTACTGACCGTTTAACGACGCCGACTGCGAACGGAGAAACGCCCGCACCTTCCCCATCGTCTCTTCCCAGCCCGGATAGCGTTCGGCCGTCTCGAGTGCGTTTCGACCGAGTTCGACCAGTCGGTCGCGGTCGTCGTCGAGTATCGCGAGCAAAGACGCCAGTCGTTCGTCGTTACCCGGTGTCAGGAGGAATCCGTCGTGGCCGTGATCGACGAACTCGCGTGCTCCACCGACGGCGCTCGCGACCGGGACGACGCCGTACTCCATCGCCTCGAGGTACACCATCCCGAACGCCTCGTACCGCGAGGGGACACAGCAGACGTGGCTGTCGGCGAGGACGGCCACGAGGGTCGAGTCGTCGACCTCGCCGGTGAACGTCACCCGGTCCTCGAGGCCGCGTTCGGTTGCGTATTTGCGGACAGCTGTGGCGTAGTCGGGTTCCGCGTCGTGGCTCCCGACGACGGTCACATCCCAGTTCCGGCCCGCGCGTGCGACTGCCGACAACAGCGTCTTCGGATCCTTTCTGGGCACCAAATTGCCGACGAACGCGATCCGAAGCGGCCCCTCGTCGGCCCGATCCGTGACCCGGTCCGGCGACACTGCCGGCGATTCGACCCGGCCGCCGGGCGTCGCGACCAGGTTCGGTTTCGAGGCGACTGCGGGCGTCAGTCTGCTCGCGCGCGTCCGCGTGAACTCGCTGGTCGTGATCGTCGCGTCGACCGACTCGAGGTAGCGCCGCTCGACCGGACGATAGAGGGAAGCGAATCGCTCGGTCGGATCGTCCGACCGGAGGTGGTGGACGAGCGCGACGACGGCGTCGGGGCGCGTGAGCCGACGGTTGTGCCACCACAGCGACGGGTGACAGAGTTCGTCCTGGACGAGGACGTCGACGGACCGATCGAGCCTCGAGCGAATCGACCGGGAGAGACCATCGAGGAGGCCTCTCGAGTACCGACGCCACGGAATCGCGATCACGTCGACCGTGTCTCCGCGGTCTCGAAGCGCCGAGACGAGCCGTCGGTCGTACCGGAAGCCACCCGAGGTTTTCTCGAGTCCGCCGTAGACGACCAGTCCGACGTGCATCCTGACCTCAGAGATATCGTTCGTGACTTACGGTGGCGACGTCGTCCTCCCGGAGCCGAATCTCGAGGACGGTCGCCGCCTCCGGATTCAATCGATCCAGCAACCGGTCGCCGAACACGCTCGCGAACCGTTCGGCGCTCGGATTCACGCCTTCGAACGCCGGCAACTCGTTGAGCGTCTCGTCGCGAAACTCGGCGACGACGCCCTCGAGTGCTTCGACGACGGCGTCGATGTTTACGAGATAGCCGTACTCACCGAGTTCCGGGCCGCGAAACGTCGCTTCGACGGTAAAGTGATGAGAGTGGAGGTCTCCCTCGGGACCGGGGTCCGGCACCGTCAGGTAGTGCTGGGCGACGAACGACCGCGAGACGGAGACGCCGTACATACCTCGGAGTATACGGTAGTGAACTTAAGTCCGGTCCCGTCTCTCAGTTGCTCCTCGAGGCACTCTCCGCTGGAGCCGATCGACAACACCTGTCACGTACCGTTTACGATCGACAGGACGTGGAAAGTTCTGCTGAAAACGCGTACAGCGTTACAGCGGCTGTCTCCCTTGCGATCCCGTATTCCAGGCTCGTTCCCGAGATCGTCGAAGTCCGGATCGTCGATTATCGAAAACCCGATCAAAAGAAGATAAGTTATCCGTCAGGAGTACACTTGCTCCGATAGTTCACAGAGAACAACTATGTCTGGTAAGTACGACCTCGTTATCGTCGGTGGGGGAATCAGTGGTGCATCCCTGCTGTACACGACCGCGAAGTTCACTGACGTCGACTCGATCGCGCTGGTCGAGAAGGAATCGGAGATCGCAGCGATCAACTCACACTGCACGAACAACTCCCAGACGCTTCACTTCGGGGACATCGAGACCAACTACACCCTCGAGAAAGCCGAGGAGGTAAAGGAGGGTGCAGAACTGCTGGCGGGATATCTCGAGAACTACGATTCCGACCAGGAGATGCACGACAAGCGCAGCAAGATGGTCCTCGGCGTCGGCGAGGAGGAAGTCGAGAAACTCGAGAAGCGATACGAGGAGGAGGGCTTTGGCGACCTCTTCCCGAAACTCGAGGCGATCGGCCGCGAAGAGATCGCCGACCTCGAGCCGAAGGTCGTCGAGGGACGAGATTCGGACACGGAGATGCTCGCGCTCCAGACGCCAGACGGCTACGTCGTCGACTACGGCGAGGTGGCGAAGTCGCTGGTCGAGCGCGCAAAAGAAGAAGAGGGCGTCGACGTCTACACCGGCACGGAAGTCACGGACATCACGGAGACGACCGACGGCTACACGCTCTCGACGGACGACGGGCCGTTCGACTGTGACGTCACCGTTGTCGCGGCCGGTTCACACAGCCTCCAGATCGCGAAGGAACTCGGCTACGGCGAGGGGAAGGTTCTGCTGCCCGTCGCCGGGAGTTTCTTCCTCGCCGACAACTTCCTGAACGGGAAGGTGTACACCCTCCAGATGAAGAAACTCCCGTTCGCCGCGGTTCACGGCGACGCCGACGTCCACGACGGGAGCATCACTCGGTTTGGACCGACCGCAAAACTCGTCCCGACGCTCGAGCGCGGCCGTCTCTCGACCGTCCGGGACTTCTTCGACGTCTTCGGACTGAACGCTGCGTCGTTCATTAGCTACGCCAACATCCTCGCAGACCGAATTCTCCTGCCGTACGTGCTCAAGAACCTCGTCTACGACCTGCCCAAGGTCGGACCGCGAGCCTTCCTCCCGCACGTCCAGAAGGTCGTCCCGACCGCGACGCTTGAGGACATCGACCGCGCGGAGGGGTACGGCGGCGTCCGCCCACAGATCGTCGACACGAAGAACCGCTCGCTCGACATGGGCGAGGCGAAAATCGTCGGCGACGACATCATCTTCAACATCACGCCGTCGCCGGGTGCCTCGACGTGTCTCAAGAACGCCATGCAGGACACGCACACGCTGCTGGACTTCTTCGACGAGGAATACGAGTTCGACGAGTCGGCGTTCCGCGAAGACACGATCGACAACTTCCCGCGCGAGGGCGCGGCAGACGACACGGACGAGAAGACCGTCGACGACGTCCCTGCCGCGGACGACTGATACGGATTGCTGTACCGATGTACCGGCGCAACCGCCGCCCAGGTCGCGGTTGCACCGGAAATGACTTACAGTAAACCGTATGACGGGAGACGTCGACCTACGAACGGAACGCACGAACGGTATCACGTTTGCTCGATTCGACGACGACCTCGTCTAACCCCTCGTCGGTGAAGACGCGGTTCCAGTCACGGTAGTAGAGGGGGACGTCCTCGTCGACGTACTCTACGTCGCCGTCGGTCGACTCCGTTTCTGCCCCTTCGTTCTCGACCGTAACGAGGAGTTCGTCCGTAACCCGGGACAGTTCCGCGAAGACCCACTCGGCATCCGGATGGACGTGCTGGAGCGTCTCCACCGAGTAAATTGCGTCGAACCGACCGTCGTCGAACTCCTCGAGGACGTCTTCGATCGCATCGGCGTAGAACGTCCCTTCGCTTGCGAGGTCTGGATAGTGCTCCGCCATGACATCGAACGCGTCGTCGTTGATCTCGATACCCGCCAGGTCGTCGAACCCGTCGTCGTAGAGATGGGAGAGGTGCCGACCCGAACTACAGCCCAGTTCCAGGACGGAAGCGTCTCGCCCGACGAACTGCTCGAGAATGCGTCTGATCGTCTCACTCGTCTCGTCGGGCCCGTAGTACGCGTAGTACTCCGGAGAATACTCGCCGGAACGTCGTGCCCACTCGCGACGGGTCTCGGTAGAATCCACGTTATCCGTCCACCGCCGAGCCTTAAAGTACCGTGGTCTCGACGACGATCTCTGTCAGCGACGGATCGGCAGTGACTGCTCGAGGCCAAATGTGTTTTTGACGAAATTTCTGCTCTGGTGTAACTAGATGACATTATATACGTTATAATCGGCATTACATAGCCCATAACCTGGTTGTATCCCTGATATTCTATCCTAATCGAGAAAACATATTGTGGATATAAATTCGAAACCCTTAATCGTGTGGTGCTACTTCAGAGAGATACAATGGCAACCGGAACGGTTGACTTCTTCAACGACACGGGCGGCTACGGATTCATCGACACCGAGGACGCAGACGAGGACGTATTCTTCCACATGGAAGACGTCGGCGGCGAGGACCTCACCGAGGGGACCGAGATCGAGTTCGATATCGAAGAGGCCGAGAAGGGCCCGCGAGCGACGAACGTCGTTCGTCTGTAAGGTAACTGCCTCGCCAAACGGCGAGAAACAATTCTTTCGACAGTTTCACTCGAGAGCGACAGCCTCGAGAAACCGCCGATTACTCCGGCGGCGCGATCTCTCGAGGTTCGTGGTCACCACAGCCGTGTTCGTACACTCGCTCTTTGTCTCTGTCTCGATCCGTTGGATCGTCGATCGACTCGAGCGTGACGTCCTCGACGACGTAGTACACGTTGACGTGGGTGATCGTGGCGTTCCGATCCGCTCCCCAGTTCGAACAGAGGTGTTCGGCCAGCGACGCTGCGACGGTGTCGCTGCTCCGGACGCTGCTCATGTAGAACCGTTCCCTGTACGTGTCGAACTGTTTCTGTAACTCCTCGTACGGCCGGTCGTAGGTCAGTTCCCGGTCGTTGTAGACGTCGAACTGGCCGCCGTCCTGGGTCTGGGCCGGGAAGACGTAATACTGATCCGACGTCCGGGGATGGGGCGCGAAGACGCTCCAGTCCGGTTGATCGACGCCGACGATCTCGGCCCGCTGTTCGATCCGGTCGGCTGGACCGTCTTCCTCGTCGACGAACTCGGCGAGGGGCATGTGTGTAAGCGCCGGAACGATCAGGACCGAAACGACCGCGATAGCCAGGGCGACGCCGTAGACGCTCCTCGTGAACCAGCCCGGAACCGGAGTACTGAGCTGGAACACCGGCACAGAGCGAGCGAGTCGCTCCAGGCTTCCTCGAGCGTCGACCGGTCGGAGTCGCTCGATCGACGCGTACCGTGCGATCGTCTTTACGTCCTCCCAGAACCCTGCCTGGAGGAACAACAGCAGGCCCGCAATCGCGACGTAGGGGAACGCACCGATCCGGACGGTGATCGCGAATGAGGCGTGGCCGCCGACGAACATGGCGACCAGTGCCGTCCGAGCTCTTCCCCCGAGGAGGACGAGCAGCCAGGAGAAAAGCAGCATGTAGTACCACGTCAGGCCGCCGTACTGCAGCATCGTCGGAAAGTTCCGCATGAAGTCTCCGAGGAGAAACGTCGTGTTGTCCAGGCCCATGATGAGCGGCGTCGCCTCCCCGCTGATCCACAGGTCCGACTCGGTCTTGTGGTAGCCGTTGAGGAAGTACATGAACACGATCTGGGCGAGTATCGCGGCGGAAGCGACGCTCGTGACGCCGTCTCGAGAGGGACCGTCGGCGTGGACAGCGTCGATCGACCACCGCTCCCCGAGCGGGAGAAAGATCGCCCAGAACAGCAGGAACCGGAAGAGGACGTCGGCGTAGCTCAACACCAGCGGATTGTGGTGGTCAAGCGAGATGACCAGCAGGAAGGCAACCACCGTCGCGATTCTCGTTCGGTAGCCGATGGCCAGTTGAATCCCTACCAGCGCAGTGAGGACGAAAAGCGCCGCAATCGCGGTCGAACTCGTCGTGAAGTAGTACACCGAGAACGCACCGTCGGCCGACGCCTCCATCGCCAGCGACTGTGGGACGGCCCCCTCCTCCGTGTACATGAACCTGAAGTTTCGGGCGCGGAGCAACACGTCAGCGACGATGAGTAACCCGGCAGCGATCCGAAAGGCGGCGAGCGAACGTGTATCGATCCGGACCGAAGCGGAAGCGAGGTAAGTAGGGTTCGCTAGCCGCTCCCTGATGCGTGCCGACAGCACCGTGAGACGGCGGCTGATCTTCCCCATCTATCTCGCGGGTGGGTGGCTGTCGTCCGTCATTGCAACGGCGTCGATCCCCGTACCCATGTGAACGACTTGCATGAGTGGGTGCAACGGTACAGTGCACTCCGTCGTAGCTTTTCGGATCGGTCGGGAAACTCATACGAGGTGTCCGACGGATTCGCTCGAGCGGCGGTCACTTCGAACGCACCGCAGGTATGCGGAGATCGTCCGGTCGGAGTAGTCGCGTCCCGATCCGGGCCCGAAACGGGTTCGGGAGTGACGGCTGTGATCGAACGGGACGGTTTCCTCGAGTCGCCGTCGGAAATCACCTACTGACGTGTTCGTCCGAAGTATTCGCGGTTGCTGTCCTTGCTCCCTGTACGCTCGGCTTTCTCATTACACGGCTCGGGAAAGACGACCGTAGTGGTTCATAGAGTCTCATTTCTCGCCCGGAGAGAGCCGATAATCCCTGCCTGCGATACATTCGATCTCGTGACTATTCTCAGTTGCTGACGGTCAGAACGGTAGTATCGTCGTGAGAAACGGTAGTTCACCGATTACAAACCGTCAGTATATTGGAGGATTCGCCACTCACCGGAGCCGGCGATGGCCGGTGGCCGGGAGCCCACCATGACCGACGAACGTACCCTCTCTCGACGGGACAGTCTCAGGAGTATCGCCACGACCGGCGCGCTGGTCGGTGGTGCCGGGTTCGGCCTCGGCACCGCGAGTGCGACGGGCGACAAGAAAGACGGCAAGGATCACAAGAAAGGGAAAGACGACAAGGACGGGGACGACGGCAAAGACGTCGACTACGAAGATCGGGTCGACTTCCAGGAGTGTGACGCCGCATTCGTGCGTTTCGAGAGCGAAGACGAGCTGCCGGCTGCCGTCCGCATCGTGACGTACAACGCCGTCGACGAACGGATCGAACACGTCGCGGTGACGGTGACCGCGGATCGCGTCCGGCAGTTCGCCCGCTACGGAACAGATCTGGTCTACGAGTTCAACGTCTACCAGTTCTACGACCGCCCGGCGGACTCGAGCGACCGAATCCTCGCGGTGTCGATCGACGGCCAGGGCGTGCTCAACCCACACGACTGCGCGAAGGCACCGGTCGACACGAAAAACGACGAGGACGCGACGATCGACTTCGACGAACTCTCCTACGACGGAATCTGCGTCGACACGGACCGCGATACCGCACGGTTCCGAGTCGCCAACGACAACAAACGGACGGTCACACTCGATTACGTCGTCGCCGGCGGCGAAGAAGGGACGGTAACGATCGCTGGCAAGAGTGCGACGTACTTCGAGGTCGGCACGACCAGTTCCAGCGGCTCGGCGACGGTGTACTTCTACTACGGTGACTCGCAACTCGCCGTCGAAGGGAGCAACCAGGATCGTGAGTGTATCCCCCGCGACCGACTCCGTCTCACCGCCCAGTGTGTCGAAGTCTGCGAGGATCGGTCCTGGTACCGGATCACGAACTACGAGGGCAGGACGCTGACGCCGACCCTGCGCGTCGCCGGCACCGCAAGCGACGCCGCGATTACGGTACCCGGCAACCAGGCGGTCGACGTGTGGATCGGGTCGACCGACCCCAATACGACGGCACAGCTGTTCTACGAGGGCGACATCGTCGGCAGCGAGGGACTCCCCGAAGAACTGTGTGAGGACGACGTCGCCGTCGACCCAGAGGACATCGAGTTCGAGGCTGTCGGCCGCAAGGACGGCTACGGCAGGTTCAAGGCGACCAACCACGGCGAGACGAAAGCACCGCTCGAGTGGCGACTCGAGGACGGTGACGCCCGTGGATACGTCTGCGTTCCGGCGAAAAGCACGGCGGAGTTCTGGGTGCCACTCGAAGGGAAACTCGAGGACGGTGCAGTCGTCGGCCTCTACCACGACGGCGACCGAATCGCGGAAGCAGGGATCGACAAGACGGCACCGAAGGTGGAAGACGACAACGAGGACAAGAAGAAAGGGCACTGATCGCGAGGACTACGTTCCGACTCGACGTCGATCGAACTGATTGTTTTCGCGTTTTCCTCGATTTCGGCCGTTCGACTCTCACCACGCAGATTTTCGACGGTGCGTCCCTCGACAGGACTCAGTACGTTCGATACGACGCAGAGCCGACGTCGATCCGAACCAGCACGTTCTCGGCGTAGGCGTCGGCAGCCGCGCCGTACTTCTCGTTGATCCGGCGTCGTGCGGCCGCGGTTCGTTCGTCGTCGTCCACGACGGTCGCCGTTCCGAGTAGCGTGACCATCCACTGGGGATCGCCCCCGTCGTCGTGCTGGATCGACAGCGCGACTCGTGGGTTCTCCCGGACGTTCTCCAGTTTCCGTCCCGTCGTGACGAGTTCGACGACCTCGTCTTCGGCCTCGTACCGATACCAGACGGGGGCGACGTGGGGTCGTCCGTCCCGACAGGTCGCGAGGTGGGCCATCAGCGGTTCGCCCTCGAGGAGTCGCTGTGCTTCCGGTGGGACTGTCACGGGCGAACTCCGGCAGCGGCGGACAAAAACGTCCAGCCTGCGATCCCCTCAAATGGCGACTCCTTTAATGTACTCGAGGGTGGACGCCGACGTAGTGAGCGATCGACGAGCCGAACGGGGCGACGGGATCGACCGCGACGAGCGGACGTGTTCCGTCTGTGGGGGCTCGCTTTCGGGGACGGCAGTCGAGACGACGGGTGAGCCGTTCTGTTCGACCGGTTGTCGGGACGTCGACCGAGCACTCGAACCACTGGGTCCCGACGAAGGCCGGACGGAGACTCGAGCCACCGAGAATCGGGACGGGGACGAAGACGCCGCCACCACCCACTTTCGGGTCGACGGCATGCATTCGGCGACCTGCGAATCGTTCCTGGAGACGGTCGCGAGTGCCCGCGACGGCGTCGTCGACGTCGCCGCGAGCTACGTCACCGAAACCGTTCGAGTGGCCCACGATCCCGACCGAATCTCGAAGGAGGAACTCCGGGACGTCCTGAGTACGGTCGGCTACACGGCGTATCTGCGGGAAGGTGCCGCAGACGACGGGAATCGACGCAGGAGCGACGACGCGACGCGGCGCGCTCGAGAGATGAGCGGGCTCCGGAAAGACCGGACCGAGGACATGCTCGAGATCAGGTACGTCGTGGGGATCGTCTTCGGTTCGTTCCTGCTCGTGCCCTACCTCGCGGTGCTGTATCCGGTCTATCTCACGTCGTTTGCCGACTGGGGGATGCTCCACCTCTACGAAGAGGCGTTCAGCGATTTCGACGGGTTCCTGTTTTTCCCCTTCTTCTTCGTCGTCACCGGAGCCGTACTCTACCTGACCGGACTCCCACTCTTGCGCGGTGCCTACGTCAGCCTGAAACTCCGACGGCCGAACACGCACCTGCTGGCCGCGCTGACGATCGTCGCCGCGTTCGCCTACGGCACTCTGGCGATCGTCACCGGGGAAGTCGAACTCTACTTCGATCTCACGATCGCCGTCGCTGCACTGGTGATGGCCGCCGTCTTCTACGAGGCGACGATCAAGCGTCGAGCGAGAAACCAGTTGACCGAACTAACGACGTCACAGGTCGATACGGCCCGCGTGTACGGCTCCGACACCGACGTCGAGACGACGCGAGAGATTCCAGTCGAGGACGTCGAATCGGGCGACCGTCTGCTCGTCCGAGAAGGTGAACGTGTCCCCGTCGACGGCGTCCTCGAGAGCGCGTGTACGGTCGACGAGGCAGTCGTTACCGGCGAATCCCTTCCCGTCTCGAAGGTCGCCGGTGATCCGGTCGTCGGTGGTTCCGTCGTCCGAACTGACGCCGCGGTCGTCGACGTCGGCGAGGAGACGACCAGCAGCATCGACCGAATCACGGAAGCGGTCTGGGACCTCCAGAGCGCGACCCACGGCACCCAGCGCCGGGCTGACGCGGTCGCAGCCGTTCTCGCACCGATCGTAATCGTCGCGGCCGCCCTCGTCGGTACGGTTGCCGCCATCCAGGGAGCCGCCCCCACGACGGTCGCGACGGCCGTTCTGGTGACCGTCATCGTCGCGAGCCCGTGGGCGCTCGGGCTCGCCGCGCCGGTCTCCGTCGGTGCCGGCCTCCGGGAGGCCCTCGAGCACGGCATCGTCGTCTTCGACGAGAGCGTCCTCGAGCGGCTCCGGGACGTCGACGTCGTCGTCTTCGACAAGACGGGGACGCTGACGACCGGCGAGATGACCGTCCTCGAGACCGAGGCACCGCCGGACTTGCTGGCGGCGGTCGGCGAACTCGAGGCACACGCGTCCCATCCCGTCGCGGAACCGATCGCGGCCGCCTTCGGAGGTAATGGCGAGACTCGAGTCGCGGAGTTCCGGAGCCACGGGAAGGGCGTCTCCGGGATCGTCGACGGGGATCGAATCCTCGTCGGTCATCCGCAACTGTTCCGGGAGCGAGGATGGACGCTCGAGGACGGCCTCGCGGATCGGATCGAGACACAGCGGGGCTTTGGCCGACTGCCGATCGTCGTCGGCCGGGACGGTCGCGCGAAGGGACTCGTCGTGGTCGGCGACGAACCGCGGAACGACTGGGAGGGGACGCTCTCGAGTCTGGGGGACCGGGACGTCGAGGTCGTGGTGTTGACCGGTGACGACGAGACAGCGACGGAGTACTTCGCGGATCATCCGGCGGTCGATCACACGTTCGCGGCCGTGCCACCGGCCGGGAAGACCGAGGCGGTGCGTCGCCTCCGAGAAGAGGGCTGCGTGGCGATGGTCGGCGACGGGACGAACGACGCGCCCGCGCTCGCCGAGGCGGACCTGGGAATCTCGCTCGGAAGTGCGACCGCGCTCGCGGCCGACGCAGCCGATCTCGCCATCGTCGACGACGACCTCCGGTCTGTCGAACGCGCCTTCGAGCTTGCGGGTGCTGCACGCCGTCGGATCAGGAGCACGCTCGCGCTGGCGCTCGTCTACAACGTGATCGTGATTCCAGCGGCACTGCTCGGAGTCCTGAACCCGCTCGTCGCGACCGGCGCCGTCGCGGTCTGCAGTCTGCTCGTCGTCGGCAACGCGGCACGGCCGTTGCTCTCCTGACGATGAAAATCGGAAAACAGTGTCGCGCTCGTTACTCGTCGGCCAGCGTCCACTCCTCGGAACCGCTCGAGGCGACGACGCCCCGGCGTTCCATCTCCGAGAGCACTTCCGAGAGTCGGTCGGGCTGGGCGATTTCCATCTCGATGCGGTCGATGCCGTGAACTTCGGCGAGAGAGTGGCGGATCTCCTCCTGGGTGAACGAGTCGCCCGCTGCCTGCTCCATCACACCGGAGATCAGATCGACCATGTCCTCGATGAAGTTCCAGGGGTAGACGATCCAGGTCCACTCCTCGAGTCGTTCGCCGACGTAGTCGGGTTCGTACTCGCTGGTGCCGAGCAACTGCAGCGTGGCGGTCCGGACCTCGCCGGCGTCGCGGTCGTCGACGTACTCGTGGGCGCGTTCGATCGAACCGCCGGTGTCGGCGATGTCGTCGATGATCAGCACGTCTTTCCCCTCGACGCTGCCTTCCGGCATCGGGTAACGGACGGTCGGTTCGCCCGATTTCTCGGCCGTGCCGACGTAGTGTTCCATCTTCAGGCTCGTCAGGTCGTCCATCCCGAGGAAGTCACAGAGACACCGGCCCGCGAACCAGCCGCCGCGTGCGAGCGCGACGATGACGTCCGGTTCGAACTCGTCGGAGCGGACGTCGTCGCTGACGTCCCGACAGAGGCCGTAAATGTACTCCCAGTTCGTTATCGTACAGTCGAAGTCGTCCGGTAAGTCGGACATCTGGTGGCCACCTAGACGAAAGACGAATCGGGATCCTCATAAGTGAGGTGAAACGCGTCTCGTTCTCGCGAGTTCCTATAATAGTGCATAGGTATAACCGTTCGAATGTCGAATAGTTCTGCGTACCGATGCCCGCTACACAGGAGTACGAGTACCTCCTCGAGTGCGAGAACGTGATCGGCGTCGACTACGACGAGAGCGAGAACCGGGTAACGGTCTTCGTCTCCCAGAAGCGTCCGAAAGACTGCCTCGACGACGAGGACGACGTCGAAAAGCGGGTCGTCGAGGCCGGCCACGATGCCGACGTCGACGTCGTCGACGCCGGCTACGACGAGACCAAGGAGGGGTTCGACGCTCTCTCCGTCCTCGAGCCCATGCCGGAAGCCGCGCCAGGGAGACAGGACCGCCACCGGCCCGTACCCGGCGGCGTCAGCGAGATCAACGTCGACTCGACGGCCGGCACTGGCGGCCCGTATCCGGCACGCGTCGAGGATGCGAGCGCCGCGGCGTGGAGCGACGACGTCGACGAGGGCGACCTCGTTCGGCTGTCGAACAACCACGTCTACGCCCGGTCGAATGCGGCCGACTTCGGCGAACCGATCCTGCAGCCGTCGCCGGAGGACGGCGGCGACGAGGGAGATGCAGTCGGTGAACTCGTCGGGTACGTGCCCATCGAGGACGAAGCACTGGTCGACGTCGCCGCCCGCTCGGTCGACCGGGGGCAGGAGTCGGCGACCTACTACGAACTCGAGGCCGACTGGCCGACCGGTGTTCGCCGAGAGGAGTACGCCGACCCCCGCGGCGAGACCGTGACGAAGACCGGCCGTACCACCGGCGTCACGAGCGCCGACGTCGAGGCGACGAGCGCGAGTGTTCGCGTCGAGTTCGGCGAGCAGGGAGCGATCCTCTTTCGCGACCAGCTCGTCACCGGCTACATGTCCGAACCGGGCGACAGCGGGTCGCCGGTCTTCCTCGAGAACGGCGAACTCGTCGGCCTGCTCTTTGCCGGTTCGTCCCGACAGACGATCTGTAACCGGATCGCGAACGTCGAAGCGGAACTGGGCGTCGAAATTCTCGTCACCGAGCCCGACGAGGAAGACGAGAACAACGAGAAAGGTGAGGACGAGGAGGTTCCCGTCTACACGACGACCATGGATCACACCGTCACCGTGGACCTCGAGGCCCAGTCGCCCGAACTCGAGGCGCTCGAGTTCGACGGCGAACTACAGCCGGGGACGACCGTCGACGTGACCGCGACGCTGTCCGGCGAACCGGGCGAGTACTGGCTCGCCGTCGAGGACGAACGGACGACGGTGTCGATCGATGAGGACGGCGACGGCGAGGGAACGCTCTCGGTGTGGATCCCCGACGACGCGTCGCCGTCGACGACGCTCCGAATCCGCGGCGGACCGATAGAGACGCTCGAGTAGAGCAGCGTTCTCGAGGAGGTCCAGCGACGCCAGGGAAATGTTACTCTCAGAACATTTTTCTATCACTGTTCCGTGATCGATACCAATGGGTGCCGATCGCTGGCAATTGTTTCGAACGCTGGTCAGGTCGCGCGGTGGCGGATCCCCGGCCGGCGATATCGTCTGTCTCGCCGCCGTCATGGCGGGTATCGGCGTATACGCGTTCGTTCTCGGCTATCTCGTCCGGGTTGCCGGCCCCGTCGTCGAGGACGGGACATCGCCACGGACGGCCGTGAGCGTTCGGTTTCTGCTCTTCGGAACCGTCTTGCTCGCCATCGCCGTCGGCCTGTATCAGCGACGACTGATCGCGTGGCTCGGCGCGGTCACGTTTGCGGTCGGTGGCGCTGTCCTCTCGCTCGCCACGTCACTCGCCGCGAGTCACGCGGCCCGTCCGGTCGCGCTCGTTTCTTCTCTCCTTCTGCTCGGGTTCCTTCTCGCCAGACGGAACCTGTTCGTCGAGTTCCGATAGCCCGCTCACGAACCGCTTGCCGCGACTTTCCTTGTCACTGAAGTCGAGAGACTGCCGACGATGCGCCGGGTCTCGGACGCCGAGCTGCCGTTTTACAACCGGACAACTATTATAACTCAATAGTACAACCTAGTTATCGATGGCGAACACCCAGATTGCCGCCGCCCGAAGCGGAACGATCACCGAGGAGATGGAACGCGTCGCCGAACGCGAGAACCGCGATCCGGAATTCGTCCGCAAGCAGGTCGCCGACGGTCAGGCTGTCATTCCGGCCAATCGGAACCACGACGCCCTCGATGCGATGATCATCGGCCGCGAGTTCGCGACGAAAGTCAACGCCAACATCGGTAACAGCGAAACCACGAGCGACCTCGAGACCGAACTCGAGAAACTCCACACCGCGGTCCACTACGGCGCGGATACGGTGATGGACCTCGGGACGGGCAGCGACTTGGACGAGATTCGAGAAGCGCACATCGAGCACTCGCCCGTCCCGATCGGTACCGTGCCGCTGTACGAGGCCGTCAAGCAGGCTGGAAGTCCCGAAGCGATTACGACGGAGCTGCTGCTCGAGATCATCGAGAAACAGGCCGAGCAGGGCGTCGATTACATGACGATTCACGCCGGTATTCTGGCGGAACACCTGCCGTTGACTAACGGCCGCAAGACGGGCATCGTCTCCCGGGGTGGTTCGATCATGGCCAAGTGGATGGAGGAACACGGCGAGCAGAACCCGCTGTTCCAGGTCTTCGACGATATCTGCGAGATATTCGCCGAACACGACGTCACGTTCAGCCTCGGCGACAGTCTGCGTCCGGGCTGTCTTGCTGACGCCTGCGACGAGGCTCAGTACGCCGAACTGGACACGCTCGGCGAACTCACCCGCCGTGCCTGGGAGTACGACGTCCAGGTGATGGTCGAGGGACCCGGCCACGTTCCGATGCATAGGGTCGCCGAGAACGTCGAACGCCAGCAGGAGGTCTGTGACGGCGCGCCGTTCTACGTCCTCGGGCCACTCGTCACGGACGTCGCGCCGGGGTACGACCACATTACGAGTGCCATCGGTGCGGCAATA